>DASWLY010000140.1:0-5080 GCA_036400035.1 Allosphingosinicella sp.
CATCGTGGGAGGGTGAGGGCCCGCTTGTTCTCGACGCCCTGCCCTCACCCTCGCGGTCGGCTTCGCCGGCCGCGTGTCCCTCTCCCCTGCAGGGAGAGGGGATAGTGTACGCGGTCCGACTCGCCGCCGAGGACGATCTGGACGGCTGGCGCGACGCCGCCCGCTCGCTCGCCGGCTCCGCCGTACCCGCCGCCCAAACAAGCTGGAGCGTCGCAGACGCCGCCGGCGATCTCTTCGCGGCCCCCGCCCCGCTCCCTCCGGCTTCCACCCCCTTCTCCGTCCCCCGAGCCTTCCTCACCCTTGCCGAAACCGCGATCTGCCATTCGGACCCGGAACGCTTCGCCTTGCTCTACGCCCTCCTCCTGCGCCTTCGCGAGCGGCCGGGCCTGCTCGCCGACGCCGCCGATCCGCTCGTCCAGCGGCTCGAGCGGATGGCCAAGGCGGTTCGGCGCGACATCCACAAGATGCGCGCCTTCCTTCGCTTCCGCGAGGTCGACTCGCCGGGCGAGGATTCCCGCTTCGTCGCCTGGTACGAGCCCGAGCACCATATCGTGCGGACCAATGCCGGCTTCTTCGTCCGCCGCTTCGCTTCGATGCGCTGGTCGATCCTTACACCCCGGCTGTCCGTCCACTGGGACGGCGAGGCCCTGACCGAGGGGCCCGGCGCCTCCCGAGCGGACGCGCCCGACGGCGATCCGGTCGAGTCCGTCTGGAAGACCTATTACGCCTCGACCTTCAATCCCGCCCGCCTCAAGACCGGAGCGATGCTGAAGGAGATGCCGAAAAGATATTGGAAAAACATGCCGGAGACGGCGTTGGTGCGGGAGCTGGTCGCGGGGGCGCAGGCACGCGAGGCGAAGATGGTCGAGGCAGGGCGCGGACAGATCGGCGGCAATCTGCGCACCGCCTGGGAAGCGGTGCGTGACGAGGCGATGGGCTGCACCCGCTGCCACCTCTACAAATGCGCGACCCGGACCGTGTTCGGCGAAGGGCCGCTCGATGCCAGGATCCTCTTCGTCGGCGAGCAGCCGGGCGACCAGGAGGACCTCGCCGGCCGCCCCTTCGTCGGCCCCGCCGGCCAGCTGTTCGACCGCGCCCTGGGCGAAGCCGGGGTCGACCGCCAGGCGTCCTACGTCACCAACGCGGTCAAGCATTTCAAGTTCGAGGCCCGCGGCAAGCGCCGGATCCATTCCAAGCCCGACGCCGGCGAGATCGAGGCCTGCCGCTGGTGGATCGAGCAGGAACGACTCCTGATCCGCCCGCCGGTGACCGTCGCGCTCGGCGCCACCGCCGCCCGCTCCGTCTTCGGCAAGGCCGTCACGATCACCGCCATGCGCGGCCGCGCCCACGCTATGCCCGAGGGCGGCGAGGCCTGGGTGCCGGTCCACCCCAGCTTCCTGCTCCGCGTCCGGGACGACAAGGAGGCGGAATATGCGAGGTTCGTCGAGGACCTGAGGACCATCGGCGAACGAGCAAAGGCGCTGGCATGACCGTCATTGCGAGCGAAGCGAAGCAATCCAGCAACGGCGCTTGCCGGAAGCTCCATCTGGATTGCCGCGTCGCTTGGGTCCTCGCAAGGACCGCCTACAACCTGACCAGCATCTTGCCGATATTCGCCCCCCGGAACAGGTCGAGGAAGGCCTCCGGCATCGCCTCGATCCCGTCCCGCACCGTCTCCCGGCTCGTTACCTTCCCCGACGCGACCCAGCCGCCCATGTCGCGATAGAATTCGCCCATCTCCGGCAGATAGTCGGTGTAGATGAAGCCCTTCATCATGATCCGGGCCGCGATCACCCGCATGATATATTTGAAGCCGTGCGGCGGGGCGCCGTTATAGCCTTCGATCATTCCGCAGATGGCGAAGCGGGCATTCTGACGCGCCGCCGCGAAGGCGGCGTCGAGATGCTCGCCGCCCACATTGTCGAAATAGACGTCGATGCCCCCAGGGCCCACCGACCCGGCGGCCTTGAGCAGCGCCGGCACGATCGGCTCCGCCTTATAGTCGATCGCCGAGTCGGCGCCGAGCTCGCGCACCCAGGCCACTTTCTCGGCGCCGCCGGCCGATCCGATCACGTTCATCCCCATCGCCTTGGCGATCTGGACCACCGCCGAGCCGACCGCGCCCGCCGCCGCGGAGACGAAGACGGTGTCGCCCGCCTTTGCCTGCGCCGCCCGAAGGAGCCCGAAATAGGCGGTCGCGCCGGTCAGGCCGAGATTGCCGAGCCAGTGATGATCCTCGACGGCAAGCGGCGGAACCTTGTTGAACCGCTCCGCCGGCCCGGCCGCGGCTTCGCGCCAGCCCATCATGTGGAACACCGTGTCGCCCACCGCGTAATCGGGCGAGCGGCTTTCGACCACCTTGCCGACCGCGCCGCCGTCCATCGGCGCTCCGATCTCGAAGGAGGGGACGTAGCTCTTCACGTCGTTCATCCGCCCGCGCATGTAGGGATCGACCGAGAGCCAATTGTTCTCGACCCGCACCCAGCCGTCCTGAAGCTCGCCGAGCGGAGCCTCCTTGAGCTCGAAATTGTCCATGCTCGGCATGCCCTGCGGGCGCGACTTCAGATGCCAGGCTCGGGTGGTGGTCATTGGTTTCTCCTCGTCGCCCCAGCGAAGGCTGGGGCCCCGGCGGGTGAAAAACGCCGGCGCTTTTCACTCTCCGGGATCCCAGCCTTCGCTGGGATGACGCGAAGAGTCAAAGAGGCCCGGCCCCCGCGAGGGAGCCGGGCCTTCCGTGCCGCTTCGCGTTCAGTCGTCGTTTTTCCGACCATAGGTGCCGGAGAAGCTCCTATCGAGGGCGTGCGGACCCTCGCTTCCCTGGTCCTCGCGCTCGAACAGGGCGCGGCCGTTATCCTCGTTGCGCCACGAGTCCATCGCCGAGGCGGCGGTTCGGTTGAGCGTCACCTTGTCCTCGACCTTGTCCACCCAGCCGGAGGGCACGCTGTGGTGCATGCCGGCGGCATTGGGGTCGGACTTGGCGAGGATGATCCGGTCGCCGCCGACCTTGTCGACCTTGCCGACATGGGCGCCGTCGGAGCCGACCACCTCCATATGCTCGGTCACCCTGGCCAGCATCTGCCGCTGGGTCTGGCGCTTCTGCCGCCAGCCGCCGAACTCGGCCTCGAACTTCGACTGATGCTCGCGCCGATATTCGTCATAGTCGCGGTCGAGATCCTCGATCTGCCGCCGCCGCCATTCCGAATAATGCGGGTCGTGGATGTCGCCGCCGGGGCCGCCGCGGGTGATATGGTCGCTGCCGCCATAGCCGGAGAACCTCTGGCCCATGCCGGCCGAGGTTCCGACGCGGCCCGGATCCGGCCGCTCGAAGCGGCCGCTTTGGTCCGGAGAGCCGCCGAAGCCCGAGCTTGCGCCGCTGATCCGATCGTTGCCGTGGGAGTCGCCGCGGCCGGGGCCGCCCTGGTGGCCGGAGCCACCCCAGCGCTCGCCGCGCTCGCCGCCGACCGAGCTCGAGAACCAGCCTTCGCGCTCGCCCTGGCGGTCGCGGTTCCAGCCTCCGGGCTCGCCCGGCCGGTCCCGGTTCCAGCTCTCGCCGGGCTGGTTGCCCCAGCCACCGGCATTCCAGCCCGAGCCGCCGGAGCGCGGATCGTTGTCGCGATGGCCGCTCATGCGCTGCTCCTGCTCCCAGCGGCGCTCGTCCATCTCGCGCCGGCGCTGGGCCTCGTCGCTGCCGAACCAGGAGCGGACCTCGTCGCCCGCGCGATCGAAGAAGCCGCGATCGTCGCCGCCGCCGCCGCCCCGGCCTTCGCCGCGATAGCCGCCGCCGCCGTAGCCGCCGCGCTCCTCGCGATCGCGCCATCGATTCCCGTTACGATCGTCGCTGCCGTGATTGGCCATCTTACTCTCCTCGTCCGTGAGCCCGCGTAAACCGGCGCGGCCATTCCGCGCGCGCGGGTACGTGGGCAAGAACGAAGATGCTAACGGCACCGTTCCTTTCTTCCGGGCCGGTCCGTGGGGTGCGGGCGTCGAAGCGAATCGCGGCCGGGAGCGGCGGCAATTGCCGCATTGCGAAAGTCGGACGGCCCCGCTATCTGGGCGCCTTCCCGGCCCCGCCCGAATGCGGGGAAACCTGGCTGCCGAAAGGCGCGGGGCTGTAGCTCAGATGGGAGAGCGCTGCAATCGCACTGCAGAGGTCAGGGGTTCGATTCCCCTCAGCTCCACCAGCCTTCGCCCTCACGGGCTACGGCTGGCAAGCCAGCCTTAGTCGGGCGAGGGCGAAGGCTGTCCGCCATAGCCTTGGCGACGGCGGACTACCGCGTCATCGGAAAGGACACCGATGAACTATGTCTACATCCTCCAAAGCGTCAGCGAGCCCAACCGGTTTTACACCGGCCTTTGCAAGAACGTGGAAGCGCGACTGGCTGCCCACAACGCAGGCCAATCGCCACACACCTCGAAATTCAAACCTTGGCGCCTCGTCTCCTCCCACTGGTTCGAGACGCCGGAGACCGCTGCGGCTTTCGAACGCTACCTGAAAAGTGGGTCCGGTCGAGCATTTGCGCAAAAACGCCTGCGCTAGCTCCCCACCTTCGGCGGCAATGGGAAGAGCGTGGCGAAGCGCTTGGCGACCTCCAGGTCCCCGTCCACCTTCAGCATACCCGCCGACTCCAGCGCACCCACCGGTAGCCCGCCATAGACGAAGGCCGCCAGTCCCTGGGCGGTGCCGGTGAAAACGACGTCGGCGCCTTCCGGATCACCCCTAGCGCTCTCGAACCTTCCGTCCTCCACCCTGGCGACGAAGGTTTCGGAGCCGAGGCGGAAGCCGATCCGTGCGCGCAAGTCCCCCGCCCGCGCCGGGTCGAACATGGTCCGGAACGACAGCATGATCGAGGTGGCGCTGATCGGGAGGGTCGGGTCGTGGGCGGGCGAGCGCGCCGCCCATTTGCCCAGCGACTGGACGATCGGCTCGGCCTCATAGCCCCAGGGCGTCAGCTCATAGACCTGAGCCGGGGCCGGCGGCGGCAGCTTGCGCCGGACGAGCAGCCCGGCCGCCTCCAGCCCCTCCAGCCGCTGGGTCAGCACGTTGGCGCTGATCCCGGGCAGATCGCCGCGCAGGTCGCTG
>DASWLY010000141.1:0-16595 GCA_036400035.1 Allosphingosinicella sp.
AGGCCCCGACCTTGAAGCCCGGGGCGAGCGGGGCGCTGCCCGACAGGATCAGGTCGATCTGCTTGTAGGTGCCGAGATTGGCGCGGGCGCTGACCGTGGGAAGCTCGGAAAGCCGGCGGGTGACATATTTGATCGCGCCGCCGATCGTGTTGCGGCCGTAGAGCGTTCCCTGCGGGCCGCGAAGCACCTCGATCCGCTCGACGTCATAGATATCGAGCACGGCCGCCTGCGGACGGTTGAGGAAGACGTCGTCGAGATAGAGGCCGACGCCCGCCTCGAAGCCGGCGACCGGATCCTGCTGGCCGACCCCGCGGATGAAGGCGGTGAGCGTGGTGTTGGTGCCGCGCGAGGTCTCGAGCGTCACGTTGGGCGTCGTGTCGGAAAGGTCGGTGATGTCGACCGCACCCGCACGCTGCAGCGCCTCGCCCTGATAGGCGGTGACGGCGATCGGCACGTCCTGGAGGCTCTCCGCCCGGCGCCGGGCGGTGACGACGATATCGGCATCTTCCTGCGGCACGGCGGTGGCGGAATCGTCGAGCGCCTCGTTGGCGGCGGCGGCGGCGTCCTCCTCGGTGGTGCCCGCTGGCGGCTCCTCGCTCTGTGCGTAGAGGGGGGCCGGAAGGGCGGCGAGCGCGGCGACGGCGGCGCCGAGCCTCAGGGCGGTCAGGGTGCGGCTACGGGTCATGGCGGTGTCTCCTGGCATTCTAGGCGGTGGTTTCGGTCTGACGGACTGGCGGCAGCTCGGCCGCGAAATCGCGGAGGGTGGCGTTGAACAATTCGGGCTGCTCGAGATGCGGCGCGTGGCCCGACCGGTCGAAAGTGGCGGCCCGAGCGTTGGGCAAAGCGGCGACGAGATGCCCGGCCGTGTCGGCGCCGTAGAGATGGCTGAGCGCCCCGTGGACGACGAGCGTCGGCTGCCGGATCGACGGCAGAAGCGGCCGGAAATCCTCTTCGACGAGCGATCCCCACAGGGCGCCGATCGGCGCCGGATCGTTCGCGGCGAAGGCCCGGGCGGCGCGATCCGCTCCCTCGCCCGGGACGGCGAAGATCGCCTGTCCGGCGGCGGCGGCGAAAGCGGGGAAATCGTCGCGAATGGCCTGGCTTCTCGCCTCGCAGGTCTCGCGGGAAAGGCCCAGGTCCCAATCGCCGTCGTTCAGCACTCGCGGAGTCATGTCGACGACCACGGCGCCGGCGAACCTTGACGAGGCCGGTCCGGTCAGGACCCGCCACAGCACGGCCGCCCCGAGCGACCAGCCGACGCCCACCGCGCCCTCGAGGTCCAGCGCCCGCGCCAGACCCGTCACATCGTCCGCAAGGAGCCGGATGGTGGGCGGTACCGGCCCGGCCGGCGACCGGCCATGACCGCGCAGGTCGACCGCGACGACCCGGAACGACTCCGCCAGCACGCGCTGCGCCTCGAAGAAGCGGGCATTCGCCATCAGCCCGTGCAGAAGCACGAGCGGCCGGCCCCGGCCCTCGTCCGAATAGGCGATTCGTGCGCCGTCCGATGCCGTGAAATGCTTCAACCCCTCTCCCCCGGCCGCGCGCTCCGTTCAACGGAGTCTTCGGTGCGGCTCGGCGGCAGCTATCGCCCAAGATGAAACCTGAGTCAATGTTCAAGTTACGAGAGGCCCCCCGCCTACCGTCATCCCGGCGAAAGCCGGGATCCCAGGTCGAGAAGTCTCGCGGACCTCTCCGAGATCCCGGCTTTCGCCGGGATGACGCAGGGGTCGCCACCCGCTAAGGCGCCCCCATGACCGCCGCCGCCATCTCCATCGCCGAGCTCGAGAAGACCTATGCCGGCGGCAAAAGGGCGCTGGCCGGGGTCAACCTGGAAGTGCCTCAAGGCGAGATATTCGGGCTTCTCGGCCCGAACGGCGCCGGCAAGTCGACCCTGATCAACATCCTCGCGGGACTGGTCAACAAGAGCGGCGGCAGCGTCACCATCTGGGGCTTCGACATCGACAAGCACCCGCGCAACTCCAAGGCATCGATCGGGATCGTCCCCCAGGAACTGGTCTTCGATCCCTTCTTCACGCCCCGCGAGACGCTCGAGATCACCGCCGGCCTCTACGGAGTCCCGAAGGAGCGGCGGCGGACGGATTCGCTGCTCCGCGCCGTCCGACTCGAGGACAAGGCGGACGCCTATGCCCGAACCCTGTCCGGCGGAATGAAGCGCCGACTGCTGGTCGCCAAGGCGATGGTCCATTCGCCGCCCATCCTCGTCCTCGACGAGCCGACGGCGGGCGTCGACATCGAGCTTCGCCAGCAGCTCTGGGCCTATGTGCGGGAGCTCAACTCGGAAGGGGTGACGATCGTCCTCACCACCCATTATCTCGAGGAAGCCGAAAATTTGTGCGACCGGATCGCGATCATCAACCACGGCCGGCTGATCGCCAACGAGACCACCCGCACCCTGGTCGGGATGGCGCAGGAGAAAGCCGTCGAGGTGACCGTCGACCGCGATATCGCCGCTCTGCCGGACGCCACCTGCTTCGAGAAGATCGACCTCGTCGGCGAGCGGACCCTCGCCATCACCTACCGCAAGGACAAGGTGAATGCCGGCGAGGTGCTTGCCGCCCTTCAGCGCGACGGCCTGGGAATCGTCGACGTCTCCACCCGCGAGGCGGACCTGGAGGACGTGTTCCTCAACCTGACGCGCGCCTCGGACGCGGCCGGGGCCTAGCGGAGCGCGGATGCAGGATCCCGTTCGCCCTGAGCCTGTCGAAGGGCTTTCCTTCGCTCCCACCGCGTTCGTGACGTCGATCCGATGAGCGGCGCCACCCACGCCTTCGACGTGATCGTCATCGGTTCCGGCGCGGCCGGCCTATCGGCGGCGCTCACGCTCGCCCCGCATCTCAAGGTCGCGGTGCTCGCCAAGGGCGATCTCTCCTCGGGCTCCACCGCCTGGGCCCAGGGCGGGATCGCCGCGGTGCTCGAGGCCGGCGACACGTTCGAGAGCCATATCGAGGACACGATCGTCGCCGGAGCCGGCCTCAACCGCCGCGAGACGGTCGAGTTCGTCGTCGAGAACGCCCCCGCCGCGATCGAGCGGCTCGCGGCGCTCGGAGTGCCGTTCAACAAAGGCGGGGAAGCGGGCTGGCACCTGACCCGCGAGGGCGGCCACAGCCACCGGCGCATCGTCCATGTCGCCGACGCGACCGGCTGGGCGGTGCAGCAGGCGCTGGAAAAGGCGGCGGCCGAGCATCCCAATATCAGCCTGGTCCCGAACCGGGTGGCGGTCGACCTCGTTACCGGCCGGCACTCGGCCGACGGCGCCGCCGACGGCCGGGTGTGGGGCGTCTACGCGCTCGATCGCGAGACCGGCCGGGTGGAGCTGTTCACCGGCCGGGCGACCATCCTGGCCAGCGGCGGGGCCAGCCGCGCCTGGCTTTATTCGACCAACCCGCGCGGCTCGACCGGGGACGGCATCGCCATGGCCTGGCGGGCGGGCTGCCGGGTGGCGAACATGGAGTTCAACCAGTTCCACCCGACCTGCCTCTACCACCATGACGTCAAGAACTTCCTGATCACCGAGGCAATGCGCGGCGAGGGCGGCAGGCTGAAGCTCCCGGGCAACGGAAAGGGGGGCGGCCGCCGGTTCATGAAGCGCTTCGATCCGCGCGAGGAGCTGGCGCCCCGGGACATCGTCGCCCGGGCCATCGACCATGAGCTCAAGCGCCTCGGCCTCGATTTCGTCCATCTCGACATCAGCCACCGCGATCCCGACTTCGTCCGAGCCCATTTCCCCAACATCGCCGCCCGCCTCGCCGAGCCCGACATCGGCATCGACATCACCCGCGAGCCCATCCCGGTCGTCCCGGCCGCCCATTACACCTGCGGAGGCGTGATGACCGACCTCGACGGCCGGACCGACGTCGAGGGGCTATACGCGGCGGGCGAGGTCACCATGTCGGGCCTCCACGGCGCCAACCGCCTGGCTTCCAACTCGGTGCTCGAATGCCTCGTCTTCGGGGTCGCCGCCGCCGAGCATGTCAATCGCAACTGGAGCGGCCTGCCCGCGCCCCCGGCCATCCACCCGTGGGACGAGAGCCGGGTCACCGATTCGGACGAAGAGGTCGTCGTCCAGCACAATTGGCGCGAGATACGGCGCTTCATGTGGGACTATGTCGGGATCGTCCGGACCACCAAGCGCCTCGAGCGGGCCCTGAACCGGATCAACCTGCTCAAACAGGAGACCCACGATTACTACCGCCACTTCCGGGTGACGGCGGACCTGGTCGAGCTTCGCAACCTCGTCGAGGTCGCCGAGCTCATCGTCCGCTCGGCTTTGACCCGCCAGGAGAGCCGAGGCCTCCATTACACGCTCGATTATCCCGAGCTTCTGCCGGATGCGGTGGATACGGTGCTGGTACCTTGAATTCCTCCCCGAGATTTCTCGGGGAGGGGGACCGCGGCGCGAAGCGTCGTGGTGGAGGGGCAATGCTGAGTTCCTATTTCCCCTCCACCGCCCCAGCAAGCTGGGGGAGGAATTCTACTGCGCCAGAAACGCCTTCAGCTCCGTCCGGAAGCGGGCCGGCTGGTCGTACATGATCATGTGACCGCTATTGTCGACCCGAACGAGCCTCGCCCCGCGCTTGCCCGAATAAGCGGCGCGGTAGCGGCTGTCGTCGGACACGCGCCGGCTGGGGTCTAGGCTTGCATAGACGACGGTAAGCGGCGCGGCGATTCGCGGCAGCTCCCGGGTAAGGTCGGTCAGGGCGAGCTCGTGGGTCGCCCGGGCGGTCACGTCCGGATCGGCGCCGCCTTCGGGATTGCCGAACATCCGGATCGCCGATTCGACCAGGCGCCGTCCGCCGGGGGACGCGCTGAGGTCGCGGAGGCTGTCGGCGAGGCCGCGCATCCCCGCCGCGTCGCCGCCGATGATCCCGGCGGGCTGGGGCAGCATGTCGACCACCATGACCTTGCCCGGAAGGCTCGGGTGGCGCGCCGCGACCATCATCGCCACCGTGCCGCCCATAGAATGGCCGACGATCGCGGGCCTGCGAAGCCCGCGCGAATGGATGTAGCGGGCGACCTCCTCCGCCAGCGGAGCGACGACATTGCCCTTGGCATTGCCGCGAGCGGGGGTGTTGGCGAAGCCCGCGACCTGCACGAGGTGGTAGCGATAGCCCGGCACGGCCGCGACACTGCCCTTCCAGATCTCGCGCGAGGCGGTGAGGCCGGGGAGGAGGATGACGTCAGGGCCGGTCCCCTGAACGACGACCGAGAAGCGGGTGGGAGCGAACGGCTTGGCGGCCGGAGCGGACGGTGCCGGAGCGGGCGCCGCGGCGCCGACGGAGGCGAAGCCCAGCGCGGCGGCGAGTAGGAGAGACCATTTCATGGCGCTGCCCGTAAGGGTGCAGGGTTGAACGCCGCCTTACTCGTCCGCCCTGACCCCTCTCCCGTCTTTAACGGGAGAGGAGGGGCCCAAGCCGAAGGCTTGGGAGGTGAGGGTCTTGCTGAGTCCGGAGTACAGACCCTCACCTCCCACCCGCTAGGCAGGCGGGCCCCTCCTCTCCCGCGAAAAGCGGGAGAGGGGCTAAGCTAGGGCGACGCCAGGAATCGCCTCAGCTCCGCCTGGAACGCGGCCGGCTGGTCCCACATGATCGTGTGGCCGCTGCGATCGATCCGGACCAGCTTCGCCCCGGGACGCTTCGCATAAGCGGACGCATAGAATCGGCTCACCTGGCCGCAGGCATAGCTGAACTTCGCCGCGCAGGCGTAGACCACGGTCAGCGGCGCCCGGATCCGCGGCAGCTCGGCGGTGAGGTCCGTCGAGAGCAGTTCCTCCAGGGAGCGGCCGACGACTCCGGAATCGCTTCGGCTCTCCAGCCAGTCGGCGCTTCCGAACCGCCCGACCAGCGACTTGACGTCCCGGCGCAGGCGGTCGGCGCCGGCCACCTCGCCGCCGATCAGCTTCGCCAGCGGCCTGATCGCGGCGGCGGGAATTCCGAACGGCCGGGCCGGCGAGGGCAGCATGTCGACCACCATGAGCCGGCCGGCAAGCGCGGGATGGCGCGCCCCGATCATCATCGCGATCGATCCGCCCATCGAATGGCCGACGATCGCCGGCCGGTCGAGCCGGTTGGCCGCGACGTAGCGGGCGATCTCGTCCGCGACCGGGGCGGCGACGCGGCCGGACGCGTTGCCGCCGGCGGGCGTGCCCGCGAAGCCGGCGACCTGGACGAGGTGGTAGCGATAGCCCGGCACCGCGGCGACGGTGGAGCTCCAGATGCCCCGCGAAGCGGAAAGGCCGGGGATCAGGATCACGTCGGGCCCGCTGCCGCGCACGGCGACCGATATCCGGACCGGCTTGAAGGGCGCGGCGGCCGCAGGCGCGGCGGACGCAACGAGCAGCGCGGCAGCGGCGGGGAGGGCGAGGAGCAGGCGGCGACTCATAAGTCCGAAGCTAAGGCCGCGTGGTTAACGAATCCCAGACCGTAGAAACGCTACCTCCCGTCATTCCGGCGAAAGCCGGAATCCATGAACACCGCCGGTGTCTGCTGGTCCGGGCGGTGTTCATGGATCCCCGGTCAAGCCCGGGATGACGAGGAGGTCCGGCTGCGCTAGAGCCGTCACATGCCCCATCTCTACCTGGTCGACGGGTCCAGCTACATCTTCCGCGCCTATCACCGCCTGCCGCCGCTCACCAACCGGCACGGGCTCAACGTCGGCGCCGTCTACGGCTACACGACGATGCTCTGGAAGCTCGCCGAAAGCCTCCACAAGGAGGAAGGGCCGACCCACCTCGCCGTCATCTTCGACGCCGGCTCGCACACCTTCCGAAACGACATGTTCGAAGGCTACAAGGCCCAGCGGCCGCCGCCGCCGCCCGACCTCGTCCCCCAATTCCCGCTGATCCGCGACGCCACCCGCGCTTTCTCCCTGCCCTGCATCGAGGAGGACGGGCTGGAGGCGGACGACATCATCGCCTGCTACGCCAAGGCGGCGCTGGCGGAGGGCTGGCGGGTGACCATCGTCTCCTCGGACAAGGACCTCATGCAGCTCGTCGAGGACGGCCGGCTCGACCTCTACGACACGATGAACGACCGCCGCATCGGCCGCGACTACGTCATCGAAAAGTTCGGAGTTCCGCCCGAGCAACTGGGCGAGGTTCTGGCGCTGATGGGCGACAGCGTCGACAACATCCCCGGAGTGCCCGGAGTCGGGCCCAAGACGGCCGCCTTGCTCATCCAGCAATATGGCGACGTGGAGACCGTCCTCGCCCATGCCGAGGAGATCAAGAAGCCCAAGCTCAAGCAGAACCTCATCGAGCATGCCGAGGCGGCGCGGATGTCGCGCGAGCTCGTCCGCCTGGTCTGCGATTCGCCGCTGCCCGAGCCGCTCGACGGCCTCGAGATGAAGGGGATACCGGACGGCCCGCTCCGCGAGTTCCTCGAGGAGCAGGGCTTCAAGGCGCTGCTTTCGCGCCTCAACGGCACCTCCCAGGTCAAGGCGCCGAGCGACTCGCAGACGCCGGTGCAGCGCGAGGTCCGGCCGGAGCCGAAGATCGACCGCTCGACCTATGTCACGGTGACCGACGAGGCGGAGCTCGATGCCTGGATCGCCGAGGCTTCCCGCAACGGCCTGGTCGCGGTCGACACCGAGACGTCCGGCTATGACTGCGTCACCGCCGACCTCATCGGGATCAGCCTCGCCACGGAATGCGGCAAGGCCTGCTACGTCCCGCTCGAGCATGGCGGCCACGATCTGCTGTCGGAGCGGCCGGAGCAGATCCCGGCCGCCGTCGCGCTCGCCAAGCTGAAGCCGCTGCTCGAGGACCCGGCAATCCTCAAGGTCGGCCACAATTTCAAGTTCGACTGGATCGTCTTCGACCGCCGCGGGATCAAGGTGGCGCCGGTCGACGACAGCCTGGTGATGAGCTTCAACCTCGACGCCGGCGGCCTCGCCAGCCACTCGATGGACGATCTCGCCAAGAAGCATCTCGACCACGATTGCATCGCCTTCAAGGACGTCTGCGGATCCGGGCAGAAGCAGATCAAGTTCAACCAGGTGCCGCTCGACCGGGCCACCGAATATGCGGCCGAGGACGCGGACGTCACCTTGCGCCTGTGGACCCGATTCAAGAACCGGCTGCCGCACGAGCGGGTCGCCCGGATCTACGAGATGGTCGATCGGCCGCTGGTCCCGGTCGTGGCTCGGATGGAGCGCGAGGGCGTCAAGGTCGACCGCGAGGAGCTGAACAAGCTCAGCCAGGAATTCCAGGCGCAGATCGTGGCGCTGGAGGAGCGGATCTGCGGCGAGGCGGACTGCCAGTTCACCATCGGCAGCCCGCAGCAACTGGGTGAGGTGCTGTTCGGGAAGATGGGCCTGAAGGGCGGCCGCAAGGGCAAGTCCGGCACTTGGTCGACCGACGTCAACGAGCTCGAACGATTGTCCCGCGACGGGGTGCCGATCGCCAGCCTGGTGCTCGAATGGCGCCAGCTTTCCAAGCTCAAGTCGACCTACACCGACGCTCTGCAGCAGCAGATCAACAAGGAGACGGGGCGGGTCCACACCAGCTATTCGCTGTCGGGCGCGCAGACCGGCCGACTTTCCTCGACCGACCCGAACCTGCAGAACATCCCGATCCGGACCGAGATCGGCCGCCGGATCCGCGATGCCTTCGTCGCCGAGCCCGGCTTCGTCATGCTCGCCGCGGACTACAGCCAGATCGAGCTTCGACTCGCCGCGCACATGGCCGACGTTCCGCAGCTCAAGCAGGCTTTCTCGGAAGGCGCGGACATCCACAGCCTGACGGCGCAGGAGCTGTTCGGCGAGGTCAACCGCGACACCCGAGCAAGCGCCAAGACGATCAACTTCGCCATCCTCTACGGCATCTCGCGCTGGGGCCTGGCCGGGCGGCTGAGCATCACCGCCGACGAGGCGCAGGCGATGATCGACCGCTATTTCGAACGCTTCCCCGGGATCCGCGACTATATCCATTCGACCCTGGAAGGGGTGCGCGAGACCGGCTTCACCACCACCCTGTTCGGCCGCAAGACCCACTTCCCGATGATCCGGAGCAAGACCCAGCACGAGCGCCAGGGCGCCGAACGGGCGGCCGTCAACGCGCCGATCCAGGGGACAAGCGCCGACATCATCAAGCGGGCGATGGTCCGCATGTGCCCGGCGCTGGAGCGCGAGGGGCTGGGCTCGGTCAGGATGCTGATGCAGGTCCATGACGAGCTCGTCTTCGAAGTCCCCGAAGGCGAGGTCGAGCGGGCGAGCGCCGTCATCCGGCGGGTCATGGAGCGGGCGGCGGAGCCCGCGGTGACGCTGAGCGTCCCGCTCGGCGTGGACATCGGCACCGGCGCGAACTGGGGCGCCGCGCATTGAGCACGGCCCCGCCCGGGGGCGGAGAGGATATCGCCGCCCTCGCCAAGGGCGGGAGGACCAACTTCTTCGGGTTCCTGATCCGGCTCGCCGCGCGCCTGCCCTTCCTGTTCATCGCCGGCCGGCTCTACGGGCCGGAAGCGCTCGGCGCCTTCGCCTACGCCGTCATCGTCATGGAGTTCGCGGCGCAGCTTGCGACGCTCGGCCTCAAGCGCGGCCTCGCCCGGCAGCTGTCGACGACGGACCAGCCACATGCCTGCGTGGTCACCGACGCGATCCTTGCGGCCTTCATCGCCTCCGCCTTCTTCACGATCATATTGATGCTGTTCCCCCAAGCGATGTTCCCGGCCGGGAACATCCACGGCGCCGACTGGCTGCTGCCGATGGTGATCTTCGGGATCGCCGGCGCGGACGTCGCGCTCGCGGCCCTGGCCTATCGCCACGACATCGGCGCGACGGTGCGGGCCCGCGCGATCGTCGAGCCGTGGACGATCAGCATCGCCGCGGGCGCCTGCGTCCTCATCTTCCCGGCCGCGGAGGACGGCACCCGGTCCCGCGACGGCTTGATCATCGCCTATGTGATCTCGGTGACCGCGGGCATGGTCGCGTCGCTGTGGCCGCTTTACCGGACCTACGGGCTGCCTCAGAACTGGAAGCCGAACCCGGCCAAGCTCCTCTTCGTCGCCCGCCAGAACGTCCCGCTCGCCGCCGCCGACGCCATCGAATGGGGCTCGCGCCGCCTGGACATCGCCATCCTCGGCCTGTTCGTGGCGCCCTACTGGGTCGGTGTTTATTATGTCGGCCAGCAGGTCGCGTCGCTTCCGCAGAAGCTGAAGACAAGCTTCGACCCTATCCTCGCTCCGGTCATCACCCAGAAGCTCGCCGAGGGCGACCGGAAGGCGGTGGCCAAGCAGGTGCGGCAGGTCGGCTTCTGGGTGATCGCCGCCCAGTCCGGGATCGCGCTCGCCCTCGGCCTTCCGGGCGACGCGGTGATGGGAATGGTCGGCGCCGCGTTCGTCGGCGGCACCGGGGCGCTGTCCTTCCTGCTCGCGGCCGAGGTCGTGGCGGCGACGGCGGCGGTGTCGGAAGCGGCGCTCGTCTATGTGGCCCGACACCGCAACCTGATGATCTCGACGCTGATGATCTTCGTCCAGGCGGCGCTCACCCTCCTCTTCATCCAGGGCGTCAAGCTGCTGCCGGTCCGGCCGGAGAACGTCCAGGCCTACCAGGCGGCAAGCGCCGCGGCGGCGCTGATGCTGGCGCTCGGCATGGCCTCGATCCTCAAGGCGCGGCTGCTCGGCCGGCTGCTCGATGCGCCGGTGCAGGGCTGGCGCTGGCCGCTCGTCTGGGCGGCCGTCGCGGCGGTGATCGCCGGCCAGTTCGTCAACGCCCTACCCAAGTCGCTTTACTGGGCGGAGCTGGCGTTCGGGATCCCGGCCATCCTCGCGACCTTCGGGATCGTGGTGTGGTGGAAGGGCTTCACCCATGACGACCGGGCGCTGTTCCGGATGAAGAAGGGCGAGCGCCCCGAGCTGCCGCCGCCGCCCGGCACCGCGCCCAAGGAAGCCGATCCGCCGCCCGCTTAGTGCCGGAAGTGGCGAATGCCGGTGAAGACCATCGCCAGCCCGGCCTCGTCGGCGGCCGCGATCACCTCGTCGTCGCGGATCGAGCCTCCGGGCTGGATCACCGCCGTCGCGCCCGCCTCGACGGCGGCGAGGAGACCGTCGGCGAAGGGGAAGAAGGCATCGGAGGCGACGGCGGATCCGATCGTCTTCGGCTCCGGCCAGCCCGCCTTCTGAGCCGCGTCTCGCGCCTTCCACGCGGCGATTCTAGCGGATTCCAGGCGGTTCATCTGGCCCGCCCCGATTCCGGCGGTGGACCCGTCCCTGGCATAGACGATGGCGTTCGACTTGACGTGCTTCGCCACGGTCCAGGCGAACAGGCAGTCGGCGAGCTCCTGCTCCGTCGGCTGGCGCCTGGTGACGACCTGCAGCTGCTCGCGGGCGACCCGGCCGTTGTCGCGGGACTGGAGCAGATAGCCGCCGGTGATCGACTTGAGGGTGAGCCCGCCGCGCGCCGGGTCCGCAAGCTCCCCCGTGAGGAGGAGGCGGAGGTTCTTCTTGCGGGCGAAGATCGCCCGGGCATCGTCGTCGGCGTCGGGGGCGATCACCACTTCGGTGAAGATCCGGGTCATCGCCTCGGC
The DNA here is from genome assembly GCA_036400035.1 of Allosphingosinicella sp. Lineage (GTDB taxonomy): Bacteria > Pseudomonadota > Alphaproteobacteria > Sphingomonadales > Sphingomonadaceae > Allosphingosinicella. The sequence goes on from DASWLY010000141.1 coordinate 11,543, forward strand.
GGCGGCGCCGTCGATAGGGCGGTTGACCGCGATGATCCCGCCGAAGGCCGAGACGGTGTCGCAGGCGAAGGCCGCTTCATAGGCGTGAACGAGACTGTGGCCGCTCGCCACGCCGCAGGGATTGGCGTGCTTGACGATGACGCAGGCGGGGTCCGAGCCGCGAAACTCCGAGACCAGCTCGAGCGCGGCGTCGGCGTCGTTGAAATTGTTGTAGCTCAGGGCCTTGCCCTGAACCTGCTGCGCCTGGGCGATGCCCCGGCCGTGGGGGCCGGCGGGGACATAGAGGGCCGCTTTCTGGTGCGGGTTCTCGCCATAGCGCAGCTCAGGGCCGCGGTTGAGGGTGAGGGGGAGGGTGTCGGGGAACATCCGGCCCTGATCGGCGAAGGCGAACCACTGGGCGATCGCCGAATCGTAGGCGGCGGTCGCGGCGAAAGCCTTTGCCGCCAGATACTTGCGGAACTCCAGTGACGTCGTTCCGCCATTCGCCGCGAAAGTGGTCGAAAGTTGCGCATAGTCCTCGGGATCGACGCAAATCGCCACGAAACGGTGATTCTTGGCAGCGGAACGCACCATCGAGGGACCGCCTATGTCGATATTCTCGATGATCTCGTCGCGGGCCGCGCCCCGCGCCACGGTCCGGGCGAACGGGTAGAGATTGACGACGACGAGGTCGATCGCGCCGATCTCGTGCTCCGCCATCGCCGCCTTATGCTCGGGATCGTCGCGCACCGCGAGGAGGCCGCCATGCACTTTGGGATGCAGGGTCTTGACCCGGCCGTCCATCATCTCGGGAAAGCCGGTGAGGTCGGAGACGTCCTTCACCTCGAACCCCGCCTCGCGCAACGTCCGGGCGGTGCCGCCGGTGGAGATCAGCTCCACGCCGTGCTCGGCCAGGACCCGGGCGAGCTCGACCAGGCCGGTCTTGTCCGACACCGAAAGCAAGGCCCGGTTTATCTTCACTTCGTCTGTCACGTTCGAACTCCCAAGCTTCCACACCCGCCGTCATTGCGAGCGAAGCGAAGCAATCCAGCGGCGCCGGCTCCCGAGACTGGATCGCTTCGTCGCTTCGCTCCTCGCAATGACGCTAGCCCGCCCGGCGGAAGATCCAGGCGATGGCGGTGCCGTCGGCGGGGCTCTCGCCGCCGACGACGAGCTGCGAGGTCTCGCGGATCGCGGCGCCGCCGTCGATCCAGAGGCTGTCCTCGATGGCGAGCCGCCCGCCGCGGCAGCGGAACTGCCAGACGGTCCGGCCGCGCACCCTCAGCAGGGCGCCCTGGCCGTCCGCCGTCGTCGCCGCCTCGACATCGGGGTGGAGGTGGAAGCGGACGGCATAGGGGAGGGGCTCGGCCCGGCGGCGGCGGCCCTGGAGGATGAGCAGGTCCTGGCCGCGAAGCTCGCGCCCGTCGGCGGCGAGGGTGAGCTGGCGCTGGTGGACGAGGCCGAACCGCCGGACGTAGCCGTCGTGGCCGGCCTCGACCATCACGACCCCGCCCGTATCGTCGCGCACCAGCTCGACCTGCGACACGCCCTTGCCGAGGCTGCCGTCGTCATGGACGGCGGTCGAGTTGCGGTCGCCGAGCGTCAGGGTGGAATAAGCGGCGCTGCTCCTCAAGGCATGAGCAAGCTCCGCGGGAAGGGCGCCCACGGCTTGGCCGGGGCCGCCGCAATTGACGACCAGCCGATGCGGCCCTTCCGAAAGCTCGAAGGCGAGGGTCGAGGCGCAGCCGCCGGCGAAGGCGCGGGCCGGCGGCGGCGGCGCCGCGTCGAAGATCGCGACCGTGCCCTTCGCCTCCAGCCGCTGATAGCCCCAGCCGCGCGGAGTCGCGAGCGGCCGGACCCGGACTCCGCTGCCCTCGACCGCCGCGGCGATCCGGCGCTTGGAGGCCATGTTGCCGCCCTGCCAGCTCGACAGCGCCTCGTCGCCCAGGGTGATCCCGAGCAGCGCCCCGACCGATCCGGACAAAGCGTCGGCCAGAGCCTCGGGCATTTCGCGGTCGCCGGCATAATAGACCGCCCGAAGCTGGGCGAGCAGCTCGACGAGCATGAGCTGCTCGTCCGGCGAGCGGCTGACGAGGCCGCCGTCGTCGTGGAGCGAGGCGGCGAGCGCCCTCAGCAGCCCGGCCTCGCCGCGGCCGAGGCGGGCGGGCCCGCCCTGGACGACCAGGGCGGCGGCGATCACGCCGGCCCAGGCGGTGATCCGGGCGAGGCCGGGCCGCGCCTTTTCCGCCGCCTTGTCGAGATGGCGGGCGCCTCTGGAAAGCGTGTTGAGCAGAACCGCCCGGTAGGCGGAATCGCGGCTCGACAGGATGTAGGGCGCGTAGGCCGTCCAGAAGAGGATCCGCCGGCCCCACAGATCGGCGCGCCAGGCGGGCTCGGCGATCGCATCGGCATGCGCCGCAAGCCATTTGTGGACGATCGCCTCGGCGAGCTTGGCCGCCCGCTCCCGGGTCGCGGCGGCGGCGAGGTCGCGAAGCCACTCGAAGCTGTGCAGATAATCGGAAAGGCCGGCGGGCAGCGCCGGATCGGCGAAGTCGAGGGTCTCGATCTCGACGGTCTCGCCGCGGCGAAGGAAACGGCCGCGAAGGACGGCCTCGCCGGCCGTCTTGTCGCCGGCCACCGGGTCCTTCGGAACGGCGATCAGCTTGAGCGGGGAGCGGCCGCGGAGGCGCAAAGCGTGGAAGGGCGTTCGCCACGACAGCCGGTGGAGCAGCGAGGAGAGATGCTCGCCGAGCGACGAGCTTTGGCCGCCGCCGACCCGGATCAGCCGCTTGCCGGGCGCGATCTCGCCGGTCTCCGGGCCGTCGATCTTCTCGAGCAGGCTCATCCGCGAAGCCCCCGGATATTTGCCCCATAGGCGTCCGCGCCGCCGCGGAAGGTGGCGGTGCCGGCGACGAGCACGTCGGCGCCGGCTTCGATCGCTCGCCGCGCCGTCTCCGGATCGATGCCGCCGTCGACTTCGAGGTCTACGGCGAGGCCGGCCTTGTCGATCTGCTTGCGGATCGCCTCGATCTTGCGAAGCTGGCTCTCGATGAACCCCTGCCCGCCGAAGCCGGGATTGACGCTCATCACCAGCACCAGATCGACCTCTTCCAGAACGTAGTCGAGCATCTTGGCGGGCGTGGCGGGGTTGAGCGCCACTCCGGCGCGCTTGCCGAGCGCCCGGATCGCCTGGAGGGTGCGGTGGAGGTGAGGTCCCGCCTCGGGATGGACGGTGATGATGTCGGCGCCGGCCCGGGCGAAATCCTCGAGGAACGGATCGGCAGGCGAGATCATCAGGTGGACGTCGAGCGGCTTGGCGGTGTGCGGCCTCAGCGCCTTCACCACCGCCGGGCCGATGGTAAGGTTCGGCACGAAATGGCCGTCCATCACGTCGACATGGATCCAGTCCGCGCCCGCCGCGTCGACCGCGCGCACCTCCTCGCCGAGCCGGGCGAAATCGGCCGAGAGGATCGAGGGGGCGATGCGGACGGGCTGCTGCACACTCAACCGTTAACCGTGCCCGAGTCGCCGGGCAAGGAAGGGGCGCGACTTATCCCCGCTTTGTTGGGGCGCCGGCGTCAGGCGCGATCCGCATCCGCCTCGCGCGGCATCAGCTTGGCATGTTTGTTCGCACAACGATCACGAAGGTCACGAAGAGGTCCGGGGTGGACAGCGCGCTCAGCGCCTTCATCCCGCAACTCGGAGAATTGTCAGCGCGGCTGCGCCGCAGGACCCCTTGGTGCCCTTCGTGATCTTTGTGCGAACCCAATGCAGCTCAAGCCGCGGCACGACGTCCGAGTTTCCTGGCTCCCGGAGTGCCGAGCGATCGCGGCCACTACTCCGCCAAAATGAACGGTTTCGGACCCAATGCCGGTCGTACGAGCCCTGACGCAGGGGTAGCTTTACGCTGCCCGGCCGGCCGCTCGAGCGAGTCGCGCGGAGGTTCGGCAAAAACCGTGGGAGAATGAGGATGCCTAGGAAACTCAACCTGAGAACAATCACCGGGCTGGCGGCGGCGCTGGCGATGGCGGGGCTGTCGGGGGCCGCTTCGGCGCAGAGGCTGAATGAACCGCGCCCTGAATGCATGGCCGAAGTCCGGGCTTATTGCGCGACGTACTGGCAGTATTTCCGTTTCGCGTCCGAGCAGGCGTGCGTCGAGGCCTATACCGAGCAGTGCCACTACGAGTGGAGTAATGAATATGCGGCCGTCTCGGCAGTGACCCGCCAGAACGCCTGATCGAAGACCGAGCGATTTCGCACCGCCTTTCCGCATCCGGATCGCTCGGCCGCCACAGCCCCTCTCCCCATTGGGGAGAGGGGCTTCAACGGGTCCGTCGGCACCCGGGCTCTTCTCGTAATCCCCTCTTCCTGATGGGAAGGGACAGGCGAGCGAAGCTCGCCAATGTGGGGGGCTGGGTCCCGCTCGCCCGCTCCCTCACCCTTCCACCTGCCTGCGGCAGGCGGGCCCCTCCCTCTCCCCTGCAGGGAGAGGGGTTACGCCCAGTCCGGCCCGCTTATCCCCGACGGCTGGATTGGACGGTTTCGGACCCAATGATCGTCGTTCGAGCCGGGGCTCGGGCGTATCGTTGCGAGGCCGGGCCGATCGTTCGAGCGAGTCGCGCGGGGGTCTCGGCAACCGTGGGAGAATGACGATGCTTATGAAATTCAAGCTGGGAAGAACGACGGGGCTGGCGGCGGCGCTGGCGATGGCGGGCCTGCCGGGGCCCGCTTCGGCGCAAACGAATTCGACCGACCCGGCCTGCGTGCAATATGTCCAAAACCAGTATTGCCCGACCTATTGGCGCTCGCAGAACTTCTCGTCCGAGGCGGCCTGCGTCGCACATTACACCCCCGCGTGCGAATGGACCTATACCTACGAATATTGAGCTGTCGGCCCGAGGCCGCGACCGTTCGCGAGGAGCGAGCGGAGATCGCAATCCCCTCTCCCTGCAGGGGAGAGGGGCAGGCGGGCGAAGCTCGCCAGGGTGAGGGCAAGGCCCGCTCGCCCGCACCCTCACCCTCCCACCTGCCTTCGGCAGGCGGCCCCCTCCCTCTCCCCTGCGGGGAGAGGGGT
>DASWLY010000142.1:0-2741 GCA_036400035.1 Allosphingosinicella sp.
GCCATCTTGTTGCACAAGGTGCCGGCGACGATCATCACGTCCGACTGGCGCGGGGAAGCGCGCGGGGCGACTCCGAACCGCTCGAGGTCGTAGCGCGGCATGTTGGCGTGGATCATCTCGACCGCGCAGCAGGCGAGGCCGAACGTCATCCACCACAGGCTCCCGGTCCGCGCCCACTGGAACAGGTCCTCGGTCGAGGTGACGAGGAAGCCCTTGTCGGCGACTTCGCCCTGAAGCTCGGCGAAGAACCTGGGGTCCGGCTGCTGAAGGTCGGCCGGCCGCAGATTCTCGTGACGCGGGTCGAGGATCACTCCCATTCGAGCGCGCCTTTCTTCCAGGCATAGGCGAAGCCGAGGGTGAGCTCGACCAGGAAGATCATCATCGCCGCCCAGCCGGCGACGCCGATATACCCCAGGGTCACCGCCCACGGAAACAGGAAGGCCGCCTCCAGGTCGAAGATGATGAACAGGATGGCGACGAGGTAGAAGCGGACGTCGAACTGGGCACGGCTGTCCTCGAAGGCGGGGAAGCCGCATTCATATTCGGCGAGCTTGTCGGGATAGGGATTGGACGCGCCGGTAAGCTTCGCGACCATCATCGGCAGGACGACGAAGGACAGCGACAGCGAGAGGGCGACGGCCAGGAACAGGAGGATGGGCAGATATTCGGCGGCGGTGGACGCCATCGAGACTCTCCGAAGGGGTGCGAAGCTGGGCGTCCTCTAGGGCAGCGGCCCCGCCTCCGCAACACTCTTGGGGCATTGACAGGCATCGTCCGCCGGAACAGTCTGGAGTTTCGAAAACGGGGGATAAACATGACATTCAAGTGGTTAGCGATGACCGCCCTCGCCGCGCTGTGGGCCGTTCCGGTCCAGGCGCAGATGGTGAAGGCCCAGGATCCCGAAACATTGGTGCGGGCTCTTCAGAAGGAGGGTTATGTCGCCAAGCTCGGCACCGACAAGGGCGGCGATCCGATGATCACCAGCGGTATCTCAGGCACCACCTTCCTGATATTTTTCTACAACTGCACCGAGCATAAGGCCTGCGCGACCATACAATTCCACTCAGGCTACGACTTGAAGAAGCCGATCGGCCTCGACAAAATCAACGAGTGGAACAGCACCAAGCGTTTCGGACGCGCCTTCATCGACAAAGAGAATGATCCGAACCTCGAAATGGACATCGACCTCGATGATGGCGGCATCTCTCAGGCTCTCTTCATCGACAACCTGGAATATTGGGCGATCGTAATTGCCGATTTCGAGAAGTTCATCGGCTACCGCACATAATGGGAGTCTAGCCCCGAAGCGCTCCCGCCACCAGCTTGTGGAGCCTGGAATGGAGCTGGTCGTTGGCGGCCAGCACCTGCCCCTTTTCCAGGGCCGCGTCGGCGCCTCGAAAGTCGGTGACGAACCCGCCCGCCTCCCGCACCAGCAGGATCCCGGCGGCGACGTCCCAGAGCTGGAGGTCCTCCTCCCAGAAGCCGTCGAAGCGGCCGGCCGCGACCCAGGCGAGATCGAGCGCGGCCGAGCCGAAGCGGCGGATCCCGGCGACTTCCGGGCCGACGGCGTCGAGGATCTTCTGGAACCGGTCGAGATGGCCGTGGCCCTTCCACGGAACGCCGGTGGCGATCAGGGCATCGGCGAGGTCGCGGCGGGCCGAGACCCGAAGGCGGCGCTCGTTCAGCCAGGCGCCCCTGCCCTTCTCCGCCCAGAAGGTCTCGTCGGTGAGCGGCTGGTAGACGAGGGCCTGGGTGATCTCCGGGCGCCCGCCGGCCCCGCGCGGATCCTCGACCGCGATCGAGACCGCGAAATGCGGCAGGCCGTGGAGGAAGTTCGAGGTTCCGTCGAGCGGATCGACGATGAAGCGCGGCTTGTCGGGATCGCCCTCGATCGAGCCGCCCTCCTCCAGCGTCAGCCGCCAGTCGGGCCGGGCGTGGCGAAGCTCCTCGAGGATCGTCTGCTCGGCGCGCTTGTCGGCCATCGAGACGAAGTCGGCCGGACCCTTGCGGCTGACCTGGAGCTGCTCGACCTCGCCATAATCGCGCCGAAGCCTCGGCGCCGCCTTGCGGGCCGCGCGCTGCATGACCGTGATCAGGCCGGAATGGGAAACCAATGTCTTCTCCTTCACCCCTCTCCCTGCAGGGGAGAGGGGGTTACGAGTCCCTCTCCCTGTAGGGGAGAGGGACAGCCGCGAAGCGGCAGGGTGAGGGCGTGAGGCCCTGCCCTCACCCTCCCAAGCTTCGCTTGGGCCCCTCCCTCTCCCCTTCAGGGAGAGGGGCTTAGCGGATCAGTCGGCGCGCCTCACATAGGTCTGCTCGTAAACGTCGACGACGATCCGGGTTCCAGCGCCGATATGCGGCGGCACCATCACCCGCACTCCGTTTTCCAGCAGAGCCGGCTTGTAGCTGGACGAGGCCGTCTGGCCCTTCACCACCGCGTCCGCCTCGACGATCATCGCCTCGATCGTGTCGGGGAGCTGGACCGAGATCGGCCTTTCCTCCCAAAGCTCCATGACCACGTCCATTCCGTCCTGGAGGAAGGCGGCGGCATCGCCGAGCAGGTCGGTGGGGAGCGTGATCTGCTCGTAGCTGTCCTTGTCCATGAAGGTCAGTTGGTCGCCGTCGCGGAACAGGAACTGGAAGTCCTTGGTGTCGAGCCTGACCCGCTCCACCGTCTCGGCCGAGCGGAAGCGGACGTTGTTCTTGCGGCCGTCGATGAGGTTCTTCATCTCGACCTGCAT
>DASWLY010000143.1:0-2798 GCA_036400035.1 Allosphingosinicella sp.
CGCGCAGCCGAGGATCGCGGCGAGGCAGAAGATCGAGACGGCCCGGGCCCAGCGCGTGCCCGGAGCCAGCGCCTGCGGCGCCAGCATCAGCGCCGCCGCGAGCAGAAGGAAAGCCGCCCAGGCGCGGCCGTCGGGCAAAGCGAACCAGACGGCGGTACCGAGGCCGAGGCCGACCGGCAGCCAGAGCGGCAGCTGGTCGCGCTCGGCCTCGGCCACGCGTTCGGCGCGGTCGGACAGGCGGCGGAGAACCGTCATCCCGGCGAAAGCCGGGACCGCGGCGAGAAGAGGCGCCGAGCCTTTCACCCCCCGAGGTCGCGGCTTTCGCCGGGATGACGGTTTACCGGCGCACCCCTTTGTCGCGGCCGATCCGCTATGCTACGGGCGCTCGCGTCACCGGCCGTCATGGCCCCATCCTTGGAGAAAAGGCGCTTGAGCGCAACCGCCCAGCCGGAGGTCGTCACCCGTTTTGCGCCCTCGCCGACCGGCTTCCTTCATATCGGAGGCGCCCGAACCGCCCTCTTCAGCTGGCTCTACGCCCGTCACCATGGCGGCCGCTTCCTTCTGCGCATCGAGGATACCGACAAGGCCCGCTCCACGCAGGCGGCGATCGACGCCATCCTCGAGGGAATGCGCTGGCTGGGGCTCGATTGGGACGGCCACGAATATTACCAGTCGCAATTCGCCGTCCGCCACGCCGAGGTCGCGAACGCGCTGCTCGCCCGCGGCCACGCCTATCGCTGCTACATGACCGCCGAGGAGCTGACCGCCGGGCGCGAGCGCGCGCAGGCGGAGCGGCGCCCCTATCGGGTGGAGAGCGCCTGGCGCGACTGCTCGGCGCAGGCCCCTGCCCCCGACTCGCCCTTCGTCGTCCGCCTCAAGGCGCCGCGCGAGGGCGAGACGGTGATCGACGATCTCGTCCAGGGCCGGGTGACGGTGAGGAACGAGGAGCTGGACGACATGGTCCTGCTCCGCTCCGACGGAAGCCCGACCTATATGCTCGCGGTGGTGGTCGACGATCACGACATGGGCGTGACCCACGTCATCCGCGGCGACGACCATCTCAACAATGCCTTCCGCCAGCTGGGGATCATCCGCGGCATGGGTTGGCCGGAGCCGGCCTATGCGCACGTGCCGCTGATCCACGGCCAGGATGGCGCCAAGATGTCGAAGCGCCACGGCTCGACCGGAGTGATGGACTATGAGGCGTTGGGCTTCCTTCCGGAGGCGCTGGCCAATTATTTGCTTCGCCTCGGCTGGGGCCATGGCGACGACGAGATCATCTCGCGCGAGGATGCGGTGCGCTGGTTCGATCTCGATCAGGTGGGCAAGTCGCCGTCGCGCTTCGACGTCAGGAAGCTGGAGAATCTCAACGGGCATTATATCCGCGAGGCCGACGACGGCCGCCTCGCTGGGCTGATCGCGCCCCGGATCACGACCCTGATCGGCCGAAGCCTCACGACCCAAGAGATAGAGCTTCTCGTGCGCGCGATGCCGGAGCTCAAGCCGAGAGCGAAGACACTAAACGAACTCGCTGAAAACTCTACCTTCCTGTTCCAGGCCCGGCCGCTCGACTTCGACGAAAAGGCCGCCCAGCTGCTCGCGGGCGACGCTCCCCGCCTGCTCGCTCGCGCCTGGAGTGCACTCTATGCGCTTGACGAATGGTCGGCGCTCGCCACAGAGGCTGCGGTGCGCAGCACGGCGGAGAGCGCGGGCGTGAAGCTCGGGCAGGTGGCGCAGCCGCTTCGCGCCGCGCTCACCGGACGGGCCACCTCGCCCGGCATTTTCGATGTTCTGGTCCTGCTCGGGCGCGAAGAAAGCCTCGCCCGCATCTCGGACCGGATGGACGGAGCAGAATGAACATGGCGGACGATAAGGCCACTCTCACCCTCGGCGCCGAAGACGGGGGCAAAAGCCACGCCTTTCCAGTGCGGCACGGCTCGTGCGGCCCCGACGTCGTCGACATCCGCAAGCTCTACGCGGAGACGGGCGCCTTCACCTACGATCCCGGCTTCACCTCGACGGCGGCCTGCGAGAGCGCGATCACCTATATCGACGGCGACAAGGGCATCCTCCTCCACCGCGGCTATCCGATCGACCAGCTCGCCGAGCATTCGACCTTCATGGAGGTCTGCTACCTGCTTCTGAACGGCGAGCTTCCGCAGAAGGACGAGCTCGACACCTTCACCTACACCATCTCGCGCCACACCATGCTTCACGAGCAGCTCTCGAACTTCTACCGCGGCTTCCGGCGCGACGCCCACCCGATGGCGGTGATGTGCGGAGTTGTCGGCGCCCTCTCCGCTTTCTACCACGATTCGACCGACATCACCGATCCCAAGCAGCGGATGATCGCAAGCCACCGGCTGATCGCCAAGATGCCGACGATCGCGGCGATGGCCTACAAATATACGCTCGGCCAGCCGTTCATCTATCCGCAGAACAGCCTCTCCTACACCGGCAACTTCCTGCGCATGACCTTCGGGGTTCCGGCCGAGCCCTATGAGATCAACCCGGTCGTCGAGCGGGCGATGCGGCGGATCTTCATCCTCCACGCCGACCATGAGCAGAACGCCTCGACCTCGACCGTGCGGCTCGCAGGCTCGTCGGGCGCCAACCCCTTCGCCTGCATCGCGGCCGGAATCGCCTGCCTGTGGGGGCCGGCGCATGGCGGCGCCAACGAGGCGGCGCTCAACATGCTCCACGAGATCGGCCGGCCCGAGCGGATCCCCGAGTTCATCGCCCGGGCGAAGGACAAGGACGATCCCTTCCCGCTGATGGGCTTCGGCCACCGGGTCTAC
>DASWLY010000144.1:0-9931 GCA_036400035.1 Allosphingosinicella sp.
GGTCGCGCGTGGAACTTATTGGCGGGATAGGGCAGCATCGGACGGGCCGGCGGCGGGCGCCGCGGCTCGAAATGATGTTGGTAGCGGGACTTCATCCAGTCAGCATAGGCGTCCCTGACCTCGGCGTTCCGGATGGTGCGGGCGTGCCCGCGCAAGCGGTGCAGCAGCCCGGCCCGATCTTCCGGCGTGACAACTTGCTTGGCCTGGAGCTCGTGTTTCCAGAGCATTTCGGTGAGGGCAAGCGGGAACGCGAACATGCCGATGACTCCCGCCGGTCCGTGCTCACGAAGCACATCGTCCGGATCCATGCCGGGCGGTGGAAAGGCGAAGCCGAGCGAGCGGCCGGGCTCCAGAAGTGGCAGGGCGCGAATCGCAGCCCTCGCCGCGGCGCCCCGGCCAGCCTGATCCCCGTCGAAGCACAAGATCGGCAGATCGGAGAGGCGCCAGGCTATCTCCATCTGCGCCTCGGTCAGCGCGGTTCCGTTGGGCGCGACGGCCTCTTCGACCCCGGCTCGGAACAAGGCGATGACGTCCATGTAGCCCTCAACGACGATTAAGCGGCCGGACTTGCGCGCGGCTGGCGCCGCCCGGTGGATGTTGTAGAGGCTTCGGCCCTTGTCGAATAAGGGCGTATCCGGACTGTTGAGGTATTTCGGCTCCCCCTTGCCGAGTATCCGACCACCGAACGCGATGACGCGGCCGCGCGAGTCGTGGATCGGGAACATGATCCTGTTCCGGAAGCGGTCGTAGGGCTCGCCGTCGTCCGTCCGGATCAGCATCCCGGCCTCGATCAGCTTTTCGTCGCCCATGTCGCCGAGGGCGCTCCGGATTGCGGTGCGGCTATCCGGGGCGAAGCCCAGGCTGAAGGTGTTGACAACGTGAGCGTCGATCGACCGGTGCTCGAGATAGAGGCGGGCAGGGGTGCCCTGATAGCCCAAGAATCCGACGAAAGCGGCGGCGGCCCTTCCCGTGACCTCGTACAAAGTCGCCGCGCGCTCGGCTCGCGCCTGAGATTGCGGATCCCGTGCTGGCATTTCCATTCCGGCGGCCGCGGCGAGCTCGCTCACCGCTTCCATGAAGGGGATGCCCCGGTGGTCGGTCAGCCAGCGGATCGCATCGCCGTGCGCGCCGCAGCCAAAGCAATGATAGAATTCCTTTTCGTCGTTGACGAAAAAGCTCGCGCTCTTCTCTTTGTGGAGCGGGCAGGGCGCTTTCCACTCGCGGCCCGCGCGCTGAAGCTTCATCGTCTTGCCGATGAGCGTCGAAAGCGTCGTCCGGGCGCGCAGTTCGTCCAGGAATTGCGGGGAGAGAGTCATGCGGCCAGCGAGTCGATGTTGCCAGCCTCGACCCGGAAGGTCAGCACGAGGACGTCGGGATTGTCCTCCCAGCGCTGGCCTTCCTTTGTGTGGAGCAACCGCCAAAGGTTCTCGTAGGCGCCTTGCGGCGTCGGCTGGAGGATGCTTTTCCCGTCATTCTTCAGGTGCGAGTACCCATCGCACAGCGGGAACCCCTCGTCGGGGTAGAACTGGATGGTGTTGATCCCCTCGGCGAGTGCATCGGCCGCGCTGATCGCCTGAAGCGGCTCGACCCGGACGGCCTCGACGAGCAGCGTCAACCGCGACGCCCAACGCGGCATGTGGATGGAGGGGGTGACGGGCGAGCACCACGAAATGCCCTCCGGCTTGCCCTGCCAACCCGAACCGTGATCCCACCACAGCCCGTCCGCCGCGTAGACGGCCGTCTTGCGGCTCGCGCTCCCCTGCCAGTGGCGGAAATTCTCCCGCACCCAGAGGCGATCGCCGGGCTCGCACCGCCGGAGCGGGGACGTCGCCAGGCGCCGGGTCTGGGTCTTCCGGCGCTCGAGGAGCGCCAGAACCATCGCTGCGGAATAGGTGATCGGACGGTCCGTCATGCCGCGAGCCTCCGAGGCGTCGGATGCTCTCGGACCCGGATTTGCTCGGGAAAACTGGCGAAATTCTTATAGAGCTTCCGGTGGCGGATCTGGGCGAGTTGCTTCCCGAAGTAGGGAATGCCCTGGAAGGCGCATTGCCCGGCGAGGTCGATCATCCACTCGTCGCGCGTGTCTCGGATGGCGGCCAGCCTCCCGCTCTCCCCGCCGTTGATGATCCAGTCGATGAAGGTGCCGGCGTCGCGCGGCAGCAGGATCGGCGACATCATCGGCTCGACGGAGACGAAGCGGACCGGCGCCGGATTGTTGCGAAGGAACGACGTCACATGGTCGAATCGGACCTGGTGCTCGCCCGTTACCCCAAACCATACGTTCGGCGGCCAGCCGCCCTCGAGCCAGTGAGGCGGAACGAACCGCGGCATGTTCTCCGGCCGCTTCGTGAGGAGGAGCCAGTCCAGGTTGGGAGTCGACTCCATCAGCCGGAAGTGCCTGGCGCGCCACACCCATTGGATCGACGGGTGATTGTCGAGCCAGTCCCCCATGCTGAGACTGAAGACCCGGAAGCGCTGACCGCGGCGGCCGGCGCGACGATCCCAGACGTGCGGCTCCTCCCATGTCGACTCCGCGATCGGCCGGCGGTCCGCGTGCGGGCCCCAGGGATTGCCGAACTTGCTCGAGGCCGCCTCCGCGTAGCAGTTGGCGCAAGCGCTCAATGCCTCGTCTTTGCCGAGGATCTTCGTGCATCCGATCCACGGATTGAAGGTGAAGCCGGGCTCGCCGTTCGGCCCGATGGTCCATTCGATTCCGGTCGCGCCCATCAGCGAATCCTTCCGATCGTGCGGCCAGCCCAAGTGACGAGCCGGACCCTTACGATTACATTGCCGCTTGCCTCGAGGAAGAGCGCGTCGTCGACGCGCCAGGAGATTTCCCGCCATTCGACCCGGCCACGTTCGCGAAAGGCGCGGGCCAGCAGCCGCTCAGTGGGCGAGTCGGCCAAGATGCGGAGATACGCGACGCGCCGCCGTCCCTCCCCGCGCTCTTCTTCGGTTTCGTCCTGGATGGAGAGAATGAAAAGCTCCCGAACCTTGCCCATGACGGGATAGGCGGCCGGGGTGGTCCAGCCCCCGTATATCGCCTCGAGTCGAGCTATGCGCTCGCGATGCTGGCGCCGCTGATTGCGGCCGTAGCGTGCGGCCATTATTGCTGGCTCCCCGTCCCATCGGAGTATCGCCCCTCCATCCGGGCGACGAGCTCCTTCATCATCGAAATCGTGTCCGCCCGCTCGGCGTTGCTGATGTAATTGACCCGGCCCCCTTCGATGTCGCCGAACCTCGCGGACAAAACCACGAAGGCGATCTTCCTGTCTTTCCCACGCGCCGTTCCGTTGAACACGGTGTCGAGGGCATCCGCGACGATTGCCATATTCTGACGCTGATCCTCTTCGATCGGTCCCGCTCCTTCAGCCATCAGCTTTTTCCCTTCTTTTTCTCCGGCTCGGCCGGGGGCTTCGCTTCGCGCATCCGCCGGCGGCCAGCCATAATCATCGGCTTGGGCTCGCCGGTGCGCTTGATCGGCCGGATCACGCCATCCGCGTCGAGCACCATCAGATAGTCGGCGAGGTCCGTCCCGGCTGGCAGCGCCATGATCTGCGGCGAGCCGATCACGGCGCCGATCGTGTTTTGGAGCCCGATCAGGAGGTCGAGCATCGCGTTTTCCCGGGCCGTCGCCAGGCGCAATTCCTGACGGACGTCGGAAAGGGTGCCCCGGACTCGAGCCAGATCCCGGAGGGCCTCCGCGAGCTCATCGGCGGCCCCGTCTTCTCCAGCCCCCTTCATCGCTTCCGCGAGTGCCTTCGTGTCGAGCGGCGGGAGGTCGACGTCGTTGACCGGATCTCCGTGTTGAGGCGTCCGCCCGCTGTCGTATGTCGCGAAGAGGGGAAACTGGACACGCTCGAGGAAGTTGGCGGCGGGCACCCAGGCCCAAGCCTCGCCGACATTCAGGTTGGAAAGATTGGCCTCTACCCGCGCCGCGGTCTCCGGATCGTGGGCGTCCATCCACTCCCGGATCGCCTTGCGATCGTGCGGACCCGTCATCTTCATCGCGATCAGGGTCTCGGCTTGCGAGAGGAGGTTCTTGTTGAGGACGGCCGGCCGCTGGGTCAACATCCACATGAAGATTCCGCGCTGGCGCCCCTGCCGAATCAAGCTTTCCATGTGGTGAAGGAGCTTCGCCTGATCGGCGGAGACGCGCTGGGGCGCGAGTTGGTCCGCCTCGTCGACGAAGAGCGTCAACGGATGGCGATTGTGCATGAAGAGGGACTCGGCGAAGGCCGACATGAAGCGCCGCATCCCAGCGACGTGGAAGCTGGAGAGGTCGACGACGAAGGAGTCTTTGTGCGTCGCGACGATCTGCCCGATCCGGGCGCCCATGTCGTCCGTCACTGGCAAATCGGCAAACTGGCCGCCCATGACGGGGATCTGGAAGCGAGACCGCTTCTTCTCTTTGTCCAGGCGGATCCCGTACCAATCGCCCTTCGGGTCGATGACACAGCAACGGTGCCCGGCGTCTAGCTCGTGCTCGAGGAGCACCCGGCCGGTGCCGGACTTGCCGGCGCCGCGGCGGCCGAGGATAGCTCCGCAATCCGACATCGCCTGGAGGGGGATCGGGAGCTTTATAGGCGTGTGAGCCTTAGCCAGCATCGGGCCCGCCCTTCTCGACCGCCAGCATCGCCGCGGTCTGGACATCGTACTTCGACGCGCACGAGTGGCAGACGTTGAACTCGCCGGTGGAATTCATGACGACGACCGGGGACCGGCCGGCCATGACGTCGGCGAGCGGCATGACGTCGGCGGCGCGGGAGCGGCCGCCCATCATGACCGCCAGCCCAACCCTCTCGTCGACCGCGCGGGCGTCGATCCCGCATTGCCGGGCGGACAACCGATAGAAGATCGGCAGGCCGGACTCGAGCAACTGGCGCCCACAACAGATGCAGGGCGACATCGCCGACGTCGGCAGTTTTGGAAGGTCGTCGAGGGGATCAGGCATGGTCGGTTTCCTTCGGTCAGCCCTGGGCGGGCTTGGTGGCCTTGAACTTGATGACGTCGCGGCCGGGGACCGAGACGGGCTCGCCGGTGCGGGGATTGCGCGCCTGGCGGCCCAGCTGGAATTTCTTCGTGAACGTGCCGAGCCCGGGAAGGCGGGCCGTGCCGTCACGGTGGACGACCGTCTTGATGGCCCCCACCACGAGGTCGAAGGTCCGGTCGGCCTCCAGGGCGGTCATCTCCGTCCCGGAGACCTCCGTCCGTCGCCGCATCTCTGCCGTAATTTCCGACTTCATCATTGCTCTCCGGCGGAAGCGTTGTCTTCCTGGCCGCCGGCTTCCGCTCCGGCTCCAGTCTCGCTCGCCAGCGTGGCGATTCGATCGGTAAATTGGCTAGTGAGGCGCTCGCGCATGGCGCGCGGCGCGTGCTGGAGCCGAGAATTCTCACGGCGCCAGACCTTGTTCACGTCGTCGACCTTCACGGACCGGCCGATTTCCTCCTCGAGCGCGACTCCCCAAGTGGCCCACCCGCCCTCGTCGGCCGGGAGCTCGCCGTCATCGCCATCGGCGCGTGCGGCCTGGCGCTGCTGATCGTCCCGGCGCTCTTCCCGCTCAACGGGCTCGCCGCGGTCCCGTGGCGCGAAGTCCGTCTCGAGCTCTTGTTCCGGCGCCGGGAGGGCGCCCTGATCGCGGCGCGGCCGCGCCGGAATCGGGGCGGCAAGCTGGGGGTGGGGCTCGGCCCGGTCAAATTGCGGGAACATCTCCCGGGCTTCCATGTCGCGAATCGCCGAGGTTCCGGGGAGCGTCTTGCGGTGGCGGCGGATGACCGTCTTCTTCCACATCTCGGTCGGCCAGCGATCCCACACCCCATCGAACTTGGACTCCTTCCGAACGTCCAGGATCTCATCGGCGCGCATCCACTCGTGGACCGTCACACCGCTCGCGAGCGTCGCGATGGAGTAAGCGCCCATCATCCGGCCGCGATCGCCTTCGATCATGGGCTTGTGGACGATGTGAGGATTGGACCCCTCGACCAAATCAAAACGGCCCTGCTTTACTTCATTTTCGTAGACGATCCGGGCGTGCATCGCGATCACGCCACCGCCCTTCAAAATCTGCTTAATCAGGCCGAAGACCATCGGCATGTAGCGGGCGACAATGCGGGTCTTCCAGGTTCCGTTGTCGTTGTAGCGCTCTTCCGCGTCGACGATCGCCGCTTCCTTGCCGTCGATCCGGAGCCCGTCATAGGCGGCCTTGATACAGGCGTTGACGAGGGACGGCCCGGTGCATCGCAACAGCTTCGGGTTGTTGCGTAGCGCTTGGTTCACGATCGCGAAGAAGGCATCGGCGGAGATGTCGTTCGGAAGGACGTGGGCGATTTCGTCTTTCCGGCGCTCGAGCTCTCCCAGGACGCCGAGCAACTTCTGTTCGGCCGTGATCCGCTCGTTTTCGCCCATAGGTTGATGTTGCGCCATCTGGCTCCCTATCGAATCGTGGTTTCAGTGACGGTCGAGACCCGGATCCCGGGGATTTCGCCGCGGTGCTTCGCCAGCGTACGCGCCACCGTCAGGATCGCATTCCGGACCGTGACGGAATCCATCAGCCAGTCCGGGAGGAGCCGCCAGTCCTCAATCTCGAATTGCTGGCGGTCCGTCGCCGTGATCGTCGCGCCCAGATCCCCGCGGATTCGCTGGCGCCTGGCCGGGATCGGCGGCGCGGCCGGGGGCGGAATGGCGCCGGCGGTGAGCCGGGCGAGCTCGGCGGCTTGCTCCCGGCGCTGGGATTCGATCCGGGCCTCCTCCGCCTTATCCCAGGCGTCGATCCGGGCCCGGAGCTCGATCATGACCTCCTCGACCGGCGCCCAGAATTCATTCGCGGCCGCGGCGATCGCGTTGGCGGTCTCGCGATAGGGGTTCGACCGCTGAAGGCGCTCGGCTTCGATGATCTTCCACACCTTGCTGGCGACGCGGATGACGTCGGCCGCGTCGGCGGCGCTCTGGCGATCACGGACGACCCGGGCCTTGTGGCGCACGAGCTCGTCGCGCCGCTCCCGATAGGGCTCGAGCGCCTGGCGCTGGGCCTCGACCGCATCCTCCATCATGGAGGGCGGGACGTTGTGGCCTGGGCCGAAGGCGGGGGCTTCGTCTTCGATCATACCGGGGGGAGGGAGACCGTCAGGGGGTCGATCCTGCCGCTCGCGGTCCCGTAGGGATCGTTCGGATCGTAGGCGGCCGCCCACTCCGCGCGCTCGATCCTATGCGCATATTCGGCGGCGTCGATTCGCTCCCTCGCGCAAGCCGGCCAGATGCGGGTCAGGTCGTCTATGCGCATACCGCCGACGACGATCGGTTCATCCTCGAGGGGAATTCCGCCGACGTAGATCTGCCAGCGCCAGGAGCGGTCCATCTCCTCACCCGTCTCCGGGTCGAGCGGCGGCCCGTACCAGATCCTCACCGGAATCGGCACGCGCTCGGTCCGCCAGCGCTGGATGAGGTAATAGCCCTCCTCCAGCGCGTCGGCGCCCTGCCGGACGGGATTGAAGCGGTCGTCGATCATTGTGCGGCGACGAACCCCGCCTTGAAGGCGCGGACGCGGATTCCGACGCCAAGGCCCTGATCGTGGAAGCCGCTTCTGTAACGACGAATGATGTCCGCCTTCACCGGGGACTCGCCGATACCGCTGATAACATCCTCCCTCGACCATAGAAGCGCCGCGGTCTCCAGCGCCGCTTCGTTCGGATGGCGCCCGCCGCGGGTCTTCGGACGCGCTTCGATCATCGCCCGATATGTATTCTCCGCGCTCGGTCCCAGGTGGGGCCCCGTCACATCGGCAAAGGTCTGTTTCCGGCCAGCCACGAGCATCTCGGCCGTTGGCGCTTCCGGGGTCGCGACCCAGCCTAGGGGCACGAGCACAGCCGGAGGATCTTCATTGCAGCGGTCGAGAAGCGCTTCAGCCTCGTCTCTAAGGGTGGGGATGTCGTATCCCTCTTCGCGGTCGATCGCTTTGATGAGCTTGACGAGGGCAATCTCGGTCTCGAGGCGCTTGCGCGCCTCGCTCAACCCGGCTTCCCTTTCCGCCTCCACAATAGCCTCAACCGCACAATCGTAGATAGCGCGGGCCGCGGGAATGGTCCGGATGGCTTCATGGGCGGCCGCTTCTCCGGGTCCGAAGCGACGGTCGAGCTTGTCGCGCGCAAGGTCGTGGGGGAAATGTTTTCCGGTCATCAATCTACCCAATTGTCGCCTTCGCCCCGGTGGGAGCGGTGGATGGACCGGCGCATCTGGCCGGGGCGGGTGTCGGTCGAATCGATGAAGCCGAGCCGCTCGGCGACGTCCGGCTGTCGTGCCAGCACCGGGTCGATGACCGCATTGGGCGGGACGTGCTCGAGCTCTTCCGGATGGCAGGGGAGGCCCTCCGAATCGCCGTCGAACCGAACATGGACATAGTGACCCGCGCGATTGCGCCTGGGCTCAATCTCGCCCTCCCGCTTGGTCACGGTATGCTTTACTCGCCGCGGCGAGATGAAGATCAGGCCGTAGCGCTCGCGGATGTAATCGTAATCGTCGCCGGTCATTGCTTCGTTGCTCCTCCATCGGCGAGGTCCGCCAGCCGCAAAAGCGCCGCGGCGACCGTGCGGGCGCTGGCTCCGCTCATCTGATTTAGCCAGCCGAGCTTGTTCACGTCGTCGTAGAGCAGGAGCGCGATGCTGTTCGGGCCGTCCTTTCGCTCGACCAGCGAGCACGACAAGCCGGGCACGTCGATCATATCCACGACGCCTCGCGGGGTCTCGATCCGGCGCGGCCCCAACTTCGGGAAGCTGTCGCGGAACCGCTCGAGCGTGCGTGACGGGACGGACCTAATTGGCGGTCTCATCGTGTCACCCTCCCGAGATGCTCGTCGTCGCGGATCTGGGCCGCGATCGACCGAACGACGCGCTCGATCGGCCACGGCTGTTCCATGATGTCCGTCCGGATGGCGCCCAGCCCAGGGAGAGCCGAGTCCTGCGCCCAGGCGTAGCCCATCCAGCCCATCGCGAGCTCAAAGCGAACGTGGTACGTCCGAATCTCGTCGAAGTCGTCCAGGGTCATCCGGCGGCTCGTCTCGATCCGCTCCCAGACGGCGAGCACGGACGCGGCGATCCCCTCGTCGCGAGTGGTGAGGGTCCGGATGAACCATTGCCGCGCGGTGTGAAGCGAGACCCCGTGGCTCTCGCGCTCCCCGGCTTCCGTATCGCCGGCCGGCTCCGGAACCGCGGCGATGGCCCGGCGGGCCAAGGCGGTCAGAAGGTCGTCCCGCTTGGCGGCCTCGTGCCACTCGAGCAACTCGAGCTCCTCCTGGAGTGCGACTTTGACCCGCTCCTCCATCCGATCCATCGCATCCTTGTCGGCGTCGCTCATAGAACCTCCACCACCCGGATCCCGGACCCGGTGCTCGCGGCTTTGACGAGTCGCTCCCATCCCTTTTTCGCGTCGCCGCGGCGCGAGTAATCGCCCACGCTCCGGGCAACCTCAAGGTCGCCGTCCAGAAGCCGCCAGCGCCAGCGCTTGTCCTCGCCCTTGTAGATCTCGACGAACATCATCTTCTCCCGATGCACAGCCTCCAGCCGGGCGGGGGCCCGGCCGCCAGGCGGCCATGTTGTTGCGGTTTACGGAGAGGGGAACGTGCTCGCGAGGCTGGCGAGGGCGAGCAAAATGCTCACCAACACCAGCCCCGCGACCCCCATCAAAGCTCGGTTCACGAGCCCTGCCCCCCACACGCTTGTCATCGGCGATGGCCTCCGTCCGAATCGACAACAATCGCCGTATCCCCTTATTTTTCGGGCCTTGCAAGCCACCGCTGTAAAAAATGTTAGTGGCAGATTGACGCCTATGAGCTTCCCCCCTTATGCCGTGGTGCATGTTCCCCCGCATTTCCGGGGCCCGCTGTATAAAACCTATGGGGGAAACCATGACTTCAGGCGGCGAATCGCCCCCGGTGCAGAC
>DASWLY010000145.1:0-12536 GCA_036400035.1 Allosphingosinicella sp.
CCTGGGATCCCGGCTTCCGCCGGGATGACGACCCCTTCTCCCGTCATCCCGGCGCGTCCCGTCGCCCCGGCGAAAGCCGGGGCCTCGTGGGGTGAAGAACATGGGATCCTTTCACCCCCGAGATCCCGGCTTCCGCCGGGATGACGAACCCTTCTCCCGTCATCCCGGCAAATCCCGTCGCCCCGGCGAAAGCAGGGGCCTCGTGGGGTGAAGAACATGAGAGCCTTTCACCCCCTGGGATCCCGGCTTCCGCCGGGATGACGAACCCTTCTCCCGTCATCCCGGCGAATCCCGTCACCCCGGCGAAAGCCGGTGCCTCGTGGGGTGAGGAACATGGGAGCCTTTCACCCCCTGGGATCCCGGCTTCCGCCGGGATGACGACCCCTTCTCCCGTCATCCCGGCGCGTCCCGTCGCCCCGGCGAAAGCCGGGGCCTCGGGGGGTGAAGAACATGGGAGCCTTTCACCCCCTGGGATCCCGGCTTCCACGGGATGACGAACCCTTTTGCCGTCATCCGGCGAATCCCGTCATCCCGGCGAAAGCCGGGATCTCGGGTCGAGAAGTCTCGGCGGGTCTCCACGAGGTCCCGGCTTCCGCCGGCAAGACGGCTTCACTTCAGCGCCGAATAAATCAGCGTCTTCAATTGCCGCCTTATCGGATAGGTCGAGGAAGGCATGAGCTGGGTCATGAAGATCATGTGCAGCCGCTCCACCGGATCGACGAAGAAGGCGGTCGAGAACATCCCGCCCCAATAATATTCCCCTTTCGATCCCGGAAGCATCGTCTTGGCCGGATCCAGGTTGATCCCGAAGCCGAGCCCGAAGCCCTGCCCGGCGTTGATCGCCTCGCTGAACAGGGAGCGGCTCATCTCGGTCAGGTCGGCCCCGCCCGGCAGGTGATTGGCCGTCATCAGCTCCAGCGTCTTGCGGCCGACGAGCCGGGCCCCGCCGAGATCGCCGCCGTTCAGAAGCATCGAGCAGAATCGATGATAATCGGCCGCGGTCGAGACCAGCCCCGCGCCGCCCGCGAGCAGCCGGGGCGCCCTGCTCCACGCGCTCCTGGCGCCCGGATCGTACAGCTTCGCCCCCTTCCCCGGCTGGAAGACCCAGGCGTCGCCGAGCCGGTCCACCTTGTCCGCCGGAACGTGGAAGGCGGTGTCGGCCATCCCCAGCGGCGCGAAGATCCGCGCCTCGAAAAAGGCGTCGAGCTTCATTCCCGACACGCGTTCGACGACGAGGCCGAGAACGTCGGTGGAAACCGAATAATTCCAAGCGGTTCCGGGCGAGAATTCAAGCGGGATCTCAGCCAAAGCGGCGACGAATCCGTCGAGGTCGAGGTCACCGTGCCAGCCTTCGATCTTCCTTGTCCGATAGGCCTCGTCGACGTTGGTGCGGTGCTGGAAGGAGTAGGTCAGCCCGGACGTGTGGCGAAGCAGGTCGATCATCGTCATCGGCCGCTCGGCCGGCCGGGTGAGGAACGGCGCTCCCGCGCCGCCGCCATCATAGACTCCCAGCCCCTTCCATTCGGGAATCACCGTCTCGACCGCCTGGTCGAGGGTCACCTTCCCCTCCTCGACCAGCATCATGAAGGCGATCGAGGTCACCGGCTTGGTCATCGAGGCGATCCGGAACAGCGCATCCTCGCCCATCGGCTCTCCGCCCGCGCGCGCCTTGCCGGCGGTCGAGAAGTGGACGACCTTCCCCTCCCGGGCGATCAGCAATTGCGCTCCGGAAAGCAACTCGGGAGCGAGATAGCGCTCGTCCAGGAAGCGGTCGATCCGCGCCAGCCGCTCCGGATCGAACCCCGCCTCGGCCGCTTCCACCCTCTCCATTCGCTTTCCTCCTGCCGAGAAGGCGTCCGCCTAGCGCTTGAGCGAAGCGCGAATCAACGTCATTGCGAGCGTAGCGAAGCAATCCAGTGCGGCGTCGGACGCAGTCTGGATTGCTTCGTCGCTACGCTCCTCGCAATGACGGGAGCGAGTGAGAAAAGGAGAGGCGGGTGATCGAAGGCTTCGAGCTGGATCCTGACTGGCCGCGGATGAGCCTCGCGCAGGTCGACGCGCTCCTGACCGCGCCCGGCTCCAAGCTGGAAATGGCCGAGGTTCCGATTCGCGGCATCCCCACCCGGGTCTGGAAGAACACGCCGCCTTCGCTGGCCGCCCTCGCCCGCCACGCGCGCGGCCATGGCGAGCGGCTCTTCACCCTCTACGAGGACGAGCGGGTCGGCTTCGAGGCCTCCTTCCGGGCCACCGCCGCTTTGGCCGCGGAGCTCGCCCGGCTCGGAGTCGCCAAGGGCGATCGGGTGGCGATCGCCATGGTCAACCTTCCGGAATGGCCCGCCGCGTTCTTCGCCATCGTCTCGCTCGGGGCGATCGCCGTTCCGCTCAACGCCTGGTGGACCGGACCGGAACTCGAATACGGCCTCGCCGACTCCGGAGCGAAGATCCTCATCTGCGACTCGCCGCGGTGGGAGCGAATCGCCCCTCACCGAGCGGCCCTGCCCGCCCTCCGTCATGTCATCGTCAGCCGCTCGGCCTCCGCCCCTGACGGCGGCGCCCGGCTCGAGGATCTGATCGGCGGCCCCGGCGCCTGGAGCGCGCTTGCCGACCGGGACCTGCCGGACGTCGCCATCGACCCGGACGACGACGCCACCATCCTCTACACGAGCGGCACCACCGGCCGGCCCAAGGGCGCGCTCGGCACCCACCGCAACCTCCTCACCAACATCCTCTCGGTCGGCTATTCGAACGCCCGGGCCGCGCTCCGCCGGGGCGAGGCCCCGCCCGAGCCTCAGCCCAAGACCGTGCTCGTCGTCGTCCCCCTCTTCCACTGCACCGCCTTGAGCGCGATGCTGATGGGGACGATGGTCGCCGGCCACACCCTCATCTTCATGCGCAAATGGGATCCGCTGGAAGCGATGGGGATCATCGAGCGCGAGCGGGTCCAGGTCACGGGCGGAGTGCCGACCATCGCCTGGCAATTGCTCGAGCATCCCGAACGCTCCCGCTTCGATCTCTCCAGCCTCGAGCAGATCAATTACGGCGGCGCGCCCGCCGCCCCGGAGCTGGTCAGGAAGATCCGGGAGGAGTTCGGAGCCCTGCCCGGCAACGGCTGGGGAATGACCGAGACCACCGCGACCGTCACCAGCCATAGCGGCGAGGATTATCTGAACCGCCCCGACAGCGCCGGCCCGCCCGTCCCCGTCGCCGACCTCAAGATCATGTCCCCCGACGGCGCTGCCGAATTGCCGATCGGCGAGGTCGGCGAATTGTGGGCTCGCGGGCCGCAGGTCGTCAAAGGCTATTGGAACCAGCCGGAAGCCAGCGCCGCCACCTTCGTCGACGGCTGGGTCCGCACCGGCGACCTCGCCCGCCTCGACGAGGAAGGCTTCTGCTACATCGTCGACCGGGCCAAGGACATGGTCATCCGCGGCGGCGAGAACATCTACTGCATCGAGGTCGAGAACGTCCTGTTCGACCATCCCGCCGTCACCGACGCGGCCCTGATCGGCCTTCCCCACCGGACGCTCGGCGAGGAGCCGGCGGCGGTCGTGCACCTGGCCCCGGGAGCGGAAGCGACGGAGGAGGAGCTCAAAGCCTGGGTGCGCGAGCGCCTGGCGGTGTTCAAGACGCCGGTGAGGATAGCCTTCCTCCCCCAGCCTTTGCCGAGAAACGCCAACGGCAAGATATTGAAGAACGAGCTGAAGGTCCTGTTCGACTCGTAGCTCCTCCCCGGAACGGGGAGAGGGACCGCCGCCGAAGGCGGTGGTGGAGGGGTCCACCGCCGGTTCCGAGCTGGCGCGGCAGTGCTCGCTCCACCGCAGGAAAATGGGGTTCGCACAAAGATCACGAAGATCACAAAGGCGCCTTTTGAAGGGGGCGCAGCAGCCTCGATCCATCTTATGAGGACAGACCCGGCGGCTTCGCCGCCAGGGCGTCTTGGTGCCCTTCGTGAGCTTTGTGCGAACCCAAGCGATCGCCGGGCAGGCCGCCGCCGCTCGAGGGATGGAAGTAGCCGTCATTCAATCCGGCCGAGAACCGTGTTCATGGATCCCGGGTCAAGCCCCGGATGACGATCCGAATTCGGCGCACGACGCTCCGATCGTCATCCCGCGAAAGCCGGGACCCCGGGACGAGAAGTCGCCGCGGGTCTCCACCGGATCCCGGCTTCCGCCGGGATGACGGTCGCGGCAAATTCGTCGTCCCGGCGAAAGCCGGGACCCCAGGACGAGAAGTCGCCGCGGGTCTCCGCCAGATCCCGGCTTCCGCCGGGATGACGGTCGCGGCAAACGCGTCGTCCCGGCGAAAGCCGGGACCCCAGGACGAGAAGTCGCCGCGGGTCTCCACCGGATCCCGGCTTGCGCCGGGATGACGGTCACTCCGCCGGGACGATCACTCCGCCGGCCACCCCTCCAGCACCTCGACGAATCTCGTCAGCCAGGCGTTGGTCTGGTGGCCGTCCACCACCCGGTGGTCGATGGTCAGCGAGACATAGGCCATCGGCCGGATCAGGATCGCGTCCGTCCCGCCCACTTCGCGGACCACCACCCGTTTCTCGAGCTTGCCGATGCCCAGGATCGCCGATTGCGGCGGGTTGATGATGATCGGTGCCGCGAAGAGCGACCCGGACACCCCGTGGTTGGAGATCGTGAAGGTGCCGCCCGAGACGTCCTTGCCGCTAAGCTGCTCGCGCCTCGCTTTGTCGATCAGCTCGTCCAGCCCGGCGGCGATGCCCTTCAGCGACAGGGACTGCACCTTGCGGAGCACGGGCACGATCAGGCCCTTTTCGCCCAAAGCGGTGCCGACGCCGATATTGATGTCGTCGAATATCTCGAGCCGGTCCTCGTGCCAGCGGCTGTTGATCGCCGGAGCGACCTTCATCGCCTCGGCGGCCGCGGCGACGATATAGGCGCTGTAGGTGAGCTTCACGCCCTTCTTCGCCCAGGCCGCCTTGTGCCGCTCGCGATGCGCCATGATCGCTCCGAAATCGGCCTCGAACACGGCGGTGACGTGCGGCGCCCTCGTCACCGAGCCGAGCATGTTCTCCGCGATCTTCAGCCGCATCCGGTCGTGCGGCACGTCGTGCGAGCGGATGGCCGTCGCCGCGGCGATAGCGGGGGCCTCGGCCCCCTCCGTCATCCCGGCGGAAGCCGGGATCTGGTCGAGACCCGCCGAGCCTTCTTGTCCCGGGGTCCCGGCTTCCGCCGGGATGACGGGAGGCTCCGCCACCTGCGGCTGGGCGGTCGTGCGCGGGCCTTCCTGCACCTTCGTCGCCGCATCTACGGCGCGATCCACGTCCGCGCGGGTGATGCGGCCGTCGCGGCCGGTGCCTTCGATCCGGGTAGGGTCGATATCGTGCTGGAGCAGGGCTCGGCGCACCGAAGGGGAAAGCCGGATCTCCGTCGCCCCAGCGAAGGCTGGGGCCCCGAGGAGTGAAGGGCTGGGGCGCTTTTCACCCCCTGGGGCCCCAGCCTCCGCTGGGGCGACGTGCCCTTCATCATCCTCCGCCGCCGCCGCGATCCGACCGAGCACCGCCCCCGGCACCGCCTGAGCGTCCGTATCGAGCAATATCTCGCGAAGAACGCCGGCGACGGGCGCGGGCACCTCCATCGCCACCTTGTCGGTCTCGAGCTCGACCAGGGGGTCGTTGACCTCCACCCGGTCGCCGACCTTCTTCAGCCAGGCGCGCACCACCGCCTGGGTGCCCTCCTGCTCCTCGGGAACGACGACATCGATCATGACGGCCCCAACAGGCCGTCACCCCGGCGAAAGCCGGGGTCCCGGCTCATCTGGCAGTGCCTCATTCTCGCTGAGATCCCGGCTTCCGCCGGGATGACGATGGTCATGCCGCTCCGCACCTCCCCCATCCTCAAAACCCCACCAGCTCGGCGATCTTCGCCCGGATCCGATCGACGCTCGGCACCGCCCAGTTCAGGAGCACCGGGTTATGCGGGCTCGGGATGTCGGGCATCGTCACCCGCGCCACCGGAGCGTCGAGATCGAGGAAGGCCTCGTCCGCCACCACCGCGGCGATCTCGGCGCCGAAGCCGCCCGTCCTCAGATCCTCGTGGACGATCAGGCAGCGGCGGGTCCGCCTCACGCTCTCGAGCACCGTCTCCCGGTCCCAGGGCATCAGCGTCCTCAGGTCGATTATGTCGGCCGACTCGTCCTTCGCCGCTTCCTCGCAGCGCGGCACCATCGCGCCCCAGGTGACGATGGTGATGTCGTCGCCCTGCCGCACCTTCTTCGCCCGCCCGAACGGAAGCGCGTAGCCGTCGCCCGGATAGGGCCGCCGCGCCCAGGCATCGTCGAGCATCGCGCGGTGCTCGAAGAAGATCACCGGGTCGTTGCCGCGCAGCGCGGTTCGAAGCAGCCCGACCGCATCCTCGGCGTTGGACGGCACCGCCACCTGCCAGCCGGGATTGTGGATGAAGGCGATCTCGTTGGTCTGGCTGTGCCACGGATCGCCGCATTTGAAGAAGCCGCCGGGGATTCGAAGCACCATCGGGGCGGCGAAGCGGTTGTTCGTCCGCCAGCGCATCGTCCCGCAATCGTTGATCTGCTCGGTCGCGGGCTCGGCATATTTGCGGAACTGGATCTCGGGCACCGGCATCAGGCCGGCGATCGCCATCCCGACCGCCCGGCCGATAATGCCTTCCTCGTTGAGGCTGGTGTCGAAGACCCGGCCGGCGCCGTGTTTCTCCTGCAGCCCGAGCGTCACCGCGTGGACTCCGCCCTTGGGCCCGATATCCTCGCCGAACAGCAGGACCCGCTTGTTGATCTCGAGCTCATGGTCGAGGGTCCGGCGGATCGCCGTCACCATGTTGATCCGCTGGCCCTCCGGCTTGGGCTCCTCGTGGCTGCGCGGGGCGCGGTAGCCGTGGGTCCATTGCCCGCCCATCTTCTGCATCTCGCCGTCGTAGAAGACATGGTCGAGCACTCGCTCGGGATCGGAGACTCCGCGCGCCTCGGCGGTCTGGCGCGCCGCCTCGACCCGGGCCTGGGCCTCGGCCTCGATCGAGTCCCATTCCTCTTCGGCGAGCAGCGGGCCGACGAGATGCGCCTTGAGCTTGGGCAGGGGATCGCGGGTCCATTCCTCGCGGACCCGCTCCTCGCCCTTGTAGGTCTGCGTGTCCTGGAAGCTGTGCCCCTGCAGCCTCGGCACGGTGAGGCGAAGCAAGGCCGGCCCGTTGCCGCCGCGGACATGGGCGACCGCCCGGTCGATCAGCTCGGCGGCTTCCGCCGGTTCGGTGCCGTCGCCGGCGAAGATGGCCAGATTGCCGAAGCTCGCCAGGTTCCTGGCGATGTCGCCGCCCGGAGTCTGGAAGGTCGAGGGCACCGAGATCCCGAACCCATTGTCCTCGACGTAGAACAGCATCGGCAGCTTCTGGGTGGTGGCGATGGTCAAGGCCGCCCAGAAACCCCCCGTGGCGCAGGAGGCGTCGCCGCCCAGCACGACCGCGATCGCGCCGTCCCAGGAGCGGTCGCCGAGCACATGGCGATGATATTCGATCGCCTGGGCCCAGCCCGCGGTCGGCGTATATTGAGCCCCAACCCCGCCCGACATGGGCAAGGCCGGCGCCCCGTCGGGATTGGGGTAGTTGAAGACCACGCCGATATCGCGCCCGTCCGAATAGCCCCCTTCCCGCCCCATTCCGGAGCCGAGCGCGTCCTCGATCGGAACGCCGAGCGACAGCAGCAGGGGCCGCGAGCGGTAATAGCCGCAGGTCGAGTCGCGGCGGTGGGTGAGCCGGCTCCCGAGCATCGCCTGGGCCATGTCATGGCCTCGAGCGCTGAACTGGTAGAGGATCTTGCGCTCGGGGACGAGCCGTTCCTCCTCCAGCTTGTCCATCGCCCGGCTGATGTGGACGAGAGCGGCGATGCGGCGCCAATCATAAGCGGAGTGTAGCGATTCCCGGCGATTCCTCACCTTTGCGTCACTTTCAGCCATCCATCTTCTCCACCACCGCCGAGGCGAAAATATCGACGTTGTCGTCGGAGAGGCCGACGACGTTGAAGCGTCCCGAATTCGCCAGATAGATGCCCTTCTCCTCGCGAAGCTCGAGCACCTGGGCCTGGCTCAGCGGAAGCATCGAGAACATCCCGTTCTGCCGGTCGATATACGCCAGCCGCTCGTCATGCGCGGCGAGCCGGGCCCTAAGGCTTCGGATCCGGGCGCACATCTCCAGCAGCTCGGCATGCCATTCGGCACGAAGCTCCGGATCGTCGAGCACCATGTGCACGATCGCGGCGCCATGATCCGGCGGCATCGACCACATGGTACGCGAGAGCTGAAGGAGGTTGCCGTACGCGACCCGAGCCGCTTTCGTGCTCGCCGCCTTGACGAAGAGGTTGCCGACCCGCTCCCGGTAAACGCCGAAATTCTTGTCGCAGCTCTGCGCGACGAGCGCCTGCTCCGCCTTGCCGACGACGAGGCGAGCGCCCGCCGAATCCGGTTCGAGACCGTGGCCGAGGCCCTGATAGGCGAGGTCGATGAAGGGGATGAGGCCGCGCCGCGCAACGACGTCCGCGACCTCCGCCCATTGGCCGGCCGAGAGGTCGGCTCCGGTCGGATTGTGGCAGCAGCCGTGGAGGAGGAGCAGGTCCCCGGCCCGCGCCTTCTCCAGCGCCGCCATCATCTCGTCGAACAGGATATGGCGGCTTGCCGGGTCGTAATAAGGATGCGGCACGATCTCGACCCCGGCGCATTCGATCAGCGGGCCGTGATTGGGCCAGGTCGGCTGGCCGACGTGGATCCGCGCGTCCGGATTGGCCTTGGTGACGAGATCGGCTCCGAGCCGAAGAGCGCCGCAGCCGCCCGGCGTCTGGAGCCCGACGATGCGCTCGTCCGCCGCGCCGGCCTCGCCGAAGACGATCGGCCGGATCAGCTCGGTGAAGCGGGCATCGCCCTGCGAGCCGAGATAGGCCTTGGTCTCCTGGCTCTCCCAGAGCCGCCGCTCCGCCTTCTTCACCGCCGCGAGGATCGGGGTGCCGCCGGCCGCATCGCGATAGACGCCGACGCCGACGTCGATCTTGTCGGTGCGCGGATCGGCCTCGCAAAGCGCGATCAGCTGGAGCAGCGAATCGGACTTCTGCTCCTCGAGCCGGTCGAACAGCAGCGGCCCGTCGGCGGGCGCAAATGCATCGTCCATCCATATCCTTTCGAGAAGGCCGAACCGCCCAGCTACATCTAACCGGCCATGGTTCCAAATGCTTATCAGACTTGCTGACGCACCGGCTGGATTTGAAACAGACGATCAGCTATTCAGAAGAATATGAAAGAAAGTGATCAGCTTGACCCCATCGACCGGCGAATCGTTCGGGAGCTCCAGCGCGACGCCAGCCTGAGCCACGCCGCCCTCGGCGAACGGGTCGGCGCGTCGTCGGCCTCGGTCTGGCGGCGGGTGCGGGGCCTGGAGAAGAGCGGAGTCCTCGGCCGTGCGGTACGCATCGCCAGCCCGCAGGCGCTCGGCCGGTCGGTCAACGTGCTGTGCCAGGTTCGCATGGCCCGTCAGTCGGTGGAGGCCCGGGCCGATTTCGAGGACTTCATCCAGTCGCGCGAGGAGATCGTCGAATGCTATTCCATGTCCGGCGAGTGGGACTACCTCCTGCGCATCGCGGTGCGCGACGTGGCCGACTATGACCGCTTCATCATGCGCGGCGTGCTCGCGCATCCAAGCGTCGCCAATGCGGCGAGCAACTTCGCGCTGAGGCAGGTCAAGTACACGACCGAGATCCCGGTCTAACAGGGCCGGTGGGGTTGCTCAGACCCGGCGGTACGGCGTTTCGGCGAAATAGATTTCCGGGGAATAACCCGCGTCCCGGCAAAGAGCTCGAACTGCGTGGACATCCTCGGTGCCTACGAAGCCGGGGCCTACGCCGATCCGTTTGATCGGCAGCTTCCCAGGTTCGGGCGCGTCCATGGGGAGCTCGACGTAACGGACCAATCGGCTTCCTCGCGATCTCACTCGCTGCTCCCGGTCCGGATCGTCGATGGCGACGACGCTGATGAGCCTCCACTCCCGCTCCGACCGAAAGGAGCGATGCTTATTCAGGACCGCTCGCGTGTCGACGGCACCGTCGAATGCTTCCGCTGCGTAAGTGATGCAGTCGGCGCGACGGCTACGGCGGCCCGTCAGGGCGCTGGTCAACTCCCCCTCTATCTCGCTGAGAATCCGCTGGAATATTTCCTTCTGGCGGTCATGCACATATTCTACTTTGATGAGCCCGAAATGCGCTTCTTCCGGTAGAGCCAAGGCATAAAGTGTCGGACCACAGAAACCGATCGTGAAGCCTTGGCCATCCCGAGCGTAACCACGCCACTGGCTAAGGTCGTCGGGATCCTCGGAGAAGGAGAATAAAAACGGATCTTCGACCGGATCCATATCTTGGTAGGCCAATATCTCGGCATAAAGCTTCTTCAAATCATCACTACCGCTGCCTTTCAGGCGGTCCGCCAGAATTTCTCGGATAATGGCCTTCGAATGGCCAACCTCCGACTTGTCATTGAGAAAGCGGTAGTCGGTGGCCCAGACCTTGCCCCCTTTGAGCATTCCCATCAGGCCAGCGGCGTCGGTATAGTGATAGAGGACGGACGGAACACTGGATGCATTGCTCAGGTAGGCGTCGTCAAACCACCGCACCTCGATGTCATCGAATCTGTCTTTCCAGCTTACCATCGCTCGATCCCCCAAAGGGAGTTGTAGGACGGCGCCGGAAAGTGAGCAACCGGCTCCCGCGCGCCCGGTTTTCGAAGCTTGGAACCCCTCACCCCTCCCGCGGATTTGAATCGGCAACGAATCGAATCGGGAGCACTCAGATGGCCGCACGCGCCTATTGGAAGGGACAGATCAGGCTTGCTCTGGTCTCGATCCCCGTCGAGATCTTCTCCGCCACCAAGAGCGGCGCGACCATCGCCTTCAACCAGATCCACGAGCCGACCGGGAAGCGGATCAAGTACGAGAAGGTGGTGCCCGGCGTCGGCCCGGTCGACCCCGAGGAGATCGTCAAGGGCTTCCAGTACGAGAAGGGCAGCTACGTCCTCCTCAAGGACGACGAGCTGGAGGCGGTCAAGCTGGAGAGCAAGAAGACGCTCGAGCTCACCCAGTTTGTCGATTACGACGATATCGACGTCCTCTATTACGAGAAGCCCTATTTCGTCGTCCCGGCCGACGACCTCGCCGAGGAGGCGTTCATCGTCCTGAGGGAAGCGCTGCGCCGGACCAAGAAGGTGGCCTTGGGCCAGCTCGCGCTGCGCGGCCGCGAATATCTGGTCAGCCTCAAGCCCTGCGGGCGCGGCATCGTTCTCGAGACCTTGCGCTATGCCGACGAGGTCAACAAGGCGCAGAACTATTTCCGCGACATCGCCGAGGCCAAGCCCGACGAGGAGCTGCTCGACCTCGCCGAGGCCCTGATCGAGCGCAAGACCGCGCCCTTCGACCCGTCCAAATATCACGACCGCTATATCGAGGCGGTCGAGGAGCTGATCGAGCAGAAGCGCAAGGGCAAGACCATCCACACCGAGGAGGACGCGGCCCCGGCCCGCGGCTCCAACGTCATCGACCTTATGGCGGCTCTGAAGCGCTCGATCGAGAAGCCGGGTGGAGGCAAGGAATCGGGCGGCGGGTCCAAGGCTTCCAGCGGCGGCGCGAAGAAAGCGGCCGCGAAGCCCGCTGCGAGCAAGCCGGCCGCGAAGAAGGCGCCCGCGAAAGCCGCGCCGGCGCGGAAGCGGGCGTGAGGGAACGGCTCCTCCCCGGAACGGGGAGGGGGACCAGCCGAAGGCTGGTGGAGGTGGCCCACCTCTCCGCCGCTACCACGGTGGGCCCCCTCCACCACCGCCTGACGGCGGTCCCCCTCCCCGTCCCGGGGAGGAACTGATGGCCCTGCGCAAGAACTCCGCCGACCCGCTCGACACCTACAACAAGAAGCGCGACTTCGCGAAAACGGCGGAGCCTCCGGGCGAGGTCGCGCCGGCGCGGGGGCCGAACGCCCCCGCCCTCTTCATGGTCCAGAAGCACGACGCCACCCGGCTCCATTACGACCTTCGGCTGGAGATGGACGGGGTCATGAAGAGCTGGGCCGTGCCCAAGGGTCCCAGCCTCAACCCGGCGGACAGGCATCTCGCCGTCCGCACCGAAGATCATCCGATGAGCTACGCCACGTTCGAGGGCACGATCCCAAAGGGCGAATATGGCGGCGGCACCGTCATGCTGTGGGACTGGGGCGAATGGACTCCCCACCCGGGCAAGGACCCGCGCAAGACGCTCGAGGAAGGCCATCTCCACTTCACCCTGCATGGCCACCGGATGCAGGGCGAATGGGTGATGTTCCGCCTCAAGGGCCGCCCCGGCGAGCGCGCCGAGAGCTGGATGCTGAAGAAGGTGACCGACGAGCATGCCGGCGGCTCGATGGGGCTGACGGAGCGGTATCTGACCAGCATCAAGACCGGCCGAACCATGCAGGAGATCGCCGCCGGCAAGAAGGCGAAGGAGCTCAGGGGATGGAAGACGGATCCCTATTCTTCGTCATCCCGGCGCAAG
>DASWLY010000146.1:0-27136 GCA_036400035.1 Allosphingosinicella sp.
CGGACCGCGAGGTGGAGGTTACGGCCGTGCGGGATCGCCACGAGATCGCCCGCCGGAGTAACCGAGTCGACGGGGGCCGGATCGCGAAGGGCGAGATCGCCCGGAAGCGCCGAAAAGGCGTCGGCGAGGAGGCCGGCGACCTGGCCGAGGCCGACAAGGTTGTGCGAGCCGCTGTTGACCGCGGCCCAGGCCTCGACCTGGGCCAGCATCGGCTCGCCGGCACAGCGCTCCACCGCCGCCGCCTCATCGTTCGAAAGTCCCCGCATCGGCGAAGCTCTAGCGGGAGATCGGAGTGCAGCCAACACCGTCATCCCGGCGCAAGCCGGGATGACGGCGAGGATAAGGCGCCCTTTGCGCCACGAGGTCCCGGCTTTCGCCGGGAAGACGGGAGGTCAAAGCCACTCCCGGAAGGTGGCGACGACGTCCTCGTAGAGCTTCTTCTTGAAGGGGACGATCATCGCGGGGAGGTCGGCGGGGTCGGACCATTTCCAGGCCCGGAACTCCGGCTCCGGGGTCTGGATGTCCACGTCCGCGTCGGTGCCGAGGAAGCGGGCGAGGAACCAGGTCTGGCGCTGGCCGCGCCAGCGCCCCTTCCAAAGCTTGCCGACCAGCTCCTCGGGAAGGTCGTAATAGAGCTCCTCGCCGTGCCGCGCGACGATCTCGACCTTGTTGCGGCTAATTCCGGTCTCCTCCTCCAGTTCGCGGAAAGCGCCTTCCAAGGCTTCCTCGCCCGGATCGAGCCCGCCCTGCGGCATCTGCCAGGCCTCGAGCTGGTTATCGAGGCGTTGGCCGACCCAGACCTTGCCTTCGGAATTGATCAGCATGATCCCGACGGCGGGGCGATAGCCTTTGTCCTTCATGCGTTCGGTCTTTCATCGTCATGCGGGGGCCGGTTCGGCTTCCGGAGGCTCGGAATCTCCCCTTATGATCCCTGCGGCGATCCGCCAACCGGCATGGCCGGGAAGGTCGGCAGAGATTGCTTGAAACGGCGCTAAATGCCTCGGCCGGTTGACTTTTGCACCGGAATGGATCATCGCCAGCCGAGGGGAGTGGAGGGAAAATGCGTTATTTCAACGTCACGGCGGCCGTTGCCGCCGCCCTGCTGATCGGCGGAACCGCAGCCGCGAAGGAAAAATCCCAACAGGCCAAGTCCCAACAGGCCAAGTCCCAACAGGCCGAGTCCGAACAGGCCCAGTCCGAACAGGCCAAGCCGAAGAAGGTGTGCCGCACCCAGGAGATGCCCGGGCGCATAACGCCCCAGCGCATCTGCCGGATCGTGACCCCGTCGGACAGGGCGGCCGAGGACAGTCAGGGCAAGGCCGACGACGGGCGCGGGACGAACGGCCGCGGCAACTGAGCGCGAACGACATTCCAATTGGAGAGAGACATGCGTAAATTCACTGCACTGGCGGCCGTCGCCGCCACCCTGCTCGCCGGCGGAGCCGCCGTCGCCAAGGAGAAGCCGGCGGGTACGCCCAAGGCCGTCAAGGAAAAGAAGATCTGCAAGGGCCAGTCGACCTCGTACAGCCGGATTCCTCAAAAGAAGGTTTGCCGTACCCAGGCCGAATGGGACTCGCTGGGGAACCAGGAAGACCTGGACGACGCCGAAGCCAGGCTCCGCGGGATGAGCCGCGGCAACTGATGCGCCGGGGGACCGTGAGACGCTGAGAGGCGTTTGAAGCGCTGAGGCGTCCGCCGTCATCCTGGCGAAAGCCGGGATCCCAGGACAAGAAGTCTCGGCGGGTCTCCACGAGATCCCGGCTTTCGCCGGGATGACGGGAATTTTGCCGGCGCCCGTTCTGACACCGCTGCGAGTTGTCGCCTCGCGCCCGCCCCGCTAGGGTGATCGGGCAACCTGCGACAAAGGAAGCCAAATTGGCGACGGCCACCCACATCGTCACCCCCGAAGAAGCCGCCTCGACGGCGGCGCCCGAAGCCGTCGTCGTCCGCTTCGCCGGCGACAGCGGCGACGGAATGCAGCTGACCGGCGGGCAGTTCACGCTGTCGACGGCGCTGGCCGGCAACGACCTTGCCACCTTTCCCGATTTCCCTGCCGAGATCCGGGCGCCGCAGGGGACGACCTTCGGAGTCTCCGCCTTCCAGATCAATTTCGGATCGGCGGCGATCGAGACCGCGGGCGATTCGCCCGACGTTCTGATCGCGATGAACCCGGCCGCGCTCAAGACCAATGTCGACGATCTGAAGCCCGGCGGGCTGATCATCGCCGACGATGGCGAGTTCGGCTCGAGGAACCTCGCCAAGGCCGGCTACGAGGCCAATCCGCTCGACGATTCGAGCCTCGGCAGGTGGCAGGTGATCCGCCTCAACATCTCGCAGCTCACCCTCGACGCGGTGAAGCCGTTCGGCCTCGGCAACAAGGAGGCCCTGCGCTGCAAGAACATGTGGACGCTCGGCCTGGCGCTGTGGATGTTCGACCGCGACCGCGAGCCGATCGTCACCTGGCTGCGCTCCAAGTTCGCCAAGGCGGCGGAGCTTGCGGAGGCGAATATCGCCGCGCTCAACGCCGGCCATGCCTATGGCGAGACCGCCGAGATCGGCGGCCAGGTCCCGCAGCGCCACATCGATCCGGCGCCGGCCGAGCCGGGCCTGTACCGGACCGTCACCGGCGCCGAGGCGGTGTCGATAGGGCTGGTGGCGGGCGCGCAGCTCGCCGGGCTACCGATGTTCTTCGGCGGCTATCCGATCACGCCCGCGTCGGCGATCCTCCACCATCTCTCGCGCCTCAAGGAATATGGGGTCACCACCTTCCAGGCGGAGGACGAGATCGCCGCGATCGGATCGGCGATCGGGGCGAGCTATGCCGGGAGCCTGGGAGTGACGTCGTCGTCCGGGCCGGGGATCGCGCTCAAGATGGAGGCGATGGGGCTTGCGATCATGACCGAGCTGCCCCTCGTCATCATCAACTCGCAGCGCGGTGGGCCGTCCACCGGGCTGCCGACCAAGACCGAGCAGTCGGACCTCTACCAGGCGGTCTACGGCCGCAACGGCGACGCCCCGATGCCGGTCATCGCCGCCCGCTCGCCCGCCGACGCGTTCGACTGCGCGATCGAGGCCTGCCGGATCGCCGTCCAGTACATGACCCCGGTGATGCTTCTCACCGACGGCTATATCGCCAATGCCGCCGAGCCGTGGCGAGTGCCCGACATGAGCGGCTTCGAGCCCTTTCCGGTCGCTTTCCACACCGAGCCGCCGGCGGAAGGGGAGGCGGTCAATCCCTATGCCCGCGACGGCAAGCTGGCGCGGGTGTGGATCCGGCCCGGAAGCCCCGGTCTCACCCACCGGATCGGCGGGATCGAGAAGAATGTCGGCACCGGCCATATCGACTACGCCCCGGCCAACCACCAGGCGATGACCGACATCCGGGCGAACAAGGTGCTCGGAGTCGCCGATTCGATCCCGGAGCAGGCGGTGTGCCTGGGTGGGCCGGGCGCCAAGCTGGCCGTGGTCGGCTGGGGCTCCACCTTCGGGCCGATCCACCAGGCGGTGCGGCGGGCCCGCGGCCGAGGCCTCGACGTCGCCCACATCCACATCCGCCACATCTGGCCGCTGCCGAAGAATCTGGGCGATCTGCTCGGGTCGTACGACCGGATCATCGTTCCGGAAATGAACAAGGGCCAGCTCAAGACCCTGCTCCGCGACCAGTATCTGGTCGACGCCCGGCCGGTGAACAAGGTGTCGGGCCAGCCCTTCAAGATCGCCGAGATCGAAACCGCGATCGAGGAGGCGCTGGCATGATCCAATCGTCCGTCATCCCGGCGAAAGCCGGGATCCCAGGCCGAAAGGTCTCGGCGGGTCTCCACCAGATCCCGGCTTTCGCCGGGATGACGAAGGTCGCGCTGGCGCTCGCCTTCGCCGCAGCCCCGCTCCCTGCCGCGTCCGGGCAGCAGCCGGACAAGCTTCAGCCGGCGCCGGAAATCATCGCGGCGCTTCCCGACACGCTGGTCGGCGCCGCCGCGCTCAAGATGCCGAACTCGCCGGTGGTCATGTACATGCCCAGGAACCTGGGCAGGGACCCGCTCGCCCTGGTCATGGCGAGCCGGGGCTCGAAGCTTCCCACGGCCGAGAACATGGCGGCGCAGGTGCGCGGCAGCTTCCACGAATCGGGGCTTCGCGAGATCGTCAGGGAAGGGA
Organism: Allosphingosinicella sp.; assembly: GCA_036400035.1. Lineage (GTDB taxonomy): Bacteria > Pseudomonadota > Alphaproteobacteria > Sphingomonadales > Sphingomonadaceae > Allosphingosinicella. The sequence continues at coordinate 4,153 of DASWLY010000146.1, forward strand.
CGTTCACCACCCCCAAATGGCCGAACGCCACCACCTTCTTCGGCGAATATGTCGCCGGCAGCGGCCGCAAGCAGAGCTGGACGGTGATCGACGGCGAGGACCGGATCAACGTCATGGTGACCTATTACAAGGCCAAGGACGGGCCGCGGATCCAGGCCGAGGTCGCTCAGAAGGTCTTCGGCGGAGCGGTGGTCACGGCAGCGGCCGGGGGGAAGCGGAAATGAGGCGCTTCACCGTCATCCCGGCGGAAGCCGGGACCTCGGGACGAGAAGTCTCGGCGGGTCTTTACGAGATCCCGGCTTTCGGGTTCCCGTCAAAGTACTACTTTGATGGAGTCCCTCCCGGGATGACGGGGTGCTTTTCACTCCACGAGGTCCCGGCTTTCGCCGGGATGACGAGGTAATTATGAACGAACTGACCAAGCTTACCGCCAAGGACTTCGCCACCGACCAGGAGGTGCGCTGGTGCCCGGGGTGCGGGGATTATGCCGTGCTGAAGGCGGTTCAGCGGACGATGCCGGAGCTGGGCGTCCGGCCGGAGAACACCGTCTTCGTCTCCGGGATCGGCTGCTCGAGCCGCTTTCCCTATTACATGGAGACGTTCGGCTTCCACACCATCCACGGCCGGGCGCCGACCTTCGCGACGGGCATCAAGCTGGCCCGGCCCGAGCTCGACGTGTGGATCATCACCGGCGACGGCGATGCGCTGTCGATCGGCGGCAACCACACGATGCACGTCCTGAGGCGCAACCTCGACTGCCAGATCCTGCTGTTCAACAACGAGATATACGGCCTCACCAAGGGCCAATATTCGCCGACCAGCCGCGCCGGCACCCGAAGCCCTTCCACTCCGTTCGGATCGGTGGACCGGCCGATCAGCCCCTGCGCCTTCGCGCTCGGCTCGGGCGCCCGCTTCATCGCCCGAGGGATCGACGTCCACAAGAACCTGCCGGAAGTGCTCAAGGCCGCCCACGCCCACAAGGGCGCGAGCTTCGTCGAGATCTACCAGAATTGCATCGTCTACAATGACGACGTCTTCGCGCCCTTCACCGCCAAGGAGAATAGCGGCAAGCAGCTCTGGCTGAAGGCGGGCGAGCCGATGCTGTTCGACGGCGGGGCGAGGGGCATCGCGCTCGACCGTGAGGCGCTGGCGCTTCAGGTGGTCGACGTCGAGGGCAGTGATTGGGAGTCGTCAGGCGTGCTCGTCCACGACCCCCGGAACCGCTCGGTGGCGCACATGCTGGTCGAGATGCCGTTCGGCGCCTTCCCGACGGCCCTTGGAGTCCTCTACGAGGACCCGGCGCCGACCTTCGAGAGCGCCGTGGTCCGCCAGAACGAGGAAGCGGCCGCCGGCAAGAAATCGGACCTGCAGGCCCTGGTCTCCAAGGGCCAGAGCTGGATGGTGACCAAGGAACCGCACGTTATTTAACCGCTGTGCGTCACCCCGGCGAAAGCCGGGGCCTCGTGGAGACCCGCCGAGACTTCTCGACCCGGGGTCCCGGCTTTCGCCGGGATGACGGAGAGGGGGTGACGGAGAGGGGGTGACGGGGTTGCGCTCGCGGCTCGAGCCCGTCACCTAGGCGGCCATGAACGACCTTCTCCGCGGGCGCCATCTCGTCGCCGCCGACCGCCGGTTCGCCACCGGCGGCGGGCTGCTCGCGCATTTGCTGTCGGGGAGCTTCTCGCGGATCCTCGGGCGGATCGACCGGGGGCTGGAGCGCGGCGCGATCGAGGCGACGCTGCCGGACGGGGGGCAACGGATCCTCGGCGGCCGCGGTCCCGGTCCGCGGCCCATCGTCCACCTGCACAGCTGGCGCGCGCTCGCCCGGCTGATCACTTCGGGCTCGGTCGGCTGGTACAAGGCCTGGGAGCTGGGCGAATGGTCGTCGCCCGATCCGGTGCCCCTGTTCGAACTGTTCATGCTCAACGCCGAAAGTCTCGGCGACACCGGCCGGGCCAAGGGGTTGTTCCGGCTGGTCAACTCCGTCGCCCACCGCTTCCGCGCCAACGACAAACGAGGCGCGCGCGAGAACATTTCGCACCATTACGACCTCGGCAACGACTTCTACCGCGCCTGGCTGGATAGCGGGATGACCTATTCCAGCGCCGTCTTCGCCGAGCCGGTCGCGGACGAGGAGCCGCTCGAGGCGGCGCAGGCGCGCAAGCTTCGCCTTCTGCTGGGCCGGCTCCAGCTCAAGCGCGGCCAGCGCCTGCTCGACATAGGCTGCGGCTGGGGCTCGCTGGCGGAAGCGGCGGCACGCGATTACCGCGTGGAGGTCACCGGGCTCACCTTGTCGGCGGAGCAGAAGGACTTCGCCGAGCGCCGGCTGGAGACGGCGTGCCTGGGCCGGCAATGCTCGATCGAGCTCACCGACTATCGCGACGCGCGGGGGCAATATGATGCCGTCGCCAGCGTCGAGATGGTCGAGGCGGTCGGCCAGGATTATTGGCCGGACTATCTGGAGAGCATCGCCCGGGTGCTGAAGCCGGGCGGGCGCGCCGCAATCCAGTTCATCTCGATCCGCGAGCCGCTGTTCGAAGGCTATGCGGCCAATGCCGACTTCATCCAGACCTACATCTTCCCCGGCGGAATGCTGATCAGCGAGGCCCGGCTGGAGCGCCTGGCGGGCGCGGCGGGCCTGAGCTGGGAAGACCGCCAGGGCTACGGTCTCCATTATGCCGAAACCCTGAAGCGCTGGCGCGCCCGCTACGACGAGGCGGTGGCGCAGGGGCGCTTTCCCGAGGGCTTCGACGAGCGCTTCCACCGGCTGTGGCGCTACTATCTCATGTATTGCGAAGGGGGCTTCAGGGGCGGCGGGATCGACGTCGCGCAGGTGACCCTGGTGAAGGGTTAGGGGGAGGGTCCGTCAACCCGGCGAAAGCCGGGATCTCAGGACGAGAAGGCCCGACGGGTCTCCCCGAGATCCCGGCTTTCGCCGGGATGACGCTAGAGGTTCAGCCGCTCCCCCGTCTCGAAGCCGCGCCTGAGCAGCGCCACCACCGCTTCCGCCACCGCCCCCGGAGCCTTCAGGGTGGCCGGGTCCTCGCCGGGAAAGGCGCGGGCGCGCATGACGGTGGCCGTGGCGCCGGGGTCGATGATCGCGACCCGGACGGGGGAGAGGTTGCGGACCTCCTCGGCGTAGCTGAGCGCCAGGGTCTCGAGCGCCGCCTTGGAGGCTCCGTAGGCGCCCCAATAAGCGCGCGGGTGGCGGCCGACGCTGGAGGTGACGGCGAGCAGCCGGCCGGCCTCGCTCTTGCGGAGGAGGAGGTCGAAGCCGGCGATCAGCGCCTGGGCCGCGAGCACGTTCAAGGTGAGGACCCGGCTGAACTCCTTGCCGTCGATCTGCGCGACCGGGGTCAGCGAGCCCAGGGTGGCGGCGTTGAGCATCAGCAGGTCGAGCCTGCCCCATCTTTCGGCCACCGCGGCGGCGAGCTTGGCGATGCTGTCGGTCTCGATCAGGTCGAGGGGGGCGATGGTGGCGGTCCCGCCGGCCTGGTGGATCCGCTCTTCGATTTGCTCGAGATCGGCGGCGGTTCGAGCGGCGAGGATGACGTGCGCGCCTTCGCGCGCCAGCGCCTCGGCGGTGGCCGCTCCGATGCCGCGGCTGGCGCCGGTGACGAGGGCGATCCGGCCGGTGAGGAAGGGTTCGGTCATTCGGGGGCTGTAGGGGGAAGGGGAGGGCTTCGACAAGCTCGTCGTCCCAGCGAAGGCTGGGACCCCGGCGGGTGATGACCGCCGGCGCTTTTCACTCTCTGGGGCCTCAGCCTTCGCTGGGGCGACGGGCGGCTAGGCGTATCTCTCCGCCAGCAGAGCGAGCTGGTCGGGCGCCTCGACATCCTCCTGATCGGTCAGGCGGGTCGGATAGGCGCCGGTGAAGCAGGCGTCGCAATATTGCGGCTGGGCCTCGTCGCGAACGTCCTCGCCGAGCGCCCGGTAGAGGCCGTCGATCGAGATGAAGGCGAGGCTGTCGGCCTTGATATAGTCGTTCATCTGCGGGACGTTCATCTGCGCCGCGAGCAGCTTCGCCCGCTCGGGCGTGTCCACCCCGTAGAAACAGCTGTGCCGGGTCGGCGGCGAGGCGATGCGCATGTGGACCTCGCGGGCGCCGGCCTCGCGCAGCATCTGGACGATCTTGAGGCTGGTGGTGCCGCGGACGATCGAATCGTCGATCAGGACCAGCTTCTTGCCCTGGATGAGCGCGCTGTTCGCGTTGTGCTTGAGCTTGACGCCGAGGTGGCGGACGGCGTCGCTGGGCTGGATGAAGGTCCGGCCGACATAGTGGGAGCGGATGATCCCGAGCTCGAACGGTATGCCGCTCGCCTGGGCGTAGCCGATCGCGGCGGGGACTCCGCTGTCGGGGACCGGAACGACATAATCGGCGTCGACGGGATTCTCCCGAGCCAGCTCGGCGCCGATCGCCTTGCGCACCTGGTAGACCGAGGCGCCGTCGAGGACGCTGTCGGGCCTGGAGAAATAGATATGCTCGAAGATGCAGGGGCGCGGCCGGACGCTCTGGAACGGCTTGTGCGAGCGCACGCCCTGCGCGGAGACGATGACGATCTCGCCCGGCTCCACGCTGCGCAGGTAGGTGGCGCCGACGACGTCGAGCGCCACAGTCTCGGAGGCGAAGATGTAGGAATCGCCGAGGCGGCCCATGACCAAAGGCCGGATTCCGAGCGGGTCGCGGCAGGCGATCATGCCTTCGCCGGTCAGGCAGATGAGCGAATAGGCGCCCTCGACCTGCTTGCAGGCGTCGATCAGCCGGTCGAGCAGGGTCCGGTAGGTCGAGGTGGCGACGAGGTGGATGATGACCTCGGTGTCGGAGGTCGACTGGAAGATCGAGCCCCGGCGGTTGAGGTCGCGCCTCAGGCGCACCGCGTTCGAGATATTGCCGTTATGGGCGACGGCGAAGCCGCCCGAGGCGAGCTCGGCGAACAAGGGCTGGACGTTCCTCAACGCCGTCTCGCCGGCCGTCGAATAGCGGACGTGGCCGATGGCGGCGGCGCCGGCGAGGCGGCGGATCACCTCGTCCTTGTCGAAATTGCCGGCGACATGGCCCATCGCCCGGTGCGAATGGAAGGTCCGGCCGTCGAAGCTGGTGATCCCGGCCGCTTCCTGGCCGCGATGCTGGAGCGCGTGAAGGCCGAGCGCGACCACCGCCGAGGCGCTGTCGGAGCCCCAGATTCCGAAGACCCCGCATTCCTCGCGGAGTTTATCGCCATCTAAACCGGTGTCGAAAGGATGCGTGGTCAGCATGTGAGAAACGCCCGCTCGCTCGTTCTGATTTGCCCCGGCTTCATATAGGAAGCGGATGCGGCTTTGTCCCCCCGCGTGCGGGAATTTGATGTGGATTATGGAACGGCTCGCCCCGTCGGGATTCTTGGCAGGGACAGACCATGAAGAAGACTCTCCTCATCCTCCTGATCCTGGCCGGCTGCGGCCGCGACGACCAGCCCGCCGACAACCGGGCCTCGGCGCCCGATTCGGGCGCATCGCCAGCGGGCGAGTCGCGCCCGGATGCGATGGCCAAGGGGGCCGCGGCGACCCGCCTCACCGGCCTCTACGAGGGCGGTGAGGGCGCGCAGAAGAACCAGCTTTGCATCGTCGAGAAGGGGAGAGAGGCGCAGTTCGGCCTTCTCGTCTGGGGTGGAAACCTGGACAGTTGCTCCGGCGCCGGCCGGGTCGAACGTTCGGGCGGGAAGCTTACCTTGACGATGACGGGCGACGAAACCTGCCGCATCGACGCGACGCTCGAAGGCGGCACCGTTACCCTGCCGTCGAAGCTGCCGCTCGGCTGCGCTTATTATTGCGGCGGCCGGGCGAGCATGACCGGCGCCCGCTTCACCCGAACCGGGACGAGCGCGGCGGACGTGAAGAAAGCCCGGGACATTGCGGGCGACCCGCTCTGCGAGTAGCCGTCATCCCGGCGGAAGCCGCGATCTCGGGGAGACCCGCGGCGACTTCTCGTCCTGGGATTGCGGCTATCGCCGGGATGACAGGTGCGCCCTACGCGATCCTTGACGTTGACGTGAACGTAAACTACCCGGTTGCCGATGCCCCAAGCCCTTCATTCGGACTTCGACGCGCCCGGATCCGGCGGCAAGTCCTACACGATCACCGACCTGTGCGAGGAATTCCGGGTCACCCCCAGGGCGCTTCGCTTCTACGAGGACGAGGGGCTGATCTCGCCCCGCCGCCAGGGCCTCTCACGGGTCTATGGCTGGCGCGACCGAGCCCGGCTCGCCTGGATCTTGCGCGGCAAGAGGGTCGGCTTCAGCCTGGCCGAGATCCGGGAGATGATCGACCTCTACGATCTGGGCGACGGCCGAGCCTCCCAGCGCCGGGTGACGCTCGAGAAATGCCGCGGCCGGATCGACCTCCTGGCCAAGCAGCGCGCCGACATCGACGCCACCATCGCCGAGCTCGAGCGCTTCATCGCCATGGTCGAGGCGGCGGATTCCGGGGAGCACTAGCTTTGGGCGCGATGAAGACGGGGCGCTTCCCGGCGAAGGCCGGGACCCGGTCCTTCCTTTCGTGCCGCTGGGCCCCGGCATTCGCCGGGGAACCAATATTCTAAGAGGATTCTCATGCCCAGCTACACCGCCCCCGTCCGCGAGACCCGCTACGTCCTCGAAGAAGTGCTCGGGATCGATCGCTATTCGCACCTGCCGGGGTTCGAGAACGCCACCCCCGACATGATCGAGGCGATCCTGACCGAGGGCGGCCGTTTCGCCGCGGAGGTGCTGGCGCCGCTCAACCGGATCGGCGACGAGCATGGCTGCGTCCGCCACGAGGACGGAAGCGTCTCCACCCCGCCCGGCTTCAAGGATGCGTGGGACCAGTTCACCGCGGGCGGCTGGACGACTTTGTCGGCGCCCGAGGAGTATGGAGGCCAGGGCCTGCCGCAGACGGTCGGCACCGCCGTCACCGAATATCTGCTTTCCGCCAACCAGGCGTTCGAGATGTATCACGGCCTCACCGCCGGAGCGATCGCCTCGATCCTGACCAAGGGCTCGGACGAGCAGAAGGCCAAATATCTGCCCAACATGGTCGCCGGCAAATGGACGGGGACGATGAACCTGACGGAGCCGCATTGCGGCACCGATCTCGGCCTTTTGCGCACCCGCGCCGTCCCTCAGGGAGCGGCGACCGACGGAGTCGCGGAAAGCTACAAGGTCAGCGGCACCAAGATCTTCATCTCGTCGGGCGAGCACGATCTGGCCGAGAACATCATCCACCTCGTCCTGGCCAAGATCGAGGGCGCGCCGGACAATGTGAAGGGCATCTCGCTGTTCATCGTCCCGAAGCGGATCGTCGACGACAACGGCACGCTCATCGCCAACGGCGTCTCGTGCGGCTCGATCGAGCACAAGATGGGCATCCACGGCAATTCGACCTGCGTGATGAACTATGACGAGGCCACCGGCTATCTCGTCGGCGAGCCCGAAAAAGGGCTTGCCGCCATGTTCATCATGATGAACGCCGCTCGGCTCGGCGTAGGCCTCCAGGGCCTGGCCCAGGGGGAGGTCGCCTACCAGAACGCCGTCGCCTATGCGAAAGACCGGAGGCAGGGCCGCGCGCTCGTCCCCGATGCCCGCGATCCCAATGCCAAGGCCGATCCTATCATCGTCCACCCGGACGTGCGCCGGATGCTGATGGAGATGAAGGCGTTCAACGAGGCGGCGCGCGCGCTCGTCCTGTGGGGCGCGCTCCAGGTCGACATCTCGCGGCGCGCCCAGACCGAGGAGGAGCGCGAGGCCGCGTCCGACCTGCTCGGCCTGCTCACCCCCGTCATCAAGGGCTATATGACCGACCAGGGCTTCAAGGTCGCGGTCGACGCCCAGCAGATCCACGGCGGCCACGGCTATATCCGCGAATGGGGAATGGACCAGTTCGTCCGCGACGCCCGGATCGCCCAGATCTACGAAGGCACCAACGGCATCCAGGCGCTCGACCTGGTCGGGCGGAAATTGGGCGCCAATGGCGGCCGGGCCGTCCAGGCCTTCCTCAAGCTGCTCGCCCAGGAGATCGGCGAAGCCAAGGGCGGGGAAGGCGAGGCCGCCGAAGTGGCCGCCGCTCTCGAGAAGGGGGTGGGGGACCTCCAGACCGCGACGATGTGGCTGATGCAGAACGGCCTCGCCAACGCCAACCACGCCGGCGCCGCCGCCTATCCCTACATGACCCTGACCGGAATCGTCTGCATCGGCCTGATGTGGCTGCGCATGGCCAAGGCGAGCACCGCCGCTCTGGCCAACGGCGCGGAGGACAGGGCGTTCCACGAAGCCAAGCTGGTCACCGCCCGCTTCTTCGCCCAGCGGGTGATGCCGGAGACGGGCGCGCTGAGGCGCCAGATCGAGGCGGGCTCGGACACATTGATGGCGCTCACGGCGGAGGCGTTCTAGGCTTCGCCGGCCGGGGCGCGGCTCGGCGATGGAGGAGGCGGCCCGGACTCCTGTCCGGCCGCCTCTCCTTACTGCTAGGCCGGATCGATGTGGATACTGATTTTGACGTTCCAGCAGCCGAGCTTGCCGAGGCAGACCTTGAATTCGTTGCCCCCTACCGGCGTCTCGGGGATGTAAACGGTCCCGGGCCACCGTCTGGAGACCTCACGGCGGGCGCCTTCGATCATAGTCGTCCGCAGGGCGGTCGTCGTCGCGGCGACCTCGCGCGTGGGCCGGGACTCCGGACTCACGGCACGGGCGTCCCTCGCCTGGGCGGCCGCGACGGCCATCGCCGAGAGCACCACCGCCTCGACCTCCCGGCGGTTCGGGACGGCGAAGGATTCGGCCGGCACTGTCGGCTTGGCGTGCGCTGCGTCCGGGAGGAGATCGCCGGCGGCCGCCGGACCGGAGCCGAGGCAGGCAGCCCCGACGAGTAGCCAAGTAAAGTTCTTCATCTTCCGTTCTCCCTGTTGAGCATTCTAACAAGGCAACCGGCCACTACCATGCGGCACCCGCATGAGCTTCATTTCTATTGCTCGAAGATGGAAATATTAAGATGAACGACAAAGGCCCGCGCCCTGAGCGCCGGTACGACGAATATCTACGCAACTGAGTGGCAGAACTTTTCGTACAATAGTATGGAATTGAGTCCGTTTGCCTCGCACTGAACTCTATATCTATGCCGCTTGCTGGTCAAATTTGGCAGATTTCTGCCAACGACTCGGGGGGTATTGATGAGTATCACGGCATCAGGGCCGACTTTGGTTGGCGGGAGTCTCTGCCCGCTTAAGACCTTCATCTAAGCCCCGAAAGGCGCCAAGCCGCGCCTGCCTCTCCTCGCGCGTCATCGCCAGAGCCGGGTGCCAGGCGGCTTCGTAGGTAGGCCCGATCCGCCGCTCAATGCTCACCATCCGGTCGGCGAACTCCCTGCCGTAGAGGTCGGCCCATACGTCGTAGAGGAGGAGGTAGAGGGGGCGGTGGCCGTCCAGGCCCGCGCCGCGGGGGAGCCACGCTGACGGCGCTTACGGCGAAGGCCTTTTAGGAAGGTTCACCGGATTAGCGGAACCGGATCGTCCGCGTCCGGTTAGCGGTGCTCCAGCCTGCAAGGAGCCCCGACGTGAGCCAAGATCCCAAGCCGCCTTTCCCCGACCAGCCGCAGCCGATGCCGGGCCTCACCCAGCGGATGGAGCCGGTGCCGGACCATGGCGAGGAGAGCTATCGCGGCTCCGGGCGGCTCGAGGGGAAGAAGGCGATCGTCACCGGCGGGGACAGCGGCATCGGGCGCGCCGTCGCCATCGCCTTCGCGCGCGAGGGGGCGGACCTGCTCATATCCTATCTCCCGGAGGAGGAGGAAGACGCGCAGGCGGTGCGGGCGTTGGTCGAGGCGGCGGGGCGCGCCTGCATCCTCTTTCCGGGCGACATATCGAGCGCCGACCATTGCCGCGCGCTGGTGGCTCGGGCGGCCGAGGAATTCGGGCGCATCGACATCCTCGTCAACAACGCGGCGCACCAGGACACCTTCTCCGCCATCGAGGAGATAGACGAGAAGGAGTGGGACTATACCTTCGCCGTCAACATCCACGCCATGTTCTACCTGACCAAGGCGGCGGTGGCGCACATGAAGCCGGGCGCGTCGATCATCAACACGACTTCGGTCCAGGCCGACGATCCGAGCCAGGAGCTGCTCGCCTACGCGACGACCAAGGGGGCGATCCAGAACTTCACCGGCGGGCTCGCGCAGATGCTGGCGGAACGCGGCATCCGGGCCAATTGCGTCGCGCCCGGACCGATCTGGACGCCGCTCATCCCGGCGACGATGCCGAGCGAGAAGGTGCGCAGCTTCGGCGAACAGGTGCCGATGAAGCGGCCGGGCCAGCCGCGCGAGCTGGCGCCGGCCTACGTCATGCTGGCGAGCGACGAGGCCAGCTACATCTCCGGCGCCACGATCGCGGTGACCGGCGGCAAACCGATCATCTGATCACCGCCGCAACCGCCCCCGGGCGAGGCGCCGCTCGCCGCCGGCAGCCGCCGCGGCCGGCTCGCACGCGGCGCCGGTGCCGCGTTCGATCACCACGTGGTCGAAGTGCGCGATCGGCCCGGGCCGGCTGATCCAATGGCCCTGGACCTGGTCGCAGCCTTCGGCGCGAAGCGCCTCGAGCTGGGCTTCGGTCTCGACGCCTTCCGCGACCACCGGCATTCCCAGGCCCCGGCCGAGGCCGATCACCGAGCGGATGATGGCCCGGGCCTGCGCGTCGCCGATCATGTCCCGGATGAAGATCCGGTCAATCTTGACCTTGTCGAACGGGAACATCCGGAAATAGCTCAGCGACGAAAAACCGGTGCCGAAATCGTCCATCGCGATCCCGACTCCGAGCGCCTTCAGGCGCTCGAGCATGGGAATGGCCTTCGCCGAATCCCTGATCAGCAGCGCTTCGGTGACCTCGAGCTCGAGCCGCGTCGGATCGAGGCCGGTCCCCGCGAGCACCGCCTCGACCTCGGCGACGAGGTCGCCCTGGGCGAATTGGAGCGGCGACAGGTTGACGGAGAGCTTGAGGGCGGGAGTCCAGCGCACCGCCTCGGCGCAGGCCTGGCGCAGAACCCATTCGCCGAGCTCGAGGATGAGGCCGCTCTCCTCGGCGAGCGGAATGAAGGTCTCCGGCTCGATCTCGCCGAGCCGGCCGTGGGTCCAGCGCAGCAACGCTTCGAAGCCCAGGATCGCGCCGCTGCCGAGGTCGGCGATCGGCTGGTAGTGGACAAGGAGCTCGCCGCGGCCGACCGCCTGCCTCAGGTCCGCCTCGAGCCGGCGGCGGCGGCGCAGCGCCTCGTCCATCGCCTCCTCGTAGAAGCGGGCGGTGCCTCGGCCCTCGGCCTTGGCGCGGTAGAGCGCCATGTCGGCGTTCTTGACCAGCGCCTCGGCGTCGGCGGCGTCGGCGGGGAACAGGGCCACTCCGACGCTGGCGCTGATCCGGACGGTGTCGGCGCCGATCGCGAACGGCTCGGCCAGGGCCTCGACGATTCTCCGGGCAAGCAGTCCGGCATGATCGGGCTGCTGCCCGCCGGCCTGGGCCACGGCGAATTCGTCGCCGCCTAGCCGGGCGACCAGCTCGTGGCCGCGCACCGCCGAGCGCAGCCGTTGCGCCGCCGCGACCAGCAGCGCGTCTCCGGCCGGATGGCCGTATTTCTCGTTGACCGCCTTAAAGCCGTCCAGGTCGACGCAGAGCATCGCGACCGGCTCGACGGTCTCGGCGGCCTTGCCGACGATCCGGTCGAGATGGTCGGCGAAGACGGCGCGGTTGGGCAGGCCGGTGAGGGCGTCGTGGAAGGCCAGGTGGGCGATCCGCTCCGCCGCCTCCTTGCGCTCGGAGATATCGCGCACCGCGAGGATCCGAAGCTCCGCTCCGCGCCAGACGAGCGGGCGAAGAAGCAACTCGACCTCCCGGCCCTCGCCGTCGGCGCGCAGCAGCCGGCATTCGGCCGGAGGCGCGTCCGGCGCCGGCGAGAGGGCGCCGAGATCGATGTCGATAAGCAGGTCCGAAAGCCGCTCGGGCGCGTCGCCGACGCTGTCGAAACCGGCGAGGCGAAGGAAGCTCCGGTTCGCGTCGACGATGCGCTCGCCGTCGATCACCACCAGCCCCTCGACCGCGGCGTCGGCGAAGGTGCGCAGCCGGTGCGCCTCCTCGATCGCGTTGCGCGCGAGCTTGCGGTCGAACAGCATCGTCAGGAGGCCGACGGTGAGGATGACCGAAGCCATCGCCGCCACGGCCAGGGTCAGGACCCTCTCGTCGAAGACCCAGAAAGCGCCGCAGGCGGCGAGCAGGCAGACCGTGCCGGCGATGAGCACCAGCCGGGGATCCTGCCGACCGGCGATACAGGCATAGACCCGCAGCATTCGCGTCTCCCGCCCTGGAAAGACTCCTTATGCGGCGGAGTGGGTGAAGAAGGCGTAAAGCATGAAGGGGCTCCGTCATCCCGGCGAAAGCCGGGATCCCAGGACAAGAAGTCTCGGCGGTCTCCCCGAGGTCCCGGCTTTCGCCGGGAGGACGCCAGGCCCCTAATGGCGCTCGCGCACAGCGGCGAAAGTCACGTCCGGCCAGTCCTGCTGGAAGCGTCCCAGCTCCCAATCGTTGCGGATGAGCAGGACGGCGGCCCCGTCGGCATCCTCGGCCAGGCTCGAGCGGAGGGTCTCGGTGAGGCGCTTCAGCTGCGCCGGATCGGCGGCGATCCAGCGGGCAATCTCCCACGGGCTGGGCTCGAAGCCGAGCTTCAGCCCGTATTCGGCCTCCATCCGGGTGGCGAGCACGTCGAGCTGGAGCGCTCCGACCACTCCAACGATCCAGCCGGTCCCGATCGCCGGCTTGAAGATTCGGACGACCCCCTCCTCGGCGAGGTCCTGCAGGCCGCGGCGCATCTGCTTCGACTTCATCGGATCGTCGAGGCGAACCCGGCGCAGGATCTCCGGCGCGAAGTCGGGCAGGCCGGTGAAGGCGATGTCGCCGTTTTCCGAGAGGGTGTCGCCGACCCTCAAGGTGCCGTGATTGGGTATTCCGACGATGTCGCCGGGGCGGGCCAGCTCCGCCAGCTCGCGGTCGCGGGCGAAGAAGGTGATCGGGTTCTGGATCGAGATCGACTTGCCGAGCCGCGGGTTGGCGAGCTTCATTCCGCGCCTGAGGCTCCCCGAGCAGATACGCATGAAAGCGACCCGGTCGCGGTGATTGGGGTCCATGTTCGCCTGGACCTTGAAGACGAAGCCGGAGCAGAGTGGCGCGTCGGCGGCGACCGGGCCCGAGCGGGCAGGCTGGGCGCCGGGCGGCGGAGCGAAGGCGGCGAGGCCGTCGAGCAGTTCGCCGGTGCCGAACTCGCGCAGGGCCGAACCGAAGAAGACGGGCGTCAGATCGCCGGCCAGGAAGGCGTCGAGGTCCCATTCGGGATAGGCCGCCATCGCCAGGCCGGCTTCCTCGCGCAGGTGGTCGGCCGCGGCGGCGGGCAGGACCCGGTCGAGCGCGGGATCGTCCAGGCCGGTGAGCTGGACCGCTTCGGCGGGAGCAATCCCGTCGCTTCGGTCGGCGAGCAGGAGGCGATGGTCCGCCAGGCCGTAGAGGCCGTGGAAGAGGCCGCCCATGCCGGCCGGCCAGTTGCGCGGGCAGACGTCGAGCTGGAGCGTTTCGGCGATCTCGTCCAGCAGCGCGAACGGGCTGAGCCCCTCGCGGTCGACCTTGTTGACAAACGTGACGATCGGGATGTTGCGGAGCCGGCACACCTCGAACAGCTTGCGGGTCTGCGCCTCGATGCCCTTGGCGGCGTCGATTACCATGATCGCGCTGTCGACGGCAGTCAGCGTCCGATAGGTGTCTTCCGAGAAGTCCTGGTGCCCGGGCGTGTCGAGCAGGTTGAACAGGATCCCGGTCCGCTCGAAGGTCATCACCGACGAAGTCACCGAAATACCGCGCTGCTGCTCGATCGCCATCCAGTCGGAGCGGGCGCGGCGACGGTTGCCGCGCGCCCGCACTTCCCCGGCTTCGTGGATCGCGCCCGCGGCATAGAGGAGCTTCTCGGTCAGAGTGGTCTTGCCGGCGTCAGGGTGCGAGATGATCGCGAAGGTGCGCCGTTCGAGGGCCGCTTGCGGGCCGTCGCGGGTCGGGGCGGGGACTGCCGCTTCGCTCATTTCAAACTCCGGGATGGCGCGGCCGCGGCTTGCGGCGCCGTGGTCGACTGTGGGGACCAAGGCGCAGATAGGCGCTTGCGCGGCTTTTGGGTAGGCTGGCGTCTCGTCATCCCGGCGCAAGCCGGGACCCCAGGACAAGAAGTCTCGGCGGTCTCACCGAAATTGCGGCTTTCGCCGGGATGACAGAGGCGCCGAGGCGCCCGATTCAGATCGCCGTCTCCAGCTGGGTGAAGCGCACCGGGAGCACTTCGCGCACCGTCAGCGTCCCGTCGGCCGCCTTCGTCACCACGCTGAGCTGCTGGACCTCCTTGCCGCCGAGCGGGATCACCATCCGACCGCCGGGCGCCATCTGCTCGGCGAGGGCCGCGGGCGGGGCAGGGGCGGCGGCGGTGACGAGGATCCGGTCGAAAGGCGCGTGCTCGGGCCAGCCTCGCGAGCCGTCGCCGACCCTGATGTCGACGTCATGGCCTTGCGAGGCGAGCCGAAGCCGGGCGCCTTCGGCAAACTCCTCTACGATCTCGACGCTTCTCACCCGGGCGCCCAGGGCACTCATCACCGCCGCCTGCCAGCCGAGGCCGGTCCCGACCTCGAGCACATGCTGGCCGGGGGCGAGGCCGAGCAGGTCGAGCATCAGGGCGCCTATGAAAGGCTGCGAGATGGTCTTGTCGAAGCCGATGGGAAGCGGCGTGTCCTGATAGGCGGCGACGGCGAGCTGGTGCGGCACGAACAGGTGGCGGGGCACGCGCAGCAAGGCGGTGCGCAGGTTGGCGTCGACCGCGTCCTTGCCGAGCTCCTCGCTCGCCAGGTCGAAATGAAGGTCGACGATCTCGACCATGTGGCGCCTGAGCAGGGCCAGATGCTGCTCCCCCATCGGCTTCATGCGTCGGGCGCTCCTTGCCTCATCATAGGGCGCAGAATGCGCCGAGCGCGACAAAGGGTCCGTGGACGGCGGTGAGGAAGAGGCGGGCTGATAAGTGGAGCGTCACCCCGGCGAAAGCCGGGGTCTCCGGTCATCTGGCAGTGCCTTTTCTTCGACGAGGTCCCGGCTTTCGCGGGGACGACGTTTGAGCTTCCCCTTCGGCCGCCCTTCCGGCTCAGCCCAGTCCGTTCCTCGCAGAGCCCAAGCTCAGGATCAGCTGCACGCCGGCGCCGATCAGAGCGGCGATGACGAGCAGCCGCGGATAATGCGGCTCCTCCTTCTCGAGCACCGCCGCGGCCGAAGCCGCGGCGGTGGCGGCGGGGGGACGCCGCAGCTGGACAAGGTCACGGCTCCACGAGGCGAAAGGTGGCCGCACCGCGGGCAGGTTGGAGTCGCGGTGGAGGACCGGAAGCACTCCGGCGAAGCTCGGCTCCACCGAATGCTGGTGCCGGCCCGCCCGCCAGACCACGCGATGCCCGCTCGGCACCATCTGCCAGGCTGCGCCGCAACGGATCATGTCGCGTTCGCAGCGCCGGCAGCGCGCGAAATAATAGCCGCCATTATAGACCTCGCCGGCCCCCGCCTCGTGGCCTCCAAGCGCGCATAACAGGCTCATCTTGCTTCCTCCTCCTCCTCGAATGTCGCGCCGCCGCCGCCGAGCCGGTACTCGGCGACATAGCGCAGCTCGTCGTCGCCCCCGGCGATGGCCAGCGATGGGTCCCAGATCTCGAAATGGCTGCCGGCGCCGATGAACAATATGCTCCGGCCCAGGCTTCCCCTGCGCCGGGCCAGCGGCGGCAGGGTCAGTCGGCCGGCTTCGTCGTAGCTCGCCTCCTCGACCAGCCCGAAGGTGCGCCGGGCGCGGGCGTGATGCTCCTCGGGCGCTCGGCCGAGCCCCTCGTCGCGCAGCCGGCGGCGCTCGAGCTCCGCCTCCAACCGCGGGCGGAGGCCGGAGCCGTAGCCGGTGATGCACGGATCCTTTTCATGGACTCCCAGCAGCAGGCGGCCGCAATCGCCGTGGCGCGCCATCTCGCGAAGGATGAAAGGCGGGAGACGAACCCGGCCGGCCTCGTCCAGCGTGCCCAGCGCGTTTCCGCTGAAGATATGCGTGACTTCCACCGCCCCGTTCGCCCCCCGCAACGCTAACCCGCACCGGCTGACATCCGGTGCTGGGCAGGAGCTTAATGGTTAACGCAAGCAGGGCTCAGATCGGACTTGTACATCGGTAATGATACGGTGATTCGGCATGGACTCTACGGTGAAGCGACCTCGCAAGACCTTCGGGGAATCTAACCTGCATTATACCAGTTCGGACCTACTTCTGTGCCCGTCCTCTTGCGAGGAACATCCACAATGCCATGGACTTAGTTGGGCTGGTCAGGTGCGGTTCACCGTAATTTTCCTAGGTTGTCTATTAACCAGTCGACTCAGACAGTTGACTGTGCGTGGCCCTGTGTTTCTGGCCTTTGGGGGAGCGGGCTTATGTCGCACCAACGCACTGTGTACGTGGTAGACAACGACCTCGAGATGAGGAGGTCGCTGACGATCAATCTGGCGTCGATCGGCGCCGAGGCCTGGCCGTTCGGCGGCGGGGGCGAGTTCCTCGAAATACTCGGGCACCTGATGCCGGGCTGCATCCTGCTCGACATGGACGCCGACGACAGCCTCGAAGTCCTGGCGGCCCTCGTGCAGCGGGAAACGGGCTGGCCGATCCTCGCCATGAGCGCCGCGCCCAAGGTCCAGGTCGCCGTCGCGGCGATGAAGCTGGGGGCGCTCGACTTCCTCGAAAAGCCGATCGAATCCGCGAAGCTCGCCGCCGCTCTCATCCCGGCGTGGAACACGCTCGAAGCGTCGCTGGAGCGGGGCGAGGCGCGCCGGGTCGCTCAGGACCGGCTCGCCCGGCTCACAGCGCGTGAGCTCGACATTTCGCTCGCTTTGTTCGGCGGCCGATCCAACAAGGCGGTGGCGCACGAGCTCGGGATCAGCGTTCGCACTGTCGAGATGCACCGGGCGCACATCATGGCCAAGCTCGGGGTCAAGAGCATCGCCGAGGCGGCCGTTATGGCGACCCATGCCGGTCTCCCCATCGCGCAGCGTCCGCCGGTCGCCTCCGCGCTGGCGCCGGCGGGGCTGGGCCGGGGCACGTCGCCCTTCGAAGGGCGGCGGCTGGCGCGCACCGCCTACTGACCCTGGCCGGAACCTCGTCCGGCGCGGCTCATTCAGGCGGTGAGACACCGGCCCCAGGAGCGCGCAATGGACGACGGCAAGAAGGATGACGACAAGCTGACCGGGCGCGAGGGCGGCGGCGATTCGGGCGGCGGAGCCTATCCCAACCCGCACAGCGGCAAGGAGGGCAAGGACGGCGGCAAGGAGGGCTTCCTGGGCCGCGGCGGCCAGACCGAAATGCCCTATCACGGCCCGGACCAGCTCGGCGAGGAGGAGCTCGGCGACAATCCCAACGCCCCGGCGAAAGACTAGACCGTTATCGCCTGTTATTGATTCGCTCCGTCATTGCGAGCGCAGCGAAGCAATCCAGTGCGGCCTCTCAGACCCGCTGGATTGCTTCGTCGCTTGCTCCTCGCAATGACGGATCAGAGAAAAGACGATCGTGCTCTTAGAACGTCATGCCGGGCTCGGTCCGGCATCAACGAACACGGGGGTCAAGTCTCTGGCGGCGGTGTTCATGGATTCCGGTATTGGCCGGAATGACGGGTCGCGGAAGGGGGTAGGGGCCGGCAGCTTTTGAGCTGCCGGCCCCTCCCTCGTTACGCGACTCGAGGGGTCGATCCGCGGACCGACCCCTCCCTTATGGCTTGATTCGGTTTAGGAATCCCTGAATGGGCCTGACAGGCGCCGTTCACCCGTCCCAATCCTCATTGGGCCTTGTTGCCGCCTCCATCCGTGGTGACGTCGATCGAATCGGGCACCTCGACCTCGATCTTGTCCGGCAATTCGACGTTCGGCATCTCGACCTTTGGAGTCTCGACGTTGACGTTGACCCCGACGCTGTCGGCCGCCTTGTTGAAGCTGCCGCTGAAGACGAAATAGAGCACTCCGAGCAGGACGAGGATGAGGAGGACGGCGAGGATCACTCCGCCGCCGCCGCGGTCGCGGCCCCCATCGGTCTGGATGATGGTCGTCCGCTCGGTGTCGCGCACCGTCTCTCGCGGGATCTCGCGGTCGCGATCGGGGTCGGTCATTTCACTCTCCTAGATGTGCAGGCGAAGGCCGGACCGCGCCCTCCGCGGTTGCCGGCCGTAGCCCGATCAGCTGGTTTTCGCCGGCGCGCTCACGTCGACCTTGACGTCGGTGGTCCTGTCCGCGCCGCCGAGAAGCTGGCCGCCGAAAAGGTAGAAGAGCAGGGCGATGACCGCGATCAGGAGGACGACGGCGATGATCGTACCGCCTCCGCCGCTGCCGCCGTCGGTGGTGACGACGGTGGTTTCGCGCTCGCGAACAGGTTCGGTCATTGGTGTAACTCCGCTTTGTTTCGGAGGCTTAACGCTGTGTCGGGAGGGGGGTTCCTCACCGCCCTTCCACTCATTGCCGGCTGAAGGCCACCCGCGGCCCGAGCAAGATCGGCACGCCGCCGGTGGACGGCTAGCATAGCCGCGGCTTATGCTCGCGCGATGGAGGATATTTCCCTGACTCCGCTCGACCGCGGACTGCTCCGGCTGATGCGGATCCGGGGCGCGATAGCCGGTTGCCTGGTGCTGGCGGCGGCAGCGGCGGGCGAGGTCTGGCTGCACAGGATGGTCGTCCTGCCCTGGGGAGTGCTGGCCGGGCCGGCCCTGCTGATCTCGGTCTATCTGGCGCTGCTGGCGCCGCCGCGCCGCTATCGCGCCTGGGGCTATGGGATGGACCGGGAGGAGCTGCAGGTCCGGCGCGGAGTCTGGACCCGGGTCCACACCGTGGTTCCGCTGGACAACGTCCAGCATATCGACGTCAGCCAGGGGCCGCTCGAACGCGCCACCGGCATCTGCAGCCTCGTTCTCCACACCGCGGGCACCCTGCACAGCCAGATTGTCGTGCCCGGCCTCACCCGGGCCACGGCCGAAGGAATGCGCGACGAGATTCGCGGCCGGATCCGTGAGGAGCCGGCGTGAGCGACGGCGCCGACCGCCGACTCCACCCGGGCACTATCGCGCTTCGTTTCCTCAAGGAGGCGCCGCAGACCCTGGTGGCGGTGCCGGCGGCCCTGGCCTTCTCGTCCAAGACCGGATTGTCCGGGGCCCTTTATCTGGCGGCGGGGCTTACGCTTGTCCTGCTGGCGATGAAGTGGATCGTCTGGAGGCGCTTCCGCTATGGGGTCGGGCCGGCCGAGATCGTCATCGAGAGCGGGGTGCTCAACCGCAACCGGCGGAGCATCCCGTTCGACCGGGTCCAGGACGTCGACATCGAGCGGACCTTCCTGGCGCGCCTGTTCGGCCTGGCCAAGGTTCGGATCGAGACCGGCGCCGGGGGCAAGGACGAGGGGCTTCTCGACAGCGTCTCCCTCGCCGAGGCGCACCGCCTGCGCGAGGTCGTTCGGGCGGGACGTTCCGGCGCCGCGCACGCTGCCGAAGCCGAGGCGGCGGAACCGCCGCCGTCGCACATTCTCTTCGCCATGCACCCGCCGCGATTGCTCCTGTTCGGCCTCTTCAGCTTCTCGCTGGTCTACATCGCCGGCCTGTTCGCGCTCCTCCAGACTTTCGACCGCTTCCTGCCCTTCGACATTTACGATCCCGCCCGCTGGGTCGGGTTGGTCGACGAGTATCTCCCCGTCCGCTGGACCGTCGCCGCGATCGCCGCGGTGGCGCTGCTGGCGGCCCTGCTGGGGGTCGTGGCGGGCGTGGTCCGGACCTTCGCTCGCGACTTCGGCTTCCGGCTCTCGATGGAAGGCGACCGCTTCCGGCGCGAGCGCGGCCTGTTCACCCGAAGCGAGGCCGTGATCGCCCGCCGCCGCGTGCAGCTGGCGGAGGTCGCGGGCGGGCCGGTGCGGGGCCTGTTCGGCTGGTCGGGCCTGGCCTTCCAGACGCTGGGCGCCGGGACGGATCGCGGCGGCCACCAGAGCGCCGCCCCTTTTGCGACTCGAGGCGAGATCGAGACCGTGCTGGCACAGGTGCCGCCGCTGCGCCTGCCGCCGCCACCGGAACTGGTTCCCGTGTCGAGGCGCCACATCGTCCGAAGCGTCGCGGGGAGGCTGCTGCCGGCGCTGGCGGCCGTGGTTGCGCTTTCCTACTGGTTTAGGCCGGCCATCTTCCTGGTCGCGCTGCTGCCGCTGCTCGCAGTCGCCGCGGCGGTCGAGCGGCGCTTCCACCGCTACGGACTCGCGGACGATCTGCTCTTCGTTGCCCGGGGCATTTGGAACCGGCGGCTCTGGCTGGTGCCGCTCGCCAATATCCAGGCGCTGAGCCTCAGCCGCGGCGTGCTCCAGCGCCGCCTCGGCCTGGCCTCGCTGGCGATCGATACGGCCGGCGCGTCGATGATCAATGCCCCGCGAATCATCGACCTGCGCGTCGAGGCTGGCGAGGCGCTGGCGGCGGAGATATCGAGAAGGCGTTCCGTCATTGCGAGCGAAGCGAAGCAATCCAGTGCTGCGCGTCCGCCCGCTGGATTGCTTCGTCGCTGCGCTCCTCGCAATGACGGTTGAGCCTCAAGCCTCGGGCAGGAAGTCCGGCACCGACAGATAGCGCTCGCCGGTGTCGTAGTTGAAGGTCAGCACCCGCTTGCCTGGTCCGATCTCGTCCAGCTTCTGGCGCACCGCCGCCAGGCTGGCTCCGGAGCTTATGCCGACCAATATGCCTTCTTCGCGCGCCGAGCGCCGCGCCATCTCCTTGGCGTCGGCCGGATCGACCTGGATGACTCCGTCGATGACGTCGGTGTGGAGGTTGGCGGGGATGAAGCCGGCGCCGATGCCCTGGATCGGGTGCGGGCCGGGCTGACCGCCGGAGATGACCGGCGACAAGGTCGGCTCGACCGCGAACACCTTCAGCTCCGGCCATTCCTTCTTCAAGATCTCGGCGCAGGCGGTGATGTGGCCGCCGGTGCCGACGCCGGTGATCAGCACGTCGATCGGGGAATCGCGGAAGTCCTCGAGGATTTCCTGTGCGGTGGTGCGCAGGTGGACTTCGATGTTGGCGGCATTCTCGAATTGCTGCGGCATCCAGCTGTCCTCGATCTCGCCGAGCAGCTCCTTGGCCCGCTCGATCGCGCCCTTCATGCCCTTTTCGCGCGGGGTGAGGTCGAAGCTGGCGCCGTAGGCTAGCATCAGCCGGCGGCGCTCGAGGCTCATGCTTTCGGGCATGACGAGGATGAGCTTGTAGCCCTTGACCGCGGCGACCATCGCGAGGCCGATTCCGGTATTGCCCGAGGTCGGCTCGACGATCGTTCCGTTCGGCTTGAGGGCGCCGGAGCGCTCGGCTTCCTCGATCATCGCCAGGGCGATGCGGTCCTTGATCGACCCGCCGGGATTGGCGCGCTCGGACTTCACCCACACTTCCGAGTCGCCGAACAGTCGGTTGACCCGGATATGGGGAGTGCCGCCGATCGTCTCTAATATGCTGCCCGCTCGCATTATGGCCTCCTCAACCAGTCCTTGCCCAGATCGGGCGGTTCAAAACTTGCTTCGACTGCGCTACCGATTCTGCGCCGCCCGCGCTAGCGTGGAGCGATGGCGCTCATCCACGATGTCCCGAAGGCCTTCAGCGAGGCGGAATGCGACTCGCTCATCGCGCTGGGCGAGCGTGCCGGACCGGTGCCGGCGACGGTGTGGGCCGGGGCGGGGGACCAGGTGGATTCGGCCGTCCGCTCGGCCCTGACCAGCCATCACCCGCGAAGCCCAAAGACGGCCTGGATCTACGACCGGCTCGATGGTTTCTTCCCGCAGGCCGGAGCGGCGTTCGGGCTCGAAGTCGGCCCCCTCGCCGAGCCACTGCAGATCCTGCGCTACGGAGTGGGCGGCCATTTCCAGGCCTGGCACAGCGACGCCGGGTATGACGCCATGGAGCGCCGCCTGGTCTCCGTGTCGGTCGAGCTGTCGGCGCCCGGCGACCATGAGGGCGGGGTTCTGGAGATCATTCCCGACACGGTCGGGCAGCCCCGGACACTCGGGCGCGGGGGCGCGCGCTTCTTCCCGTCCAGGGCGATTCACCGGGTGACTCCGGTCACTCGCGGCATCCGCCACGCGCTGGTGATCTGGACGGGGGGGCGGGACTGACCCGTCGTCCCAGCGAAGGCTGGGACCCCGGGGGGTGAAGGAATCCGGTGCCCGTTCTCGCTGGGGCCCCAGCCTTCGCTGGGGCGACGTCACTTCGTCGCGCCTTCGCCCGGCGCATCCTCCGGCGGATCGAAGGTCCGCGCCCGCCTCAGCTCGGGGTACCAGCGCACCCAGAGGAGGGTGACGGCGATGGCGCCGACGCCGCCCGCCACCACCGCCGCGACCGGACCGATCAGGGCCGCGAGGAAGCCCGATTCCGCCTCGCCGAGCTCGTTCGAGGCGGAGATGGTGAGCTGGGAGACGGCTCCGACCCGGCCGCGCATCGCATCCGGGGTCGAGAGCTGGATCAGCGACTGGCGGACGTAGACGGAGAACATGTCCGAGGCTCCGACGACGAACAGCGCCGCGAGCGACAGCGGCATCCAGGTCGAGAAGCCGAAGGCGATGGTGGCGATCCCGAAGACGATCTCCGCGCCGAGCATCTTGGTGCCGACATTGGTCTTGAGCGGCCGGAAGGAGAAGAGGAGCGCCGTGAGAGTCGCTCCGAGCGCCGGCGCGGCGCCGAGCTGGGCGAGCCCCTCCGGCCCGACCTGGAGGATGTCGCGGGCATAGACGGGAAGCAGAGCGGTCGCCCCGGCGAGGAAGACGGCGAAGAGATCGAGGGTGATGGCGGCGAGCACCAGCCGGTTGGTCCGCACGTAAGCGAGGCCGTCGACCATCTGGCGGATCGGGTGGCGGCTTCGGTCGATCTCCGGGCGCGGCAC
>DASWLY010000147.1:0-5281 GCA_036400035.1 Allosphingosinicella sp.
CACACCGACTTGCCGCTTCCGCGCCCGACGCGGCCGCGCAGCTGGTGCAGCTGCGCCAAGCCGAAGCGCTCGGCCTGCTCGACGATCATCAGCGTCGCGTTGGGCACGTCGACGCCGACCTCGATGACGGTGGTGGCGACGAGGACGGAGATTGCGCCCTGCTGGAAGGCGACCATCACCTCGTCCTTCTCCGGTCCCTTCATGCGGCCGAGGACGAGGCCGATCTTGTCGCCGAACCGAAGGCGCAGAAGGCGGGCGCGCTCCTCGGCGGCGGCCTGGTCGGAAGCCTCGCTCTCCTCGACCAGCGGGCACACCCAATAAGCCTGGCCGCCGCGGGCGATGTGGCGGGCGAGCGCGTCGGTGACGTCGGGCAGCTTCTCGAGGCTCAGCACCCTGGTCTCGATCGGCTGGCGGCCGGGTGGCATCTCGTCGAGGCGGCTGACGTCCATCTCGCCATATTGGGTGAGCGTGAGGGTGCGCGGGATCGGGGTCGCCGTCATCACCAGGAGGTGAGGCGGCCGCTCCGCCTTCGCCGCCAGCATCATCCGCTGGGCCACGCCGAAGCGGTGCTGCTCGTCGACCACGGCCAGCCCCAGGCGCTTGTAGATCACCGCCTGCTGGAAGATG
Organism: Allosphingosinicella sp.; assembly: GCA_036400035.1. Classification (GTDB taxonomy): domain Bacteria; phylum Pseudomonadota; class Alphaproteobacteria; order Sphingomonadales; family Sphingomonadaceae; genus Allosphingosinicella. The sequence continues at coordinate 628 of DASWLY010000147.1, forward strand.
GCGTGGGTCCCGACGAGGACGTCGATCGAGCCGTCGGCGAGGCCCATCAGCGTCGATTCGCGCGCCCTCCCCTTCTCGCGCCCGGTGAGAATGGCGACGTTCACGGGCAGCCCCGCGAGCTGCCGGGTGAGGGTGTCGAAATGCTGCCGGGCGAGGATTTCGGTGGGGGCCAGCAAGGCCGCCTGGGTTCCCGCCTCGACGGCGGTGAGCATCGCCATCAGAGCCACCAGGGTCTTGCCGGAGCCGACGTCGCCCTGGAGGAGGCGCAGCATCGGCGTCTCCTGCTGGAGGTCGCCCTCGATCTCGGCGACGGCGCGGCGCTGGGCGCCGGTGGCCTCGTAGGGCAGCTTGAGGGCGTCGCGAAGGCGGCCGTCGCCCTTCAGCGGCACTCCGCGGCGGCGCTTGGAGGAAGCGCGCACCAGCATCAAGGCGAGCTGGTTTGCGAACACCTCGTCATAGGCCAGCCGCTCGCGCGCCGGCGCGGGATTGCGGGCGCGGTGGGCGCTGGCGAGCGCCTCCTGCCAGGACGGCCAGCCGCGCGCGGCGAGAAGGCTCGGCTCGATCCACTCGCTCAGGCCCGGCGCCCGCGCCAGCGCCTGGCCCGCGAGGTCGGCGAGGCGGCGGTTGGTGAGGCCTTCGGAAAGCGGGTAGACCGGCTCGCGCTCCGGAAGCTCGTCCGCCTGGCCCGGCTCCAGAACATAATCGGGATGCACGATCTGAAGCTCCTGGCCGTACATCTCCATCCGGCCCGAGACCAGGCGAGGCCTGCCTATCGGGAACTGCTTCTTCGCCCAGCCCGGATTGTGGAAATAGGTGAGGCTGAGATAATTGCCCTCGCGGTCGGTGGCCTGGACCCGGAACGGGCTTCGCGGACCGCCTTGGCGGTAGTCGACCGGAGTCACCACCACCGTCACCACCCCGCCGGCGTCGGCCATGTCGAGCACATCGACCTTCTTGCGCTCGATCCAGCTCACCGGAAGGTGGAAGAGGATGTCGACCACGCGCTCCAGCCCGAGCCGCTTGAGCGGCTTGGCGAGCGCCGGCCCTATGCCCTTGAGCACCTCCACTTCGGCGAAGAGCGGGTTGAGGATGTCGGGACGCATGGGGGGCTGGTAAGTCGGCTGAGCCGAAGGGACAATGCCCCCGTCATTGCGAGCGGAGCGAAGCAATCCAGCGCTGCGTTCGGAGGGAGGCGCCGAGGCTGGATTGCTTCGTCGCTTCGCTCCTCGCAAATGACGGTCTTGATTACGCCGCCGTCCCGACATAAGCACGCCTCTGCGGACCGGGCCCCTCTGGCGGGCGTCCTCCTGGACGACCGTGATGTCGGACCGCATCGGGCTTGGCCCGGTGCAGTTCCACGGCCCTTCGCCCCCTGCATCGCAAGCTTCGCCCGATTTCGATTGAAACATCGATGTTGGAGAGAGGCTATGAACGCATTCATCTACCGCCTGATCGTCATCCACCGCCGCCTCGACGAGGAGATAAGGCGCGAGCTCGAGCGGCGCTGGCCCGACAGCATCAGGCTGCTTCGGCTCAAGAAGCTGAGGCTGTCGGTCAAGGACCGGCTCTATTCCAGGCTTCGGCGGACGGCCGCCAGCGCCTGAACATCCGGCCGGCGGGCCGGGCATGATCGCCGTCGACTGACCCCGTCATTGCGAGGAGCGAAGCGACGAAGCAATCCAGGGGCCTCTCAGGCCGAACTCGATTGCTTCGCTTCGCTCGCAATGACGGAGCGGTCAACGCGCCCAGCCCCGCCGGCACTCCCCTTTCGCGGACCGGGCCCCTCTGGCGATCCCATCGGATCGCGATGTCGGCCGCACATCGTAACAGGAGGCCCAATTGGATTTTCTCACGTTTCTCTGGCTGGGCAAGCCGCTCTGGATGTGGCTCGCCTTCCTCGCCGTCGTCATTGTCCTCCTCGCCCTCGATCTGGGCGTGCTCCACCGCAAGCAGCGCGAGATCGGGGTCCGGGAGAGCCTCGCCCTTTCCGCCGTCTACATCGCGCTCGGCCTCGGCTTCGGCGGCTGGGTCTGGTGGTACATGGGCGAGGCGGCCGGCCTCGCCTATGTCACCGGCTTCGTGATCGAGAAGAGCCTGGCGATGGACAACGTCTTCGTCATCGCCATGATCTTCACCTATTTCGCGGTCCCCCGCCTCTACCAGCACCGGGTGCTCTTCTGGGGCATATTGGGCGTGATCGTGCTCCGGGCGATCATGATCGGCCTCGGCGCCGCGATGGTCCAGCAGTTCGGCTGGGTGCTCTACCTCTTCGCCGCCTTCCTCATCTTCACCGGGATCAAGATGTGGGTGATGGCGGAGAAGGAATATGACGTCGGCTCGAGCCCGGTGCTGCGCTGGATGCGCAAGCGGCTGCCGGTGACGGAAGGGCTCCACGGCGACAGCTTCTGGGTGAGGAAGACGGACCCGGGGACGGGACGGCCGGCCTGGTTCATCACTCCGCTCTTCCTGGCTTTGGCGATGGTCGAGATCGTCGACGTCGTCTTCGCGGTGGATTCGGTGCCGGCGATCTTCGCCATCACCTCCGATCCGTTCATCGTCTACACGTCGAACATCTTCGCCATCCTCGGCCTTCGAGCCCTTTATTTCGCGCTGGCGGCGATGGTCCACCGCTTCCACTATCTGAAATATGCGCTGGCGGTGCTGCTGGTGTTCATCGGCTCGAAGATCTTCGTCGCCGATGCCCTGGGGCTGGCCAAGATACCGCCCGTCGTCTCCCTTTCGGTCACCTTCGCCATCCTCGGCGCGGGCGTCGGCTGGTCCCTGTGGAAGACTCGGGGCTCGCAGCCGCTTCACAGCCGGGCTGCCTGATCCCGTGGCGTCGCCCCAGCGAAGGCTGGGGCCCCGGGGGGTGAAGAACATCGGCGTTTTTCACTCCCCGGGATGCCAGCCTGCGCTGGCATGACGGCGAAGGGCTTACTACATGGCACCTCACCCAAGCCGCCGGGATTCTCCCGGCGGCCTTTTCCGCATGGAGCCCCATGACCCCCGCCGACCGCCTCAAACGCCTGCGCTTCCGGGCCTGGCACCGGGGGGTCCGGGAAGCGGACTTCATGATCGGCGGCTTCTTCGACACCCACGGCGATTCGTGGGGCGAGGACGAAATGGCCTGGTTCGAGGCGCTGCTCGAGGAGCAGGACGTCGACATCATGGCCTGGGCCATCGGAACCGCGGAGCCGCCGGAGCGCTACCGCGGTGCCATGATGCGGCGGCTCCAGCTCCTCGATTATATCAAGCACCCCGAATAGTGACCGACATCCACAAGATCCTTGTCGCAAAACGGCCGACGACCCTCGCCGGAGCGCCGGCCGGCTTCCTGCCGTGGCTCGCCGCCGATCTGGCGCGCGCCGCCAAAGGCCGGGCCGTGTTCGTCGCCCCGGACGAGGCGGCGATGCGACACCTGCAGGACGCGGCCGGCTATTTCGCGCCGGAGCTGGAAGTGCTCGCCTTCCCCGCCTGGGACTGCCTCCCCTACGATCGCGCCTCCCCTTCCCTTCGCGCCTCCTCCGAGCGAATTGCTACCCTTCACGCACTCCAGCGCAAGGCGGACAAGCCGCAGCTCCTCGTCACCACGGTCAACGCCGCCACTCAGCGCACCCTTTCGCCTTTCCGGGTCCGGCAGCTGGTGGCGAAGCTCGCTCCGGGCGAGCGGATCGACATGGCCAAGCTCTCCGCTTTGCTCAGCGCCAATGGCTATCACCGCACCGACACCGTCCAGGATTCGGGCGAATTCGCGGTGCGCGGCGGGATCGTCGATCTGTTCCCGGCGGGGGAGAGCGAAGGGCTGAGGCTCGATTTCTTCGGCGACGAGATCGAGAGCGTCCGCCGCTTCGACCCGGCGACCCAGCGCACCACCGGCAATGAGAAAGGCGGCTTCACCCTCCTTCCCGCGTCCGAGACCCTCCTCGACGAAGACAGCGTCAAGCGCTTCCGCTCGCGCTACCGCGAGCGCTTCGGCGCGACCGCGACCGGCGATCCCATCTACCAGGCGGTGTCGGAAGGCCGGCGCCTTGCCGGCATCGACCATTGGCTGCCTCTGTTCGAGGAGCGGCTCGACACCCTGTTCGAGCATCTCGCCGACGACGATATCGTCGTTCGCGACGCCCACGATGCCGGCGCGGCCGACGCTCGCTTCGAGGCGGTGACCGATTATTACGAGAACAGGAAACGGGCCCAATCGTCCGATCCCGGAAGCTACCGGCCGCTGGAGCCGGAGACGCTCTATCTGGCGCGCACCGAATGGGAGGGGCTGATCGCGGAGCTCCCGCTCCACCTCGCCACACCCTTTCACGAGCCGGAAAGCGCGACGGTGCTCGACTTCGAGGTCGATCCGGCCCGCGATTTCGCTCCCGAGCGGTCGCAGAACGTCAATGTCTACGAAGCGGTGATCGAGCATGTCGCCCAGCTGAGGCGGTCTGGCAAGAAGGTGGTCTTGGCCAGCTATTCGGCGGGCGCCCGGGAGCGGCTAAAGGGGCTGCTGGCCGATCACGGCCTGAAGAACGCCAGGGAAGCTGACTCCTGGCAGGAAGCGCTGGGCGCTTCTGCTCCTCCCCGGAACGGGGAGTGGGACCATGCGAAGCATGGTGGAGGGGGCCCGCGCCCGAGCAGCGCCGACGCCGGGCCCCCTCCACCACGC
>DASWLY010000148.1:0-16262 GCA_036400035.1 Allosphingosinicella sp.
GCCCCGCCCGATCAGCCGGCTGAACATCGATCCGTAGCGGTTCACGGCGCCACCTCGAGCAGCCTTCGCGCCTGCTCCATGTCCTTGTCGCCGCGGCCGGAGAGGTTGACGACCAGCAAGGTCTCCTCCTGCGCCGCCTCCGCCATCTTCAGCGCCTGCGCCAGCGCATGGGCGGATTCGAACGCGCAGATGATCCCTTCGGAGCGCGCCAGCAAGGCGAAGGCGGCGAGCGCCTCCTGGTCCGTCACCCCGACATATTCGGCCCGGCCGCTGTCCTTGAGATGCGCATGCTCCGGCCCGACCGCGGGATAATCGAGCCCGGCCGATACCGACCAGCTCTCGTCGATCTGGCCGTCCTCGTCCTGGAGCACATAGGTCTCCGCGCCGTGGAGGATTCCCGGCCGGCCGCGGAGAAGGGTCGCGCCATGCTCCTTGCCGTCGAGCCCGCGCCCCGCCGCCTCGACACCGATCAGCCGAACCTCCGAGTCGTCGACGAAATCGGCGAACAGGCCGATGGCGTTGGAGCCGCCCCCGACCGCCGCGATGCACGCGTCGGGAAGCCGGCCCTCCTCCGCCAGGATCTGGGCCCGGGCCTCATTGCCGATCACGCGCTGATATTCGCGGACCATGAGCGGGAAGGGGTGAGGCCCGGCGACGGTGCCGAGCAGATAATGGGTATCCGAAAAGCTCGCCGCCCAGTCCCTCAGAGCTTCGTTGATCGCGTCCTTGAGGGTGCGGGCGCCGCTTTCGACCGGCACCACCTCGGCGCCCATCAGCTCCATCCGGAAGACGTTGAGCTTCTGCCGCTCGACGTCGTGGGCGCCCATGTAGATGCGCGTCTTCAGCCCGAACAGTGCGCCCGCCAGAGCGGTGGCGACTCCGTGCTGGCCGGCGCCGGTCTCGGCGATCAGACGGGTCTTGCCCATCCGCCTGGCGAGCAGGGCCTGGCCAAGCACCTGGTTGGTCTTGTGCGCTCCGCCGTGGAGCAGGTCCTCGCGCTTCAGGTAGATCCGCCCGCCATGGCCGCCAAGATTGCGGCAGCGGGTGAGCGGAGTCGGCCGCCCGGCATAATTGACGAGCAGCCCGTCGAGCTCGGCCCGGAAGGACGGATCCTGCGCGGCGTCGAGGAAGGCGGCCTCGAGCTGCTCGATGGCGGGCACGAGTATCTCGGGGACATAGGCGCCGCCATAGGCGCCGAAGCGGCCGCTCAGCCTCACGCCCTCGCCTCCCCGCGCGCCGGCACTCGAAGCGCCTCGAAAAAGGCGTAGAGCCTGCCCGCATCCTTGCGGCCGGGCGCCATCTCCACTCCGGAGCCGACGTCGAGCGCGAACGCTCCGACCCGGGCGGCGGCTCCGGCGTTGGAGGGCCTGAGGCCGCCGGCGAGAAGCGATCGGCCGAGATCGCCGCGCCCTTCCAGCCGCGACCAGTCGAAAGCCAGTCCGGTGCCGCCGGAGCGGCCGCCGACCTGGGTGTCGAACAAGGTGCGATCGGCGCCGAGCCTGGGGCTCGGCAAGTCGCGGCCGACGGCGGCGGCGGCCCAGATCTCCGTCTCCTCGGGCAACATGCCGCGCAGGGCGCGGATGTAGAGCGCATCCTCCTCGCCATGAAGCTGCACCGCGCGCAGGCCGAGCGCCCGCGCGCTGTAGGCGACCTGCATCGGCTTCTCGTTGCGGAACACCCCGACCAGGGGCACCGGCGAGGCCTCGGCGATCGCTTCCGCCGCCGAGCAGGTGACCGCGCGCGGCGTGTTGGGCACCATGACGACGCCCACATAAGCGGCGCCATGATCCGCCGCCATCGCCGCGTCGTGGCCGTCGGTGATTCCGCAGACCTTGACCCGGCCGAAGGCGAGCGCCCGCGCCGCCTCGCCGGGATCGTCCGCCCGCATCAGCGACGAGCCGACCAGGAAGGCATCGGCGAAGGGCACGAGCCGCTCGACGTCGGAGCGGCTCGAAATCCCCGATTCGGCGACGACGAGGGTCCCCGCGGGCACCAGGGCCGCCAGCCGCTCGGTCGTGGCGAGATCGACCTTCAGGGTGTCGAGGTCGCGGTTGTTGATGCCGATGATGTCGGCGCCGAGCCGAACCGCGCGCGCCACCTCGTCGGCGGTATGCGCCTCCACCAGCACGTCCATTCCGAGCCGCCGGGCCGCGGCCATCACCGCCGCCGCTTCCTCGTCGGCGAGAACGGCCAGGATGACGAGCACGGCGTCGGCGCCGTGAAGCCGGGCCTCGGCCACCTGGCGGGGGTCGACGATGAAGTCCTTGGCCAGGATCGGCCCGAGAAACTCCCGCCGAACCGCCCTCAGATCTTCGAGCGAGCCGCCGAAATAGGGCGCGTCGGTGAGCACGCTGATCGCGTCCGCCGCGCCGCGATAGGCGCGGGCAAGCGAGGCGGCATCGGCGTTCGGCCGGATCGCCCCATTGGAGGGCGAGCCGCGCTTCACCTCCATGATGAAGCGGGCGCCCGGCCGCGCCAGCGCCGCCTTGAGGCTGCGCCGGGTCGGCTCCGCCGCCTCGGCGACGAAGCCGCCGAGGCGCGAGGCGACGTCGATCCGCTTCCTGGCGACGATCTCGGCCAATATTCCGGCGGCTTCAGCCATGACTGGCCTCGACGAACAGCTTGAGCCGGCGATAGGCCTCGCCCGAGGCGAGCGCTTGCAGCGCCATTCCGACACCCTCGCGCAGGTCGCTCGCAAGGCCGGCGGTGAGCAGGAGCGCGCCGGTGTTGAGCGCCACCACCTCGGTCTCGGCGGCGACGCCGTAACCCATCAGAAGCGCCTTGAGCCGCTCGGCATTCTCCTCCGGCCCGCCGCCGCGAAGCACCTGCACCGGCCGACGCTCGAGGCCGGCATCCTCCGGGCGGATGGTGGCCGGCTCGAGCGCCCCGTCCTTCACCCGCACCGCCTGGGTCTCGCCGTGGAGCGCGATCTCGTCGAGGCCGGAGCCGTGGACGACCAGGGCCCGGGCGACGCCGAGGGCCGCCAGGGTCTTCGCCACCGGCTCCAGAAGCGCCGGATCGGCCACCCCAAGCAGCTGCACCTTCGGCTCCGCCGGATTCACGCAGGGGCCGAGCATGTTCATGATCGTTCGCACCTTGAGCATCCGCCGCACCGGCCCGGCATGGCGAAGGCCGGGATGGTAGAGCGGAGCGAACAGGAAGCAGATGCCGGTCTCGTCCAGCGCCTTCCGGGAAACCTCGGCGCTCGCATCCAGCTTTGCGCCGAGCTGCTCGAGCACGTCGGCCGATCCGCAGCGCGAGGTGACCGAGCGGTTGCCGTGCTTGGCGACCGGAAGGCCGGCCGCGGCCGCGGCGAAGGCGACGGCCGTCGAGACGTTGATCGAGGCGGAGCCGTCGCCGCCGGTGCCGCAGCTGTCGGCGAAGAGGTAATCGGGGCGCGGGAAATCGGCGTCGGCGGCGCGAAGCGCCCGGGCGGCGCCGGTCAGCTCCTCAGCCGTCTCGCCCTTGAGCCGGAGCGCGACCAGCATGGCGGCGATGGCGGGCTCGGGCAGGCGGCCGGCGACGATCTCGGCGAACAGCGCCTCCGATTCGGCTTCGGTCAGCGATTCGCCGGTGTAGAGGCGGCCCAGGGCGGCTTCGCCGGCGGGGGCTTCGGACGTGGGGAGGACGTATTTCGGCTGGGTGGACATGGTTTTTTCCTGGAAGATGGGGCGCAAAAGAAAAGGCCCGCCGGGAGCGGCGGGCCTTTGCTGGAGAGTTCGGATCTTAAAGAGTCCGTTTCACCATCGATGGTCGCGCGCCGCGGCGGAGGAAATGTCCCACCACCAAAGCCAGGCGTGCGCAGCGGCCGGCGCCGAGAGGGCGCAAGAGGAGCCGGTGCGGGTCGCGCGGTTCGTCATCCCGGTCCAATTCCCAGCTAAACTCCTACAAGTCAACCGTAATTCGCATCTCCGTCATCCCGGCGAAAGCCGGGACCTCAGGCCGGACGGGCGCCGAGCTTCCGCCTCCACGAGATCCCGGCTTTCGCCGGGATGACGGGTAGGGTTCTCGGGACAAAATCAGACTCTCGCCGGAATGACGGGATGTTCAGCAACGGTGCAGCCGCGCGGGCGTTGAAAGGACCGGAACCGAAACATCTCCGGAGTATCGAAATGCGCAACCTGATCCTCGGCGCCACCCTGGCGCTCAGCGCCCTTCCGCTCGCGCCGGCCGCCGCGCAGGCGCAGCCGAACACGATCATCCTCGACGGCACCCGCCTCGATGTCGTCACCACCGGCGAGGTGAGCCGGGTTCCCGACATCGCCCGGATCAGCGCCGGAGTGGTCACCGTGGCGCCCACCGCCACCGCGGCGCTTGCCCAGAATGCGACCCAGATGGCCTCGGTCCGCGCCGCATTGAAGCGGGCCGGAGTTGCCGACCGCGACATCCAGACCAGCTCGATCAACCTCAATCCCGATTACCGGCACGACGCCCAGGGCAGCAACCCGCAGATCATCGGCTACCGCGCCAGCAACGAGGTGACGGTGAAATTCCGCGACATCGCCGCCACCGGCAAGATCCTCGACGCCCTGGTCGCCCAGGGCGCCAACCAGATCAACGGGCCGATGCTCGCCATCGACAAACCCGAGGCGGCGCTCGACGAGGCCCGGACCCGGGCGCTCGCCAACGCCCGGGGCCGGGCCGAGCTCTACGCCAAGGCGCTCGGCAAGCGGGTCGGCCGGATCCTCTCGATCAGCGAGGCGGGCGCCAATTACGCGCCGCCGATTGTCATGATGCGGCAGTCGGCGCGCGGTAGCGCGATGGCGGATTCGACCTCGGTCGATCCGGGCGAGCAGACCGTCGCGGTCAGCCTGTCCGTCTCGTTCGAGCTCCAATAGGCCAGCCCGCTCCGGCCCCGTCATTGCGAGGAGCGTAGCGACGCGGCAATCCAGCTCCGCGCGCGCCACCACCGCAGCGCTGGATTGCTTCGCTGCGCTCGCAATGACGCTGTCACTTTCTTTTTCCCGTATAAGGCCTTAGCGGCGATCCCATGCGTATCCCCCTCCTCCTCGCCGCGGCGGCTTCGGTCGCCGCCCCCGCCGCCGCCCAGAAGCTCGGCGCCCGTACCGCAAGCCCGGACCAGGTGCTCGAGCAGGCCGCCCCGCTCGATCCGATGGCGGAGGCCGAGCAGATCGCCGCGGCGGCGGCCGTGCATCCGCTCGGTACCGAGCAGAATCCGGTGCGGGTCGGCGGGCCGGAAGGCGCCCGCGCCTATATCGCTCGCCTGCGCTGCGCCGACGGCGCCCGCCCCCAAGTCGGGGCGCGAAGCACCGGCGGCGTCGGCGCCTACGGCACCCTGACCCAACGCTACGCGCTCGACTGCGGCGGAGCCGCGCCCGGCCGCGTCGCCCTTGCCTTCGACATCTATCACGAGGAGCATCGCGAGACCCGCCCGGCGTCCGGCTTCGCCATCGCCGCCCGCTGATCGGCGGGCGACCGCCCCCCCCCCGTCATTGCGAGCGAAGCGAAGCAATCCAGCGGCGCGAACGCCTAAGCTGGATTGCTTCGTCGCTTCGCTCCTCGCAATGACGAGCTTCAAACTGCCCTCGGACCCTAAGAGACAGCGATGCGAACCTGGCTCCGCCGCCTCGGCACACTGCTCCTCTTCCTCGCCGTCGGCCTGTGCTTCGCGCCCTCGCTGATCCCGCCCTTCCTCGACCGCATCTACTATGAGGGCCCGCGGTCCGGCCATTTCGACGGCGAACGCTTCTTCAACCCAAGCCCCGCCCCCGCCGCCGCCGCCCATGGCGGCCCAGCACGCTTCCTCAACCGAGTCATCGGCTCCAGCGAAAGGGCCCAATGGCCGGAGCAGGTGCCGGTCACGCCGACGGTGCCGCCCCGCCGGGTGCAGGGCCGGGAGATGCTGGTCACCTGGATCGGCCACGCGACGGTGCTGGTGCAGACCCGGGGTCTCAACATCCTCACCGATCCTATCTGGTCGGAGCGGGCCTCACCCTTCTCGTTCGCCGGCCCGAAGCGGGTTCGGGCGCCCGGGGTTCGCTTCGAGGACCTGCCGAAGATCGACCTCGTCGTCGTCAGCCACAACCATTACGACCATATGGACCTGCCGACCCTGAAGCGGCTTTGGCGGCGAGACCGCCCCACCATCGTCACCAGCCTCGGCAACGATACGATCCTCAAGGGCGAAGGCATCGGCGCCATCGCCCTCGACTGGGGCGCCGGCCATTCGGTGGCCCCGCTCTGCCCGCCCGAGAGCTCGTGCGGCGAGATCGACGTGCGGGTTGAGCGCAACCATCATTGGGGCTCTCGCTGGGGCACCGACCGCAATCGCGCCCTCTGGTCCGCCTTCACCGTCAGGTTGCCGGGGGGCAACCTCTTCTTCGCCGGCGACACCGGCTATGGCGACGGGAGCTGGGCCGCCGAGGCGGCGCGGAGCGGCCCCTTCCGCCTCGCCATCCTGCCGGTCGGCGCGTACGAGCCCCGCGACATCATGAAGGGCAACCACATGGACCCGGACGAGGCCGTGCGGGTGTTCGAGACGCTGAAGCCGGCCATGGCGCTGGGCATGCACTGGGGCACCTTCCAGCTCACCTTCGAAAGCATCAACGACCCGCCCCGCCGCCTCGCCGCCGCGAAAAAGGCGCGGGGGATTCCGGCGGAGCGGTTCGTCACGACGGGGGTGGGGCGAAGCTTCAGGGTTCCCTGATTCTAGAGCCTGCTTAAGGATCAACCGTCATTGCGAGCGCAGCGAAGCAATCCAGCGCGGTCTAAGAGGCCCGCTGGATTGCTTCGTCGCTTCGCTCCTCGCAATGACGGATCGACAACAGGCGATCATGCTGCCGAGCCGAACGGCGCTTAGCCCTCCTTGGTGGCGGCGGTGCATTCGCCGACCCGGCGGCCGGTCATCCGCATCTCCATGATCATCGCCTTGCCCATCATGTCGGTTTGCGATTTCATCGTCATGTCGATGCTCTGGGGGGTGTAGCGGCCGTCCATGGTCATCTGGGTGTTTCCGACCCCGCCCTCGCCCGTGCAAAGGGTCTTGCCGTGGATCCGGCCGCCGGCCCAGGTGAAGCCCTCGGATTTGCAACTGCCCGGATTGTCCTTGGTGAAGATGTCGGCCTTCGGGCCTTTCGCCTCCTCGGGAGTCATGCAGGTGCGGCTGGCTTTGGCGCCCTCCTTCTTCATGCCCTCGGCAATGCCCTCCGGCAGGCCCTCGACCTTCACGTTGAGGACCTCCATCTTCATTTCCCATTCGCCGGGCTGGAGGGTGACTTCGGAGGCGGACGCGGACGCTGAGCCGGAGGCGGAGCCGGAGTCGGAGGCGGAGCCGCCGCTGCCTCCGCTTCCCCCGGCGGCCGCCGCCGAGCCGTTGCCCCCGTTCGCATTGCCATCGCCGCCGGAGCTTCCGCACCCGGCCAGCGCCAGCGCCGCGGCGCCCAGGATCGCTCGAGTCTTCATGTCTCTCCCCCTTCTCGTGATCAATTGCCGGGCGCGGCGCCCCCCGGCCTCAGCAGATCGAGCACCGCCACCGTCATCGCCTCCGTCCCCAGCCTTATCGACGGCTCCGGATCGATCTTGAACAGGGGCGAATGGTGCGACGGCACCGGCGGCCCTCCCGCCCTCGCCGCATCGAAGGCCGCCTGGGGCGTTCCGCCGACCTGGAAGTAGAAGCCGGGGACGCCGTGTTCGGGCTGGACGAAATAGGTGAAATCCTCCGCCCCCATGCTCTCCTGAGCGAATTGCGCCACCGTCCCCGCCGGAAGCGCCTGCTGCCAGGCGGCTCGGACCCGCTGGGCGACCGCGGGCGTGTTGCTGGTCGTCGGCGTGCCTTCCGAAACCTTTACCTCCGGCAGCCGGTTCTCGGCGACTCCGTTGGCCCGGGCGATGTTCTTGGCCATCCGCTCGATCGCGGTGAGGAGCTGGCGCCGGGTCGCCTCGTCATTGGCCCGGACGGTGATCTGGAGGTCCGCCCGGTCCGAGATGATGTTGTGCTTGGTCCCGGCGTGGAAGGAGCCGACGGTGATGACGGCCGGGGAAAGCGGTCCCACCTCGCGGCTGACGATCGACTGAAGCGCCGTCACGATCTGGGCCGCGATATAGACGGGGTCCTTGCCGGTATGCGGCGCCGCGCCATGGGCGCCGACGCCGTGGACGGTGACGTCGACGCTGTCGGCCGAGCTGTACATCAGGGTGTCCGCGCCGCTCACCGTGCCGGTCCGCATTCCCGAATTGACATGGAAGCCGAGCGCGTAATCGGGCTTTGGGAAGCGGGTATAGAGGCCGTCGGCGAGCATCGCCTTGGCGCCTCCGACCCTCTCCTCGGCCGGCTGGGCGACGAACACCACCGTTCCGCGCCAGCGATCCTTCATCGCCGCCAGCTGGCGCGCGGTGCCGACGAGAGAGGTGATGTGGACGTCGTGCCCGCAGGCATGCATCACCGGCATCTCGACCCCGTCGACGCCCACCTGCCGGGCGCGCGAGGCGTAAGCGAGGCCGCTTTTCTCGTCGACCGGGAGGCCGTCCATGTCGGCCCGGACCAGCACGGTGGGGCCGTCGCCGTTGCGAAGCACTCCGACGACTCCGGTCCCGCCGACGCCTTCCGTTACCGCGACGCCTTCCGCCCGAAGGGCCTTGGCGATGACCTTGGCGGTGCGGTTCTCCTTGAAGCTAAGCTCGGGGTTGCGGTGGAAATCGACGAACATGGCGCCGAGGCGCTTGTCGTAATCGGCCTTGATCGAGCCGGCGAAATCGGCCGCCGCCGCGGGGGCGGCGGCGAGGGCGCACGCAAGGAACAGGAACTTCAGACGCATTCGATGATCTCCGGGAAATTCAGGCCATCCTTAATCGGGCCAGAGCGCGGAGAACAGACGCTCCGTATCGCCCTCGTCATTGTAGAGGTGCGGAGTGATCCGCATCCGCTCGCCGCGCAAGGAGACATGGACGCCGGCGGCGGCGAGCCTCTCCACGATCCCCTCCGGCGGCCCGCCCGGAAAGCGGACCGAGAGGAAATGCGGCGCCCTCCCCTGCTGGCCGGTCACGTCCCGCTCCCCAAGCCGCGCCTCGATGCCCGCGGTCATCGCGCCCAGCGTCTCCGCGACATTCGCCACGCCCCAGTCGAGCAACTGCCCGATCGCCACCCCGGCCACCGGCAGCAGCGCGAAATTGGCGCGCTCGCCCATGTCGAAGCGCCGGGCGCCGACGGCGAAGCCCTCCTCGTAATCAGAGAGGCTTCGGAAATCCTGGGCGTTGCGGCGAGTGATCCACGCCTCCTCGAGCGGCCGCCCCTGCTGGTGGCGCGGCGCGACGTAGAGGAAGGCGAGGCTGTAGGGGCCGAGCAGCCACTTGTAGGAGGTCGCGACGAGATAGTCCGGATCGACGGCCGCGAGATCGAGCGGCAGCGCCCCGGTCGACTGGGTCGTGTCGAGCACCAGCGCCGCTCCGACCGAACGGCAGCGCCGCCCGATCGCCTCGACGTCGATCATCGTCCCGCACACCCAATGGGTATGCGGCGCGACGACGAGCGCCGTGCCGCCGTCGATCGCCTCGAGGATCGCGGCCGTCCAGCTTCCCTCGGCCGGACGACCCACCGTCACCACCCGAGCCTCCGCCCGCCGTGCCAAAGCGCGCGAGGCGAGAATTCCGGACGGGAAGTCGTCGGCCAGGGTGACGATCGACTGGCCGGCGGCGACCGGCACATTGGCCATCGCCGTCGCCATCGCATAGCTGACCGAAGGCACGATCGCGACATCGTCCGCCGCCGCCCCGATCAGCCGGGCGAACAGCCCCCGAACGGCTTCGGATTCATCGAAGAAATGCTCGGCCGTGACGTTCCAGGGGTGCGCCTTGCGCTCCAGCCCCCGCCGACCGGCCTCGATCGCCGCGCGGCTGAGCGGCGACATCTTGGCGCAGTCGAGATAGGCCGTGCCCTCCTCCATGTCGAAGAGGGCGCGCTGGCAGGGGATGAGAGGCATCAGGCCTTGGCTTTGCCCTTGGAGTCCCCGGCCGCCGGCGCGGCGCAGGCCGGGCCGGTGCGCCGTCCGCTGATCTTGCTGCTCATGACGAAGTCGCCGTCGCCGGGCAGGAAGGACTTCGTATTCGACGTGCCCTGGAAGCTGTCGCCGGTATAGGTTCCCTCGACCGAGACCATCACCTTGCCCTCGAGGGCGTCCCTTTCGCATTCCATCGAGACGTTGATCCGGCCACCGCTCAGATAGGTGTCCTTGTAGTCGCACTCGTAGCCGACGCCGGCGAACATCTCGGGGGGCGGCTTGTCCTCCTTGCCTGCCTCGATGCAGCCCGGAGCCGTGGCCTTGTCGCCGACCGCCGCCTTGAGCGCCGGAAGCGCCTTGTCGGCGGATTGGAAGCTCGCGACTTCGGAGCTGATTTCCCACTGGCCCGCCTGCATCGAAGCGGCGGCCTCCGCCTTTTTCTGCTCGCCCCCGCCCGAGCAGGCGACCGCCGCCAGGCAGAGCGGTACGATGATGAATGTGCGCATCCCCAATCCCCCATTTGTTATGGCGCAAAGCTAGCGCTCCCGATCGCCAATAGCCATATGCCAGCCATGGCAATCGCGATCAGGACCGGGCTCGAGGAGCCGGAGACGGGGCAGGAGTTCGTGCCCCACCGCCCGAAGCGGCCGGAAAAGGCCGAGGGCGGAAGGAAGCTCAGGATCGTCTCCGACTACGAACCGTCGGGCGACCAGCCCACGGCCATCGCCGAGCTGGTCGATGCCGCGCGCCAGGACGAGCAGACCCAGGTGCTGCTCGGAGTCACCGGCTCGGGCAAGACCTTCACCATGGCCAAGGTGATCGAGGCGCTTCAGCGGCCGGCCCTCGTCCTCGCCCCGAACAAGATCCTGGCCGCCCAACTCTACGGCGAGTTCAAGAGCTTCTTCCCGGACAACGCCGTCGAATATTTCGTCTCCTATTACGATTACTACCAGCCCGAAGCCTACGTGCCGCGCTCCGACACCTACATCGAGAAGGAAAGCTCGGTGAACGAGGCGATCGACCGGATGCGCCACTCGGCGACCCGCGCTTTGCTGGAGCGGGACGACGTCATCATCGTCGCCTCGGTCTCCTGCCTCTACGGAATCGGCTCGGTCGAGACGTACAGCGCGATGACCTTCAGCCTCAAGAAGGGCGACACGGTCGACCAGCGCGAGACCGTCAGAAAGCTCGTCGCCCTCCAGTACAAGCGCAACGACCAGGCCTTCGCCCGCGGCAATTTCCGAGTCCGCGGCGACAGCCTCGAGATCTTCCCCTCCCACTACGAGGACATGGCCTGGCGGATCGCCTTCTTCGGCGACGAGATCGAGGAGATCGTCGAGTTCGACCCGCTCACCGGTAAGAAGATCGCGGCGCTCGATTACGTCAAGGTCTACGCCAACAGCCACTATGTCACCCCCGGCCCGACCCTGAAGCAGGCGATGGAGGCGATCCGGCACGAGCTGACCGAGCGGCTCAAGGAGCTTCACGCCGAGGGCAAATTGCTCGAGGCCCAGCGGCTCGAGCAGCGCACCAATTTCGACCTGGAGATGATCGCCGCCACCGGCAGCTGCGCCGGCATCGAGAATTACAGCCGCTTCCTGACCGGCCGAATGCCCGGCGAGCCGCCGCCGACGCTGTTCGAATATCTGCCGGAGAACGCCCTCCTGTTCGTCGACGAAAGCCACCAGACGGTGCCTCAGATCGGCGCGATGGCCAGGGGCGACCACCGGCGGAAGATCACTCTGGCCGAATATGGCTTCCGCCTCCCCTCCTGCATCGACAACCGCCCGCTTCGCTTCAACGAATGGGACGCGATGCGCCCGCAGACCGTGGCCGTCTCCGCCACCCCCGGCGGCTGGGAGCTGGAGCAAACGGGCGGAGTCTTCGCAGAGCAGGTCATCCGCCCCACCGGGCTGATCGACCCGCCGGTCGAGATCAAGCCGGTCGAGGACCAGGTCGACGACCTCATCAACGAGGCGCGGATCACCGCCGGCAAGGGTTACCGTACGCTCGTCACCACATTGACCAAGCGGATGGCCGAGGACCTCACCGAATTCATGCACGAGGCCGGACTTCGAGTCCGCTACATGCACTCGGACGTCGAGACGCTGGAGCGGATCGAGCTGATCCGCGACCTGCGGCTGGGGGTTTACGACGTCCTCGTCGGGATCAACCTGCTTCGCGAGGGTCTCGACATCCCGGAATGCGGCCTCGTCGCCATCCTGGACGCCGACAAGGAGGGCTTCCTTCGCTCGGAAACCTCGCTCATCCAGACGATCGGCCGCGCCGCCCGCAACGTCGAGGGCCGGGTCATCCTCTACGCCGACCGGATCACCGGCTCGATGGAGCGGGCGCTCAGGGAAACCGACCGCCGGCGCCAGAAGCAGCTCGAATATAACGAGCTCCACGGAATCACGCCGACGACGATCAAGCGCAACATCCAGGACATCCTCAGCCACGTCTCCAACCGCGACAGCGTCACGGTGGACACCGGCGACGAGGACCGGCCCCACCTCGTCGGCCACAACCTCAAGGCCTATATCGCCGACCTCGAGCAGCGCATGCGCAAGGCCGCCGGCGACCTCGAATTCGAGGAAGCCGGAAGGCTCCGCGACGAGATCCGCCGCCTTGAGGCCGACGAGCTCGGGCTTCCGGACCACGAGAAGAAGGCCCCCCTCCTCGGCAACTCCACCGAGGGCAAGCCGGGGACGCGCAAGACCCGCTACGGCAAGCAGCAGGCGATCCGGATGGGAAAGAGGATGAGCGGGGGGCGTTAACCCCAGATTTCAGCCTCAAATCCAGTTTTTCCTTCCATATATCTCCTCATCATGTACAAGTTCGAATGAGGAGCGTGGCCATGCAACTCGACGTTCATTTCGATACTTGGAAAAAACTGACGTCCCTGCTCGCGGACGAGCAGGATACGCACGACGCCGTGATCAGGCGTCTTCTAGAGGCTGCGCCTGACACGCCGCCGGCGAGTGCGCCCCCTTCCGCCGGTGCGAAACCGCAAGGCGCTTACTTCAAGGAGGTGTTCCTCCCTGAGGGGACGCAGTTGCGAGCAAGCCATAAGGGAAAAACGTATTTTGCGAAGATTTCAGGCTCTGAATGGATAGACGAGGCGACGGGGGCCAAGCGAAGCAGCCCCTCCCAAGCGGCATATTACATCACAAACAACCACGTTAACGGATGGCTATTTTGGCTGGTTAGACGTCCCGACGACGACATGTGGCACAGCTTGAACGCTCTCAGGTCCAGTCAGCCGTGACGAAGCCGGACAAGCTCTACGCACGCCTGCTCACGACGTCGAAACCGATAATTTCTTTCCGAGATTTCGAACGCCTCTTGCTGGCCTTCGGCTTCACCCTCGATCGCACCGTCGGCAGCCACCGCCAGTACGTGCATCCCGATCTCGCCCGTTCCTTCCCCGTCCAGCCGCACGGCAAGGACGCGAAGCGGTATCAGGTCCGGGAATTCCTTGAACTTGTGGAGACCTACGGCCTACATATTGAAGAATGAACGAGCCTCGTTACCATATCAATCTCTTCTGGTCCGACGAGGACGCCTGCTGGATCGCCGACGTTCCGGACCTGAAGCCATGTTCGGCTCATGGCGATACCCGCACCGAAGCCCTGGCCAATATCCATGACGCGATCCAGGGCTGGCTTGAAGTTGCTCAGGACCGGGGCTTCCCAATTCCGGAACCGCGCTATCGCCCGGCGATCTACGCGGCTTGAGCGCTGACGGTGTCGAAGTCACGGACTACCACTAATCCTGATTGGCTGCACAACCCGCATGCCGGCGAGATGCTGGCCAGCGAGTTCATGGAGCCGCTCGGGCTGGAGGCGGCGGCGCTTGCAAGCGCGATCGCCACGAGCGCCGAGCATGTGGAGGCGGTGATCGCCGGTGCGCGGCCAATGGATGCAGAGCTGGACCTCCGCCTAGCCCTCTATTACGGAATGTCGGAAGGCTTCTTTCTCCGCCTGCAAACCAGTTATGAACTGCTCGAAGCGAAGCGCGCTTTGAACGGCGAGCTGGACCGAATCGTCCCCCGCGCCGCCTGATCCCTACTCGTCATGCTGAACTTGTTTCAGCATCCAGTTCTCCGCCTTCCCAACCGGCAACCCGTTGGAAGATGAAACAAGTTCAGGCGTGACAGCCGGGCTTTGGCCGGGACGGGAAGATCGTTACTATCTCCCAGTGCGTGCCGGAAGCACCTTGGGATTTCGCAGGAGCGCGGCGGAGAACAGGGCCGCGAGCAGGCCGATCGGGAAGATCTCCGTGAAGGTGAGCGGGATCCGGATCAGCGGGTTGGGGTAATTGGCCCTTACCCACTCATGACGGGCCATCTCGCGGCCTATCTCGGCGGCGCTCTTGCCCTGGGCCTGCAGGTCGCGGGCGATTCCGGCCAGATAGTCGTCCATGAAGCGATAGCCTGTGACGCCCAGATAGACCTCCCACACCAGGATGTAGGCGAGCGCCGCGACGGCCGCGATCGCCAGCCCCATCAGGAAGGCCGGCTTGAACCTGATGATCCCGCCATGCTCGATGTCGCGGTAGCGCTTCACCCCGACGAACATGAAGGTCATCGCAACCAGCATGACCAGGAAGCCGA
Organism: Allosphingosinicella sp.; assembly: GCA_036400035.1. Taxonomy (GTDB): domain Bacteria; phylum Pseudomonadota; class Alphaproteobacteria; order Sphingomonadales; family Sphingomonadaceae; genus Allosphingosinicella. Next base: position 14,569 of record DASWLY010000148.1, read on the forward strand.
ACCACATCGAGGCGAAGAAGCTGCTCTGGTCGGCGGCGAGGATACCGGCGAGCATCACCGAGATGATGACCAGCCCGGCCAGGCTTCCGTAAGTCAGGGCGTATCTCATGACCCATGTCTCCTCGTTCGAGTGAAGGCGCTGGCATAAGGCCGACGAAGGCGGCGCGGGTATCGCCCGAACGGGTGATTTGGCGCAATTCGCCTCAAGGGATGAGCGCGAGCGAGCGCGACTTCTCGATCGCTCCGATGCGGTTGGGCACGTCCAGCTTTTCGTACAGGCGGGCGAGGTGGGTCTTCACGGTGTTGGGCGAGATGCCGAGGGTACGTGCCAGCTCCTTGTTCGACTGGCCCGAGGCAAGCAGCGCCAATATCTCGCATTCCCGAGCGGTGAGGCCGATCGAGCGGATCGCCGCCTCGTTCCGCTCGAAGCCGGGCGCGGCAGGCAGGGCAGTCAGCTTGCGGCCTGCCCACAGGCCGAGGCCGATGAAGCCGACTGCGAGCAAGGCGATATAGATGCCGGTCGAAAACGTCCGCATCAGATAGCGATGTTCCAGCCATTGGAGCGCCGCGGCAGCCGCCGCCAGCGCCAGCGCGTAGGGGATGATCGTCCTGACCATCGGCGCAGGCTGCCAGAAACGCAAAGCGGAAACCAGCGACGGGTGGGGTGACGCGGCGGCGATCCGCCCCTATCTCGCCCCCACCATGGCAGCCCCGGTCCTCGCTTATGAAAATCTCGGCCTTATTCAGGGGTCCGGCTGGCTTTTCCGAGGCCTTGACCTGTTCGTCGGCGGGCGCGATCGGCTGGCCCTGATCGGCCGCAACGGAGCGGGCAAGACCACGCTCCTCAAATGCATCGCCGGCCTGATCGACACGGACGAAGGGCGGCGGACGATCCAGCCCGGCACGAAGGTGGTCCTGCTCGAGCAGGACCCGCCGGTGGAGCGCTTCGCCACGCTTCGCGATTTCGCTCTCCACGGGCCGGAGGCGCCCGCTCCGCACGAGGTCGACGCCATCGCCGACCAGCTCGGGATCGACCTCGACCGCCCCGCCGCCACCGCCTCGGGCGGCGAGCGGCGCCGGGCCGCCATCGCCCGCGCTTTGGCGCAGGATCCGGACGTACTCCTGCTCGACGAGCCCACCAACCACCTCGATCTCGCCGCGATCGAATGGCTCGAGGACTGGCTCGGCCGCTACACCGGCGCCTTTATCGCGATCAGCCACGATCGGACCTTCCTCAAGCGCCTCACCCGCTCGTCGCTGTGGCTCGACCGCGGCGCTCTTCGCCGCGCCGAAATCGGCTTCGGCGGCTTCGACGCCTGGACCGAGCAGGTCTATGCGGAGGAGGCCCGGGCCGCCGAGAAGCTCGACGCCCGGCTGAAGCTCGAGCTCCACTGGCTTCAGCGCGGGGTCACCGCCCGCCGCAAGCGCAACCAGGGCCGGCTCGCCAAGCTGGGAGAAATGCGCGCGGCGAGGGCGGCGATGCTCGGCCCGGCCGGAGCGGCGAAGCTCGGCCTCGAGAATGACGACGTGAAGACCAAGATGGTGATCGACGCCGACAAGGTGACCAAGCGCTTCGGCGAGCGGACCATCGTCCGCGACTTCAGCCTGCGAGTCCAGCGCGGCGACCGGATCGGCGTCGTCGGCGCCAACGGCACCGGCAAGACCACCCTCCTCAGGCTGCTGACCGGCGAGCT
>DASWLY010000149.1:0-3404 GCA_036400035.1 Allosphingosinicella sp.
AACAGCCAGTGGAGATCCATCAATTCGGCCTGCTCCCCGCCGACGAGAAGGACTCCGCGGACCTCGCCCGGCTCGGCGGCCGGGATCAGGCCCACCGGAAGCGGGACGATGTCGACGACGTCGGTCAGGCCGTAGGCGATCTCGGACTGGCCGTCGCCGAGGCGAAGAAGCCGGATCGGCCGGTCGGGCATCGCGGCGCCGCAGCCCTCGAGCGGAAGCAGGGTGTCGCCGATCGCGACGTGGAGCCGGCCGGCGCTCAGCCGAACGGCGTCGGCGCGGACGTCCTCGATCCGCTGGACCGCGGCGACCGGGACCAGGCGAAGGGTGCCGGCCAGGGTCTTGAAGAGCAAGGAAGCGGGACCTGGCGCCGCCGCCTGGACCGGCGCCGACGCGGCCTCGGCTTCGGCGCCCCGGCGATGGAGCGCGAGCCCGGCCCGGGCGGCGATTCCCGGCGGATCGAGCAGAAGCACCGGCTTGCCGTCGTCGGCGATGGTGGTTCCGGCATAGAGGCCCGCGGCCATCACGGCGGGAGCGGCCGGCTTCACCACCAGCTCCTCATGGTCGTGGATGTCGTCGACCGCGAGCGCGTAGAGATCGGCGCCGGCCGGCTTGAGCAGGACGAGGGTCTGACCCGCCGGGTCGGCCGAGGCCTCGCAGCCGAGCGAGTCGCGAAGGTGGACGAGCGGCAGCCGGCGCCCGCGAACGGTGGCGAAGGCGGCGCCGCCGACGGTCTCGACCCGGACCGAGCCGCCCTTCACCCGGACGATCTCCTCGATCGCCGAGCGCGGGATGGCGTAGACCTGCCCGGCCGCCGCGACGGTGAGCGCCGGGATGATGGTGAGGGTGAGCGGCACCCTGAGGGTGAGGACGACCCCCTGCCCCTTGCGGCTGTCGACCTCGACGAGGCCGCCGATGCGCTCGACGTTGGCGCGAACCACGTCCATTCCGACTCCGCGGCCGGAGAGGTCGGTGACCGAGGCGGCGGTCGACAGGCCGGGCTCGAAGACCAGAGCGTGCTTGCCCGCCTCCGTCAGCCGGTCGGCCCGCTCGGCGGTCAGGACCCCGGCCGAGACCGCCCGGGCGACGAGCTTGTCGCCGTCTATGCCGGCGCCGTCGTCGGAGATTTCGAGCAGGATCTGGTTGCCGGCCTGGCGGGCGCAGACCCGAAGGCAGCCGGTGTCCTTCTTGCCGGCCAGGCGCCGCTCCGCCGGGCTCTCGATGCCGTGGTCGATGGCGTTGCGGACGATGTGGGTGAGAGGATCGCGGATCATCTCGAGCATCTCGCGGTCGATCTCGACGTCGCCGCCGTCGATCTCGAGGGCGACCAGCTTGCCCGTCTGGCCCGAAACGTCGCGGACCATTCGCGGCAGCGGCGCGAAGAGGTTGTCGATGCGCTGCATCCGGGTGCGGGTGATGCCGTCGCGAAGATCGGCGACGGTGGCGGTGACCCGGTCGAAGGCCGCTTGCATCTCGGCGTCGCCGCTCTCCCGGATCCGGCGGGCGAGCTCGTTGCGGGCGAGGACGAGGTCGGAGATCCCGCTCATCATCCGGTCGAGAAGCTCGACGGGAAGACGCACCGTCCGGCTCGAGGCTCGGGCCGCCTGGCTTGCCGGCGCCGATTCGGCCTCCGGCGCTTCGGGCGGCCGGCCGGCGGACAAGGCATGGATGAGCGCGCTGTCGTCCTCGCTCGCCAGGGCTTCGCCGGTCTCCAGCGCCTCGACCAGCTCGGCGAGGCGGTCGATGACGGCGAGGACCGCGCTGACCAAAGGCGCGTCGGCCGTTCGGGTGCCGGCGCGGACGGCGGCGAGGGCGTCCTCGGCGGCATGGCTGAGGGCCCGGATCCGGGGCAGATCGAAGAAGCCGCTATTGCCCTTGACGGTGTGGACGAAGCGGAAGATCTCGTCGAGGCGGGCGCGGTCTTCGGGCACGGCTTCCCAGGCGACGATCTCCCCGGAGAGCGCTTCGAGCATCTCCCGCGTCTCCGCGATGAAATCGTTGATGAGATCGTCCACTCGGGCCCCGCGGCTTGGGTAGCGTGGGTCCGGCTTAGGGCGGGTTGGTTAAGGAGGCGTTTACTTGGGGCGCACCGTCATCCCGGCGAAAGCCGGGACCTCAGGACGAGAAGTCTCGGCGGGTCTCCACGAGATCCCGGCTTTCGCCGGGATGACGGATCAGTCCTTCACATCCGCCCCGCCCGCCCCCAAGTGACTTCCGCATGAGACCCGACCTCGCCATCCTCTACGAACACCCGACATGGTTCGAGCCCTTGTTCGCCGCGCTCGACCGGCGCGGCGTGCGCTATGAGGCGATCCGCCTCTCCGACCACAGCTTCGACCCCGCCTCCACCGCCATCCCCGCGCCCGTCGTGCTGAGCCGGGTCGCCATGTCCAGCTTCCTGCGCGAGGCGGAGCACGGCATCTTCTACGCCGAAGCCCTGCTCGCCCACTGGGCCGGCAACGGGGCGCGGGTGCTGAACGGCGCCGATGCCATCGCGGTGGATTCCTCCAAGGCGCGGCAGCTCTCGCTCATCTCGCGGCTCGGCTTCGAGGTGCCGGAGACCCGGGTCGTCCATCGCCGCGAGGACCTGCTCGCGGCGGCTCGGACGATGCGATGGCCGCTCCTCGTCAAGGCCAATATCGGCGGCTCGGGCGCGGGCATCGTCCGCTATTCGAGCGAGGATGAGCTGGCAGCCTCCGTCGCCGACCGGACGGTGCCTCAGAGCGTCGACTCCGTCCTCCTCGTCCAGGATTACGCACCGGCGCGGGGCGGGGCCATCACCCGCGTCGAGACGCTCGGCGGCAAGTTCCTCTACGCGATCGAGGTGGAGAGCGGCGGCGACAGCTTCGATCTGTGCCCGGCCGACGCCTGCCTCGCCCAGCCGGGTCGGGCCGCGGTGCGGATGAAGGCGGCGATGCCGGCGGCCGATCTCGTCGAGGCGGCCGAGCGGATCGCCCAGGCGGCGCGGCTCGACGTCGGCGGGGTCGAATATCTGATCGACGACCGCGACGGCAAAGCCCGCTTCTACGACATCAACGCGCTTTCGAACTTCGTCGCGAAGCCGCTGGACGTGCTCGGCTGGGACCCGCACGACCGGCTCGTCGATTTCCTCGAAGAAGCGATCCGGGAGAGCAGGTGATGCGGTTCGGTTACTGGATGCCGGTCTTCGGAGGCTGGCTCCGCAACGTCGAGGACGAGGGGATGGAGGCGAGCTGGGACTATGTCCGCCGGCTGACGGTGAGGAGCGAGGAGACGGGCTGGGACCTCAGCCTGATCGCGGAGCTCAACCTCAACGACATCAAGGGCGTCGAGGCTCCGGCGCTCGACGCCTGGTCGACGGCGGCGGCGCTGGCCGCGGTGACCGAGCGGCTCGAGCTCATGGTCGCGGTCCGGCCGAATTTCCACCA
>DASWLY010000150.1:0-7993 GCA_036400035.1 Allosphingosinicella sp.
CAGGGGCCGATCGCCTCGCTCGACCGCAAGGTGGTTCCGCCCAAGCGCGCCGAGATGAAGCAGTCGATGGAAGCGCTCATCCACCACTTCAAGCTCTACACCGAGGGCTTCCACGTGCCCGCGGGCGAGGTCTACGTCGCCACCGAGAGCCCCAAGGGGGAGTTCGGGATCTACCTCGTCGCCGACGGCACCAACAAGCCGTACCGGGTCAAGATCCGCCCGACCGGCTTCAGCCATCTCCAGGCGATGGACTTCATGACCCGAGGCCACATGCTCGCCGACGTCACCGCCATCCTCGGCTCCCTCGACATCGTTTTCGGGGAGATCGACCGGTGAAACGCAACAGGCTCTGGCTCATCGCCCTCGCCGCCGCGCTGGCGATCGCGGTGGCGGCGATGCTGATCCTCAAGCCGGACTCGAATCCCGCCCCGGCCGACGGGGGAGGCAAGGGGGGCCTGGCGGGCTCGTCCGGCGTCCTCCTGCTGCTGATCATCGTGATGGCGGCGAGCGCCCGGCGCCGCCGCCGGCGCGAGAGGGAGGACCGCGACGATGGCTGAAGCCCGCGGCCTGCGCGACAGCGTCTCAGGGGAGATCGGCCGGTGAGCGAAGCCTTGTTGCTCGCGATGTTCGTGCTTGCCCCGGCAACGGTGCTGGCGCAGCTTCCGGTGAAGGCGCGGCGATATTTCCTCGCCGCGGCGGCCACCGCGCTCCTGGCCTATGCCGTGCTGACGGGGCCCGCCCTCGGCGGCGGGGCTTTTCTCGTCCTTCCGCTCGCTCTGATGGGCATCATCGCCGCGGCGCTCCTGGTCGAGGCGGTCGCGCTCGTTCGCCGGATGCTCGGCAAGAAGGGGAGGCCCGCGGCTCATGGCTGACAGGCGCACCCTCGCCATGATCGCTGTCACCGTTGCCGTCGCGGCGGTCGGCGCGCTTTACCTGTTCACCCCGGACGATCGCGCCGACGGCACGACGATCCGGACGGTCGGCGGCATCGGCGCCGTCCTGGTCCTGCTGCTGCTGGTCGCGCTCGCCTCCGGTTCCAGCCGCGGCAAGCGCGAGGGCCGCGACGAAGGAGGGCGCCGGGATGGCTGATATCCTCCCCAATTCGATTCCGGACCTGGACGGACTTCGCGGCCGCTGGGGGGCGTTCGCCTTCACCGCGGAGAATGACAGGCAGGCGAAGCTGCTCGTCGGCCGCTATCCGCCGGGGCGGCAGCAGAGCGCGATCATTCCGTTGCTCGACCTGGCGCAGCGGCAGGTTGGGGCGGAGACGAATACGCAGGGCTGGCTGCCCATCCCGGTGATCGAATATGTCGCGAAATATCTCGGCATGCCCTATATCCGGGCCTACGAGGTCGCGACCTTCTACACGATGTTCAACCTGCGCCCGGTCGGCCGTTTCCACGTCCAGGTCTGCGGAACCACGCCCTGCATGCTTCGCGGCTCGGACGACGTCTTCGCCGCCTGCAAGGCCAGGGGGATGAAGAAGGGGGCGACGACCGCGGACGGCCTCTTCACCCTCTCCGAGGTCGAGTGCCTGGGCGCCTGCGCCAACGCGCCGATGGTCCAGATCAACGACGACAATTACGAGGACCTCACCTTCGAGACGACGACCGCGATCCTCGAGGCGCTCGCCCGGGGCGAGATGCCGAAGCCGGGGCCGCAGGGCGTCGCCCGCCGGACCAGCGATCCGGAGGGCGGAGTCACCAGCCTGCAGGCGATGGTGGGCGAAAATCACGACTATCGGGGGGAGTGGTCCTGATGGAACAGTTCATTCCCGTCGCCCTTGGGCTGGTCGCGCTCATCGTCGTCCTCAAAGTGGTCAAGGGTATGGTGAAGCTCGTGGCTCTCGTCGTCATCGTCGCGCTCGTCGCCGCGGCTTATTTCGGAATGGGCGCCTGATGCTCGACGACAAGGATCGCATCTTCACCAACCTCTACGGCTTCCAGGACTGGGGGCTGAAGGGCGCCCAGGCGCGCGGAGACTGGGACGACACGGCGGCGCTGATGGCGGTGGGCCAGGACGCGATACTCGACGAGATCAAGAATAGCGGCCTTCGCGGGCGTGGCGGCGCCGGCTTCCCGACCGGCATGAAATGGTCGTTCATGCCCAAGGCCCCGACGCCCGGCCGGCCCAATTTCCTGGTCATCAACGCCGACGAATCCGAGCCCGGATCGTGCAAGGACCGCGAGATCATCCGCCACGATCCGCACAAGCTGATCGAAGGAGCCCTGATCGCCGGCTTCGCGATGCGCGCCCGCGCCGGCTACATCTACATCCGGGGCGAGTTCATCCGCGAGGCCCAGACGCTCGAGGCGGCGGTCCAGCAGGCCTATGATTCGGGACTGCTCGGCAAGAACGCCGCCAGGTCCGGCTACGATTTCGATCTTTTCGTCCACCGCGGCGCCGGCGCCTACATTTGCGGCGAAGAGACGGCGATGCTGGAAAGCCTCGAGGGCAAGAAGGGCATGCCGCGCCTGAAGCCGCCCTTCCCGGCGGGGGCCGGCCTCTACGGCTGCCCGACGACGGTCAACAACGTCGAGTCGATCGCCGTGGTGCCGACGATCCTGAGGCGCGGCGCGAGCTGGTTCAAGTCGTTCGGGCGCGAGAAGAACGAGGGCACCAAGCTCTTCCAGATCTCGGGCCACGTGAACAAGCCGTGCGTCGTCGAGGACGCCATGTCGGTGCCGTTCCGCGAGCTGATCGAGCGCCACGCCGGAGGCATTCGGGGCGGCTGGGACAATCTCCTCGCCGTCATCCCCGGCGGCTCCTCGGTGCCGCTGGTGCCGGCGGAGCAGATCATCGACGCGCCGATGGATTTCGACGGGCTTCGCGACCTCCAGTCCGGCCTCGGCACCGCGGCGGTGATCGTCATGGACAAGTCGACCGACGTGGTGAAGGCGATCAGCCGCATTTCCTATTTCTACAAGCATGAGAGCTGCGGCCAGTGCACGCCCTGCCGCGAAGGCACCGGCTGGATGTGGCGGGTGATGGAGCGGCTGGTCGAGGGCAATGCCGAGATCCACGAGATCGACACCTTGTGGGACGTCACCAAGCAGGTCGAGGGCCACACCATCTGCGCGCTCGGCGACGCCGCCGCCTGGCCGATCCAGGGCCTGATCCGCCATTTCCGGCCGGAGCTGGAGCGGCGGATCGCCGAGCGCCGGGGCCGGGCTCTGGAGGCGGCGGAATGAGCCGCCTTCTGCTCCTTCCCCTCATTGTCCTGGCGACTGCCGCGCCTTCGGCCGCGGCGCCTGCGGATGACAAAAGGGCGACGCCGGAAGAGCTCAAGATGCTGCAGGATTTCACGCGCTGCGTTGCCGGGGAGAGAGGCGCTCAGGCCCGCCGTGTCCTGAAGCTCGATTATCGGACGGACGGCTATCGCCGCTCGCTGAACAATCTCGCCTCCGACGTTCGGCCCTGCCGGCCGTTCAACGGCAGTCTTCGAATGTCCGGAGTCCTGCTCGCGGGCGGTCTGGCCGAAGCGCTTCTGCCAAAGGCCCTGGGCGGAGCGACGCTGCGTTCGCGCACCGCTTTGGACCCCGCGCGCCCCGCCATTCCCGCGCGCGACGCCGGCGAGTATCTTGGGCTGTGCGCGGTACGCAGCATGCCGGATCAGGTTTCCGCCCTGCTCGCCACCGGCCCGGCGAGCGAAGAGGAGAAAGCCGCCGCCGCCGCGATCAGCGCCAACCTTGGCCCGTGCCTGCGCGCGGGGGCTTCGGCCAAGCTCAACCGTCCGGGCCTGCGCGCTCTGCTCGCGCTCGCTGCCTATCGAATCGTCACCCATGCCCAGCCGGCGCCCGCGGGAAGCTGAAGCCATGCCCTTAGTCAAAGTCGATGGCGTCGAGATCGAGGTCCCCCAGGGCGCCACCGTGCTCCAAGCGTGCGAATTGGCGGGGAAGGAGATTCCGCGTTTCTGCTACCATGAGCGGCTGTCGATCGCCGGCAATTGCCGGATGTGCCTCGTCGAGGTGAAGCCGGGGCCGCCCAAGCCGCAGGCGAGCTGCGCCCTACCGGCCGCCGACGGCCAGGAAATCTCGACGATGAGCCCGACCGTGAAGAAGGCGCGCGAGGGGGTGATGGAGTTCCTGCTCATCAACCACCCGCTCGATTGCCCGATCTGCGACCAGGGCGGCGAATGCGACCTCCAGGACCAGGCGATGGCCTATGGGCGGGGCCATAGCCGCTTCGCCGAGAACAAGCGGGCGGTGACCGAGAAATATATGGGTCCCGTGGTCAAGACGATCATGACCCGCTGCATCCAATGCACCCGCTGCGTTCGCTTCGCCGAGGAGGTCGCCGGGGTCGAGGAGATCGGGGCGATCGGGCGCGGCGAGAATATGGAGATCACCTCCTATCTGGAGGGCGCGGTCACCTCCGAGCTCAGCGGCAACGTCGTCGACCTCTGCCCCGTCGGAGCGCTCGTCTCGAAGCCCTACAGCTTCGAGGCGCGGCCGTGGGAGCTGCGCAAGGTGCCGGGCATCGATGTGATGGACGCGGTCGGAACCAACATCCGCATCGACCACCGCTTCCGCGAGGTGATGCGGGCGTTGCCGCGCCTCAACGAGGACGTCAACGAGGAGTGGGCGCACGACAAGACCCGCCACGCGGTCGACGGTCTCGTCCGCAACCGGCTTGACCGGCCTTGGGTGCGCCGCGACGGCAAGCTCCGGCCCGCCACGTGGGAGGAAGCGTTCGCGGCCATCGCGGAGCAGCTCCAAGGGGCGACGGGGGAGCAGGTGGCGGCGATCGCCGGAGATCTGCAGGACCTGGAATCCGTCTTCGCGCTGAAGAAGCTGGTTCAGGCCTACGGCTCCGCCCTGCACGAATGCCGGCAGGACGGAGCGAAGTTCGACGTTTCCAGCCCGGCGGCCTACCGCTTCAATCCGACCATCGCCGGAATCGAGACCGCCCCGGCCATCCTCCTCGTCGGCACCAATCCGCGCTGGGAGGCGCCGCTCGTCAACACCCGGATCCGCAAGGCGGTGAAGGCGGGGGGACAGGTCTTCCGGATCGGCCCGGCGGTCGACCTGACCTATCCGGTGAACGAGCTCGGCAACGACCTCGCGCTGCTCGGCAAGCTGCCCGACGCGGTGCGCGAGGCTTTCGCTGGCAAGTCGAACGCCGCCGTGATCGTCGGCATGGGCGCGCTCGCGGCCGAGGGTGCCTATGAGGCGGCCCGGGCCGCGGCGGGTACGCTCGGCGCGACGTTCGGCCTGCTCCACACCGCCGCCTCCCGAGTCGGAGCGCTCGACCTGGGCTTCGTCACGGACGGCGGACTCGACACCCTCCGCGCCCGGGCCGGCGGCCTCAAGGCGCTGTTCCTCCTGGGCGCCGACGAGATCGACACCGCCGCCTTCGAGGGGACCTACACCATCTATATCGGCACCCACGGCGACCGCGGGGTTCGCCATGCCGACGTCATCCTCCCCAGCGCCGCCTACACCGAAAAGCACGGCATCTACGTCAATCTCGAGGGACGCGTGCAGCTCTCCGAGTTCGGGGTCCATCCGCCGGGCGAGGCGCGCGAGGACTGGACGATCCTCAGGGCGCTCTCCGACGTGCTCGGCAAGACGCTGCCGTTCGATGACCTTTCCCAGCTTCGCGCCGCGATCGCGGCGGAGGTGCCGCGGCTCGGGGTCTCCGGGCTGAGCGCCGTCGATCCGCTCCCCGCCTTCGCCGGCACCGCGCCGGCCGTCAGCGGCGGGATCGCCTACCCGATCGAGGATTTCTACCTCACCAACCCGATCGCCCGCTCCTCGCCGACCCTGCAGCGCTGCTCGGCCGAAATCCTGCACGGGCAGACCTTCCAGGAGGCCGCGGAATGAGTCTCGACCGCAAGTTCCTCCCCGGAACGGGGAGGGGGACCATGCGTAGCATGGTGGAGGGGGCCCACCTCTCCGCCGCATCTACGGCGGGCCCCCTCCACCACCGGCTTCGCCGGCGGTCCCCCTCCCCGTGCCGGGGAGGAGCAATATGACCGCCTGGATGCAGAGCACCTGGCTTGGCTACGGCGCGGGCTGGCTCCTCGCCACGCTCATCTTCATCCTGATAATCGCTTTGCCGCTGATGCTGGCGGTGGCGATGGTCATCTATGCCGACCGCAAGATCTGGGCGGCGATGGCGCTCAGGCGCGGCCCCAACGTGGTCGGTCCGCTCGGGCTTCTGCAGAGCTTCGCCGACGGCCTCAAGGTCTTCCTCAAGGAGACGATCGTCCCCTCGGGCGCGAACCGGGGCCTGTTCATCATCGCCCCGATCCTGACCTTCACGGTGGCGCTGGTGGGATGGGCGGTGGTGCCGTTCGGCCCGGGCATGGTGCTCGCCAACATCAATGTCGGCCTGCTCTACCTGCTCGCCATCTCCTCGCTCGGCGTCTACGGCGTGATCATCGCCGGCTGGGCGTCCAACTCCAAATATCCCTTCTATTCGGCGCTCCGGGCGGCCGCGCAGATGGTCAGCTACGAGGTATCGGTCGGCTTCGTCATCGTGCCGGTGATCCTCTGGGCGGAGACGTTCAACCTCTCCGGCATCATCGAGGCGCAGCGCAGCCACCTGTGGATCCTGAACGGCTTCGGCTTCAACCCGCTCTTCCTTCCGCTCGCGGTGATCTTCCTCATCTCCGCCATGGCGGAGACGGCGCGGGCGCCGTTCGACCTCACCGAGGCGGAGAGCGAGCTCGTCGCCGGCTACCAGACGGAATATAGCTCGATGAGCTTCGCCCTCTTCTGGCTGGGCGAGTATGGCAACGTCCTGCTGATGTGCGGAATGACCGCCGTGCTCTTCTGGGGCGGCTGGCTTCCGCCGATCGACTGGGCGCCGCTCTACGTCATCCCGGGCATCTTCTGGTTCCTCGCCAAGATCATGTTCTTCTTCTTCGTCTTCAGCTGGGTGAAGGCGACGGTGCCGCGCTTCCGCTACGACCAGCTGATGCGGCTCGGCTGGAAGATATTCCTGCCCATCTCGCTCATCTGGGTGTTCCTGGTCTCGGGCTATTTGATGCAGGCGCGCTACGGAGCCTTCTGGTGATCGCGGTGCTGCTTTCCCTTCTCGCCCAGGCCGCCGACCCGCCGCCTGTCCGGCCCGTCGAGCATTGGGAGCCGTGGCTCTCATGGGCGTGCCTCGTCAGCGCCGGCGAGGGGAAACCCTGGGTCATCAACGGAGTGGTCGCCCGTCGCAACGACCCCGGCGAACCGATCGAATTCAGGCGTCATGAACGGGCGTTGCGCGTGCTGAGGGACGACAGCGGCGAACTTGCCGGCCGTCAGGCACGCTCGCCGCTGTTCGTCGCCCGGCCCGAGGGCTTTTGGGCCTATTTCCCGAATCCGGGAAAAGACGGATCGAGGCGGTTCCTGACCCTGAACGTGAAGCGGCCGGGCGGTCCCGGCACGGTGCAATTGTTCCAGGGCAAGGTCGGCGGCGCGCCCTATGCGACCGGCGATTGCGCGACTCGCCTCGATCAGCAGAAAGCAAAATCATGATCGCGCACTGGATAAAGTCCTTCTTCCTCTGGGAATTCGTGAAGGCGCACGCTTTGACCTTGAAATATTTCTTCAAGCCCAAGGCGACGATCAACTATCCGTTCGAGAAGAACCCCTTGAGCCCGCGTTTTCGCGGGGAGCATGCGCTTCGCCGCTATCCCAACGGCGAGGAGCGCTGCATCGCCTGCAAGCTTTGCGAGGCGGTGTGCCCCGCGGTCTGCATCACCATCGAGTCTGAGCCGCGCGAGGACGGCAGCCGCCGGACCACCCGCTACGACATCGACATGACCAAGTGCATCTATTGCGGCCTGTGCCAGGAAGCCTGCCCGGTCGACGCGATCGTCGAAGGGCCGAATTTCGAGTTCGCCGTCGAGACCCGGGAGGAGCTGATGTACGACAAGGCCAAGCTCCTCGATAACGGCGACAAGTGGGAGCGGTCCATTGCCGCGAACCTTGCCGCCGATGCCCCCTACCGCTAATCCGCCCCGCGAATCCTAAAGGTCCACCCGTCACGTGAT
>DASWLY010000151.1:0-15555 GCA_036400035.1 Allosphingosinicella sp.
TCCCGGCTTTCGGGTTCCCATCAAAGTAGTACATTGATGGGGTCCCTCCCGGGATGACGGATGGGCGTTCTCGCGGCGGAGTTGCCGCCGAAGGCGCCGCACCGGCGGCGCGTAGAGGAAGCCGAAGGAGACCGCCCCCTCCCGCTCGTGCACCGCGTGGTGGAGCCGGTGCGCCTGGACGAGCCGCTTCAGATAGCCGCTCCTCGGGCTCGCGGAAAAGCCGAGGCGCCGGTGCACCAGCCCGTCGTGGAGGAGCGTATAGAGCAGCCCGTAGACCACCGTCCCGATACCCACCCACCAGAAAGGCGCCCATCGGTCGGCCAGCAGGGTAAAGAAGAGCAGGCTGATCGCCGCGAAGACGAGGGCGTAGAGGTCGTTCGTCTCGAAGGGCCCGTTGCGCGGTTCGTGATGGGAACGGTGCCAGCGCCAGCCCCAGCCGTGCATGACGTGACGGTGCACGAGCGAAGCGACGGCCTCCATCACGACGACCGTCGCGACGACGATGCCGAAGGCGAGTGGCGGGGCTACTGCCATTGCGCCCGGATAGGCCCATGGGCCGCCCGCGTCCACGCGCCAGGGCTGGACATGGTACAAAGCAGGTAGCCGGGCGGGAACGCGCTTATTCGGGGACGGTTCAGGCAAGATGCTGGATTTGCGTCGCTAATCTTCCACCTAGGGCCTTGCCGATGAGACGTCGCCTCCTTCTGTCCGCGCCGCTGCTCGCGGCCGCCATGCTTCCGCCGCCTCCCGCTCCCGCGGCCGAGAAGCCGCTCGCCGAGACGTGCCCGAAGCTGACGCCCGAAGAGATCGCCGCCATCGAGAATTACAAGGGCCAGTTCGGCGAGAACGCGCTTTACGCCCGCGCTTATTGCGTCAGCATCGCCGAGGCGGAGCGGCGGATGGAGATCCAGAATCGCGGCGCCATCGGGCCCAAGACCGAGCCGGGCCGGCCGCCGGCGCCGCCCGCGGACGACATCGGAACGCTCGCCGCCTCGCTTCGGGAGAAGGAGGCCGGCACCTTCGCCGGCCTGTGGATCCAGCACCAGCCCGATTACCGAGTGGTCGTCGCCTTCACCCGCAACGCGGCGGCGACTCTTGCGAAATACACGAAGAACCCGCTGTTCAAGCCGCTCGACCGGCCCGGACCGACTTTGGCGGAACTGCGCGCCATGCAGGACCGGCTGACGAGCGAGCTCACCAGGCAGGGCTTCCGCTGGTCCTCGGCGGGCGGGCGCGAAGACAAGGGCATCGTCGAGATCACCCTGGGGCAGGAGGCCGCGCCGATCCGAGCCGCCGCCGCGCGCGGAGCCTTCCCGCTGCCGCCCTGGGTGGTGCTGATCGAGCCTCGACCGCTGCCCTTCCCGGCCCCTCCGGCGCCCGCGCCGGGCGACACGCGGGTCAAGTCCTTCCCGCAATTCGCCTTTCGCACCGACATGGACATGCGCACCCTGGTCGGGGTGCCCGACGTGCCGACGACCCTTCGGCTGGTGAACGGCTGCCTGGTGATCGGGACCGGGAGTGAGGCGCGCACGGCTTTGTGGCAAGCCTCGGACGCGCTCGATCTGTCCGACCCCGACCGGGTCACGGTGCTCGACCGGTCGTCCGGGATTCGGATCGCGGCGGGAGACGACATCGTCCTTGCGGGGCTCCAGCCGGGCGAGGAGCGGGTGCCCGACCGGATCGTCGGAACAGAGGGTTGCCCCGGCCCCTACCGGGTCGTGCGCGGGTTCCAGCCGCGCGCCGACTGGGAGCGGCAGCGGCGGGAAGGAAGCATCGCGCGCCGGGTCCACGAGCTTGGCGACCGGGCCGCCGCGCTCGCCGATTACGAGGCCGACCGAGCCCGGCTGGCGGCGCTCCGCGCCTGGCGGGAGAAGATGCTCGCCCAGCAGGGCGACGCCGTCGCCTCGATCTGGATCGACGAGGAAGAAGGCACCGCGCACCTGTTCCACACCGCGGCGGGCAGTCGGGAGCGGCTGGTGCCGGCCGCCCTGCTGCCGTACGTAACCGCGCAGGAAGTGCCCGTCGGCCACGACGTGCTGGAAAGCGCGCGCGCCTCGCTCGAGCGCCAGCTTGCCTCCGCCGGCATCGCGGCGCAGGTCCAGGCCGAACCGATCGAGGGCATCGTCCGGGTCAGCGCCGCCGATCCGCGCAAGCTCTCGGCCGCCGCCGCGGCCGGTCGCATCGTCTTTCCCGAAGTCGCGCGGGTCGCCTTCGAAGGCGCCGCGCCGCTCTCGGACGACCGGGCGCGAATGGCACGCGACCCGGAAGCCATCTGGCTCCGGCTGGAGGTCGCGCCCGATTTCGCCGAGATCCGCAAGCTGGTGGAAGCGACGGCGCTGCCGGTGATCGAGCCCACCCCGCCGCCGCGCCCGGGAGGCAGGGCCCAGCCGCCCGCCCCGCCGCGAATCCGCCTCGCTCGGCCCGGCCGCGCGGCTTCGCTCCAGAATTCGCATTTCCTGGTCGCTTACGGTCAGACCGCCCGGGAGATCGCTGCGCTGAAAGCCCGGGGCTTCGACCCGGTCGACGCCCTCGACGCGATGAACGGGCGAGCCACTCCGGTCACCAGCGCGATGCTGGCCCGGCAGGTGGTGGTGGCCGAGCTGGTCGGCCTCGACACCCGGGCCCCGGGCAAGGACGGGTTCCGGTCGACCGCGCGCTGGCGGGTGGTCGAGACTCTCAAGGGCGGTGCGAGGCCGGGCGAGGTCCTCAGCGTTCGAATGGTTTCGGGCGAGGATGCCAACGGCGGCATCGCGCAGAGCAACGAGGAGCCGCTGATCCTGCCCGGCCTGCCCGGCTCGCTGGAACCGGGCGGGCGCTGGCTGCTCCATCTCAACGACTCGCTCTACGCCCACCAGGCCTTCATCCACGGCGGGAAGGATTCGGCGCCGCGCGGAAGCGCCTTCTACGTCCAGACCCTGACCCCGGCGCCGGTGGCCGGCGGCGAGGTGAAGGGTCCCTTCTTCGGCCAGAAGCCCTTCGCGCTCGAGCCCTTGCGCCAGGCTCTCAAGCCGCTGCAAACGGCGATGGCGCAGAGCGGACTGATCGGAGGCACGGCCCGATGAATCGCCTACTCTTCCTCGCGGCGCCGCTGGCGCTGCTGGCCGCGGGACCGGCCGCCGCCTGCCTGTACACGCAGGTGCCGGAAGCGGTGGGCGATTCGAGCGCTCAATTCCTCGCCCGGCGGATGGTGGCCGCCGCGACCCACGTCGATCTGGTGCTGGTCGAGGATGACGGCACCCGCCCGATGGGCGAGGCCCAAACGGGCGTTCTGACCTTGCGGAGCATCGCTCGCCTCAAGGGCAACGGGCCGGACCGGTTCAGCCTGTTCGGCGCGGGCCTGACTCTCCGGCCGGAGGCGGAACAGGTCTTCCAGTCGCCCTTGCAGCATTTCACCCGCGAGGACGGGCGAGTGACGCCCTTTCCCTATAATGAAGAGCGGCAGGGACGGCTCTTCCCGGACGCCGCCGGGGCGCCGCCCCCGCCCCCGGTGATGACGACGAGCTGCAGCCCACCGGTCATCGGCGGGCAGAGCGGCCGTTTCTACGTGGTCATGCGCGGCGCCGACGGGCGCCTCCTCGGCGATTTCCCGCTCTATGACGGAGCGAGGGCCCCGGCCTTCGCTTTCGTGCCGGTCACCCTGGGACGGGACGATTACTGGCTTCGCGCGGTGCAGCTGGCGATGGGGGAGGGCCCGGCGCCGGAGGGCGCGGCGGTGCTTCATCTGCGCGGCGACTCCGATCCCGCGCGGGTCGAGGCGGCGCTTCGCCGCGTGGGGGTGACGGCGGTCGCCGCCTTCGTCGGCAGCGGCGACTGGCTCGACGAGGTCCGGCCCGCCGCCGACGAGGCTCGCTCCCTCTGGCTGGTCCGCGCCGTCCCGCTGGTGGCGCAGCGCGACCGCGGTGGGCTCGGGCTCGCCGACCATGGCGGGGCGGAGTTCCTGCGCTCCAGATTGGGGTTCGAGCAGACTTTCGGCGGGCTCGGCTACGAGGTGGCGCAGGCCTTCACCGCCTCCGTCCGGCGAAAGCAGGCGGCAAGAGGCGCTCGGCCCCGGCTCGTCGCGGTCGCTCTGGCTGGACCCGCGAACGTCATCGCCGGCCTGACGCGCGAGCCCTTCGCCGCCTGGATCCGGCCGCTGCCGGCCCGCCCGCACGGCCTCGCGGCTCTGCCTGGCGGCACCGAGGCCGAGCGCTTCGCGACGATTCAGGCGATCGAGCGCGACATCTGGCTGCTCAACGGCGGCAACGGCAATCCGCAGGGGTCGCTGCCGGCGAGATGAAGGCTCGGCCCCGCCGGGCGGGAGCTGGACACCGCGGATTCGTGACTTTCGGCCTATGGCGAGGCGGCTTGCACTGTGGCAGCTTTCCCCGGTCCGTAGGAGGAAAGTGCGGTGGGCAGGATCAGGAAAGCGGGTTCTAGGGCAATTGGCGGCGCTGCGGCGCTCGCGCTATCGGTCACGGCCATTGCGCAGCCACAGCAGGGACAGCCCACGGCCGCGACGGCACAGCCGGGCCCCGGAGCCGGGGCGCCGCCGCCCCTTCCGGCGACTCCGGTCCAGGAAAACGAGCTGGTCGAGACCTGGAACGAGCGGGTGAGCCAGGGCCCCCCGGTCGGCGCCATGCCGGAGTTCGACGGATGGAGCATGGGTGCCGCGATGCCGCTTGCTCGCTCCGAGCATGCGGTCGCGGAGCTGGACGGCAAGATCTGGGTGCTCGGCGGCTATCCGCCGGGGCGGCTCCCTTCCAACCTCGTCCAGGTCTATGATCCGGTCAAAAGCCGCTGGTCGCTCGGCCCGCGCCTGCCCCAGCCGATCCACCACATGATGGTCGCGGCCGTCGGCGGCAAGCTCTACGTGATCGGCGGCGAGATCGACGGCGCGAGCACGGGACGGCCGGAGATCTTCGTCGCGCACGTCTGGGTCCACGATCCGGCGGTCGGCGGCTGGGTCCAGCGGGCGCCGATGCCGACGCCGAGGAGCGGCGGCGGCAAGGCGGTGGTGGGCGGCAAGATCTACGTGGCCGGCGGCCGCCCGCCCGGGGGCCATGCCTTCGAGGTCTACGACCCGGCGACCGACACGTGGGAAAAGCTTCCCGACATGCCGACCCAGCGCAATCACCTGGCCATGGCCGCGGTGAACGGCAAGGTCGTCGTCGCCGGCGGCCGCGTCGGCCCCGGCGCCATGGGGGAGCGGACCGACTTCGTCGAGATATACGATCCCAAGACCCGCCGCTGGACCCGGGGCGCGCCGCTTCCGGCGCCCCGGGGCGGAATCACCGGCGCCGTCCATGCCGGCTGCATGTTCGTCTTCGGCGGCGAGGGCGAGCGGACCCATGTGCTGGGCCTGACGCCCAGCGTCTACGGCTACGATCCCCGCGCCGACCGCTGGACCAGGCTCCCGGACCTCCCCATCGCCGTCCACGGCCTCAAGGGCAGCGCGGTGATCGGCGGCCGGATATTCCTGCCGGGCGGCGGGATCACGCTGGGCGGAAATTCCGGCACCAACGCCATGCAGGTGTACCGGCCCACGATGCGCTGCGAGTGACGCCTCGCGAAGACGGTCCCGGCAAGCCTGCGCTGACCGCCCGTTGTCGGCCTCGAGCCGAAAGGCAAGTCGTTCCGTGGGCTGGTTCTTTGACCCGGATCCGCTAATCTGCCCGCTGCACCGGGGGGATCCGATCACCATGTTTTTGCGAGCGCTGGCATCGCCGCATCTCGACCTGCGCTTTCGCCCGTCGCGCGCGATCGAGGTGCGGATCGTCGAGCGGCCGGGCCTGTGGATGGCGCCTGCGGAACTCGAACAACTGATCGCCGACTGCGGAAAAGTCGTCGCCGCCTCCTTGCCGGCGCCGCTCGATTACGGTCTGTTCGGCCCGGACCCGGCAGCGCGGGAGCGGACGGTGGTGACTCTCGTCACCGACCGGGGCAGCGGGCAGCCGATAGCCTTCAACGCGCTGCCGCTGATCCCCGCGAGCCTCGGCGGGGAGGACATGGAGGTGCTCCACCTCGGGCTGGTCATGGTGGATCCGCGCCATCGCAGCGGCGGCCTCTCCTGGATCCTCTACGGGCTCACCTGCTTTCTGCTGTTCTGGCGGCGCCAGCTGCGCCCCTTGTGGATCAGCAGCGTGACCCAGGTGCCCGCGGTGGTCGGGATGGTCGCCGAGACCTTCGACCGGGTCTGGCCGGGCCCGGCGGGCGCGGCGCCGAGCTTCGCGCACCGGCACATCGCGCGGCAGATCATGCGCGATCACCGGGGGGTGTTCGGAGTCGGCCCCGATGCGCGCTATGACGACAACCGTTCGGTCATCACCGACGCTTATACCGGCGGGTCCGACAATCTGAAGAAGAGCTACGACATGGCGGCAAAGCACCGGCACGAGGATTATAACCGCCTCTGCGCTCGGCTCCTCGACTATGGCCGCGGCGACGACCTGCTCCAGATCGGGCAGATCAACATGGCCACGGCGCGGCGCTTCCTCGCACAAGCGGTGCCGCGGCGGGCGCTGCCGCAGCTCGGCGTCCAGCTCCTGATCCTCGGGGTGCAGGCGCTGGTGGCGCCCGCCTTGCAGTGGCTTGCGGCGGGGCGAAGCCTGGGGCGGCTGAGGCCCGCGGCATGAGCGCCGAGGCTTTCTCCTATGCCGAGATGACGACCCGGAACGCCGGCTTCGTCACTCCGGCCGAGCAGGCGCGGCTGCGGGCGGCATCGGTTTTCATCCCGGGCGTCGGCGGCATGGGCGGGGCGGCATTCATGGCCCTGGTCCGGGCGGGCGTCGGCCGCTTCACCATCGCCGACCTCGACGGCTTCGAGGTCTCGAACCTCAATCGCCAGCTATTCGCGACGCTGGACACGGTCGGCCGCCACAAGGCGCAGGCCGCCGCCGAGGGCGCGAAGCGGATCAACCCGGAGGTCGACATTCGGGTGCTGGGCCGGGAATGGGTCGATGAGCTCGACTCGATCGCCTCGAGCCACGACGTCATCGTCAACGGCATGGACGATGCCGCGGCGGGCGTTCACCTCTACCGGCGGGCGCGGGCGCACGGCCGAACGGTGATCGACGCTTATGCCTCCCCGCTGCCGTCGGTGACGGTGGTGAAGCCGGCCGATCCGAGGCCGGAGGAGCGGCTCGGCTATCCCACCCTCGGCGTGGCATGGACCGCGGTCGACGATGGGATGCGGGCCGAATGCCTGGTGCGCGAGATCGAATATGTCCTCGTCCACTCATCGTCCCACCGCCACATAGATCTCGAGATCGCCGCCGAGGTCGCGGCGGGGCGGCGCTCGCGCTTCTCCCTCTCGACGATGGTGACCATGGCCGGGACGATGATGGCGGAGGAGGCGGTGCGGCAGCTGCTTGGGCGCGCGGGCGGCACCGACTGCCGCGGCTATTTCTTCAACCCGCACGACGTCCGGGTCGAGCGGCCGGTGGCAGCGCCGCTCGCCGCCGTGAAGCGGCTCCTGGTGCGCCGCTTCCTGAAGCGGATGATGAGCGCTTGAACGACGCGGTCGCTGCCGATCTCCTGGTGAACGGCGTGGCGCTGGTCGCCGTTGCCGCGGCGGCCGCGGCGCTGTCCGGACGGCGGACGGCAGGACCGGTCGAGCGGCGCCTGCGCGCGCTCTATCTGGGACTCGCCTTCCTGCTGGCGGTGCGAATGCTCTACTGGGCGGAGCCGCGGCCGCTGTTCGCCCTGCCGGTCGCCGTCGCGGCGAGCTGGCTGCCGTTGCTGATCCTCCGGCTGGTGGAGGAGCTGCTGCGCAGGCACGCGCCGGCGCCGCTGAAGGCCGCGGCGCTGGGCGGAGCCATCGCCTTCACCGCAACGTCATTGGCAACGGGGGCATTGTTCCCGCGGACGCTGACGATCGCGCTCGCCGGCTTCCAGGTGGCGCTCCTCCTCGCGACTCTCACCTTCATTCTTCGCGGGCGCAGGCTCGGTCTGGCGGAGGCCGAGACGCGGCTTGTCGACACCTTCGCCCTCGCGCTGCTGCTCGCCTTGCCTTTCGCCGTCACCGACTTTCGCGAAGCGCTCCCCTGGCTGCCGGTGAGGATGGGCGGCGTCGGCGTCCTCGTTTTCGCCCTGGCGACATCGCGGCTCGTCGGCGGGGGCGGCTCGCCCCGGCTGCTGGTCGCCGATCTCGCCGGACTGTTCCTCTGCGCCGCCGCGATCGGCCTGGGCGCGGCGTTGCTGCTGCCCGCGCTCGAAGACCCGTATTTCTGGCGGGTGGCGGCGCTCGGCCTGGCCGCTCCCGCCGCGATGCTGGTGGTCCAGCGGCTTCGGGAGGCGCGCCTCGCGGAGCGGCTGCAGCCGTCGCTGCTCGCCTCGCTCTCGCGTGTTCCGGACGATCCCGGCCGTGAGGCCTTGCTCGCGGCCCACCCGCTGATCGCCTCCGGCACGCCGCTCGAAGGCGAAAAGCTGGAGCTCTACGACCGCTCGACGATCGAGGCGCTCGCGGCGCACCGGGTGGTGACGGCGGCGACGCCGCTCGGCGAGCCCGCCGCGGGGGCCGCGCGCAACCTGCTCGACGAGCATGCGGCAACCCATCTGGTCCGGCTGTCGCGCGACCCGCCGCGCTTCCTCGCCGTCGCCGCGGGACAGATCGGCGGCGCCGGCCCGCGCGACGTCGAGCTCGACATGCTCTCGCGCCTTGCGGAGCACGCCCGATGATCGAGCTGCGCGCGGGGGACCGCGGCGCCTTCTTCGAAACTCCCTTCACCGCTTACGGCGCCGAGGCCGGCTACGTATCGCCGATGCGCGCCGACCTGTTCAGGATGCTCGACGCGGGGGCCAACCCGCTATTCGCGTCCGGCAATCCGTTCTCCTTCTGGACGGCACATCGCGGCGGGCGCCCGATCGGCCGGATCGTCGCCCACGTCCACCGCCAGTCGAACGAGCGGCACGGCACGCGCAGGGCCCAGTTCGGCTTCTTCGACTGTGCCGACGACGGCGAGGCCGCGGCGGCCCTGCTCGGCGCCGCTCAAGGCCTCGCGCGCGACCATGGCTGCGAGGAGCTCGCCGGCAACTTCAACCTGACCGCGATGCAGCAGGCGGGAGTCGTCACCGCCGGCTTCGAATGCAGAGCCTATACCGACATGATCGTGAACCCGCCGCACATCCCGCGGCTGCTGGAAGCGAACGGCTTCGAGCGCTTCTTCCCGATGACGACGTTCGAGCTCGACCTCGCCGAGGCGACGCCGCCGCGGCCGGACTTCGCGATGCTCGAGCGGCAAGGCTATAGCTTCGCGCCCATCCGCAAGCGGGACTTCGCCGAACGCATGGAGGAAGCACGGATCGTCCTCAACGACGGCTTTGCGGATAACCCGATGTTCGTGCCCCTGACCGAGGAAGAGTTCCGCTTTCAGGCGGGGGAGATGACGGCGATCCTCGACCCGCGCCTGTCGAGCGTTCTGCACAAGGACGGGCGGCCGGTCGGCGTCGTCGTCTGCATCCCCGACCTCAACGGCTTCCTTCGCGCCACCCGCTCCCGGATCGGACTGATGACGCCCCTCCACTTCCTCCACTTCCGGCTGCGCCGCCGCAGGGCGGTGATCATCTTCTATTCGGTGGTGCGCGACTGCCATTCGCGCGGACTCAATTCGGCGATGCTGGCGCGGGTGATCGCCGCCCTGCGCGACGGCGGCTATAGCTCGCTGGGGATCACCTGGATCGCCGACCGGAATGCGGCCAGCCTGCGACAGGTGGAGAAGATCGGGGGAAAGCCGCTCCACCGGCTGCACTTGTTCCGGAAGGCGGTGGCGCGGCGATGATCGACCCCGGCCTCCGCCTCGCGCTAGCGGCTGAAGCCGCGCTCGCGCCGAGCGTCCACAACGTCCAGCCCGCGCGCTGGCGCTTCGAGGGCGACGGGTTGCTCCTGTTCGAGGACCGGACCCGGCGCCTTGCCGCGGGCGATCCTGAGGGTCGCGACGCCGAGTTCAGCCTGGGCGCCGCCGCCGAGGGCATGGCGATCGCGCTGTCGAGGCACGGGCTGGTGCTCGAGGATCTGGGCGCGGAAGGCCTGCCGCCGGCGGAAGGACAGCTCGTGCCGGTGCGCCGGTTCGCCATCGCCGCCGGCGGGGCCCATGTCCCGCTCGGCGACCAGGTCGAGCGGCGCCAGTCCTACCGGGGGCGCTTCCTCTCGCCCACCGATGGCGACCGGGCCGCGGCGCGGGCGCTGGAAGGGGAGGGCGTGGAGGTGGCTGCGGAGCCGGAGCGGATCGAGCGCATCGCCAGGCTCTGCGACGATGCCGGCCTCGCTTTCCTGCGCGACGGAGCGTTCCGGGCCGAGCTCCTGTCGTGGATGCGGCTCTCGCGCCGCAACCCGCGCTGGCCGCTCGACGGGCTCAATGCCGAAGCGATGGCGATGTCGCGGCTGGAGGCGGTGGGGGCCCAGGCGGTGCTGGGGCCGCGCCTGTTCCGGCTGCTCGACCGGCTAGGCCTGGGTCGAACTCTCACGTCCGAAGCTTCGACCGTCGCGACCGCGACGGCCGTGGTGATCGTCCACCACCCGATCGGCGCCGACGAGTTCGACTGCGGCCGTTCCTTCTACCGCCTCTGGCTCCGAATCGCCGCCTCGAACTTCTCGGCGGCGGTGATGGCGTCGCTCGCGGACCATCCACAGGTATCGGCGAGGCTGGCGAAGGATCTGAACCTGCCGGACGGGCGACGGATCAGGACCGCGCTCCGGATCGGCCGGGCGCCGCCGGGCTCAGGCTATCGGCGGGCGCGGCTGCCGCCGGAGGCGGCGCTCGTCTAGGGTCCGTACTCAATACCCGCAAAATCCGCCCGCCGCTTCGCGGCCATTGCGGGTATTGAGTACGGACCCTAGAGCAGCTTCAGAAATTCGATCAGCGCGGACCGCTCCTCGGGCCGGAGACCGGCGCCATGGAGGTGGCCGGCATTGGAGCGGCCCGCCGCGCGCACGTCGGTCCAGGCGGGGCGGGACCAGGGTCGGTAGCCGGCCGGGTAGCCGCCGCCGGCGACGATCGCGATGCCGAGCCGCTCGAAGTCGAGCGCATGACCGCCGACGAGGAAGCGTTGCGGGCGCGAAGCCGGCTCGAGCAATGCCGCTATGGTCGGGACCGAGCCGTTGTGCAGATAGGGCGCGCTCGCCCAGAGGCCGGTGAGCGGCGGCGCGGCATAGCGGCCGGTCGCCCAGGCCGCGATTCGGTCGCGGTAGGGACCGGCGGCGACGGCGGCGACGAGGGCGGAATTGAACACGCGCCGCCGATCGGGATCGGTGCCAGGGTCGCCGATCCAGTTGGGAAACGAGACCAGGCGAGGGCGCTCCGTATGGCCGTCGTAGGTACCGTGGCACGCGGCGCAGTGGCGCCCGTAGACCGCCTGACCGCGCCGCGCCGCCGCCGCATCGACCGGGCCTGGAAAAGGCTGCGGGCGGTAGCGGTGGAGGAACGCCATCACCGCTTCGGCGCGTTCGCCGCCGGCGAGCGCCCGCTCCGGCGCCACGCCCATGCTCGGCACGGTGAAGAAGGTCATGATCGCGGCCAGGGAGGCGAGATGCGCGGGCGTCACGTCCTTCTCGCGCATCGGAGCGGTCCGGGGACGGCCGGGAACGGCATAGCTGCCGTCGTAGAGCAGGCTGGTGCGCCAGGTGCGATGGCCGAGATCCGGGATCGACGTGATCCCGGTTTCGCCCTTGCCGCCGCCGACGAGGGGCAGGCCCAGCCCGTGCTTCAGCGCGGCGACGCCATTGGTGTTGCCGGGGCTGCCGTTGGGAAACGGCGAGGCACGCCCGAGCGGTTCCAGCTCCTTGAGGCGCGCGCGGACTCGGGGAAGGACGAGGCGGCGAAGCGCGAACCGCTCGGCCGCGCCGATCTCGGGGAACAAGGCGTCGACCGTCGCCATCAGCTCGGCCGGCCGGCCGGCGGTAGCGCGAAGGGCATGATAGAGGGCGCCGGTATAAGCTTCGAGGTCCAGCGAGCTGTTCGGCATGCCCAGCCATGCCCTGCCGAGCCGCGGGCGTCCGGCGGAGTCGTAGGCCGGTCCGGAATGGCAGGACGCGCAGCCGAGATTGGCGACGGTGACGCCCAGGCCCGGTGCAAGGCCCAGGCGGCCGTAGGTCATTCCAAGGGGAAGCGTCGTCCCTGGACGCGCCGTGCCGGCGGGCCAGTTCGCGATCTCGCTCGGGAAAAGGAAGCCGAAGCCCGCGAGAATCCGGTTCAAAGTCGCGCCGTCGGCAGCGATCCGCGGATTTGCGTCCCGCGCCGTCAGGACCAGGGCCGCCGCCGTCAGGCGCCAGGGGACGGCATGACTGTCGAGCGTATGGCGGCTCAGGCCGCCGAAGTCTTCGCCATAGAAATATTGTGCCCCGAGCTGCCCCGCGCTGAGCGCTTCCGTCCCCGCCGGGAGCAGCTCCGATCGAACCTCCGCCTTCGGCCAGACCGCGACTATCAGCGCGGCGGCAGCGGCGAGAAGCAGCAGCAGGCTCGGGATCCTCGTCCGGGAGCCCTTTCCGGCGACCTGCTTTGCCTCCGAGTGTCTCACCATGTGATGATGAAGGACAGGATGCGACCGTTCAACCCGGCTCACGCTCGTCGGAAAGCCCCGGCTCCGGCCTTAGTTCGGCGAGCTTGGCTGCCAGGTCCGCCCGCCGGTACGGCTTTGTCAGCCGGGGCAGATCGGGCGCGACTCCTTCGACCTCGGCATAACCCGAGATCACGAGCAGCGGCATGCTCGGCCAACGCGCGCGAAGCGCATGGGCCAGTTGAGTGCCCGTCATTCCGGGCATCAGATGATCGGTGACGACAAGATCGATGGCGATGCCGGAATCGATCAGGCGCAGGGCCTCCTCGGCACATTGCGCTTCCTTCACGATGTAACCCAGGTCCGAGAGCATGTCGGCCGTCGATGCGCGCACCAGCTCCTCGTCGTCGACAAGCAGCACCGTCCCCTGCCCATGATGCGGAGCCGCCGCCTCGCGCGCTCCGCCCGCCGGCCGCGCATCGTCATCGCTTTGGGGAAGCCATAGCTCGACGTTGGTGCCGACCCCGACCCGGCTTCGAAGCAGGAGGGCGCCGCCGAGCTGCCCAGCCAGGCCGTGGGCCATCGAAAGACCCAGGCCCGTCCCCCTGCCGATGCCCTTGGTCGAAAAGAACGGGTCGACGGCTCGAGCGGCGGTCTCTTCGTCCATGCCGGTGCCGGTATCGGCCACCGAAAGCAGGACGTAGGGCCCGGGAGCAAGCGCCGCGGCGTTTCCTGCGCCGGCGATCTCCGCCGAAGCTGAAATCCGAAGAATGCCGCCCTCCGGCATCGCATCGCGAGCGTTCACGCACAGGTTGAGCAGGGCCATCTCGAGCTGGTTCGGGTCCGCCCTCGCCCGCGGGAGGATGTTGGGCGCGTCGAGAACGACCTTTATCTGAGGCCCGGTGGTGCTCGAGACGAGCTCGGCCATGCCGCAAATCAATTCGGAGACGTCGACCGGCACCGCCTGGAGCGGCTGCCGCCGGGCGAATGCAAGGAGGCGCTGGACGAGCGTCTTCGCCCTCTCCGCCGACTGGAGCGCCCCGGCTATGAGCCGCTTCTCCCGCTCGTCCTGCGTGCGCTTGCGCTGGAGCATATCGAGCGATCCGATGATCGGGGTCAGCAGATTGTTGAAGTCGTGGGCGACACCGCCGGTGAGGTTGCCCATGGCCTCCAGTTTCTGGGAGTGGCGGAGCGCCTCCTCGGCGAAGACCTGAGCCGTCACGTTCCGGCTCGACCCTATCAGCCGAACCACTCGGCCCTCCTCGTCGCGCACCGGCACCAGCGACGTGTCCCAATGCTGCGGGGTGCCGGCAAGGTCGAACACCTCGCGATACTGGTAAAGCTCACCGCTGCCGACGACGTGCCGGTAGGTCTCGATGACCCGCTGAGCGATGTCGGGCGGCAGCACCTCGTCGACTCGCTTCCCTCGAACCTCCTTGACCTTCAACCCGACTCCCGCCTCGTGAGCCGGGTTGATCTGCTCGATGAAAAAACCGTCCGGCTCCACCCGGAGCACGAAGAGCGCCTCCGGCGTATTCTCGAAATAGGCCCGGTAGAGCGCGTCCGCTTCCCGGCGCGCCGCCTCGGCTTTCGTCAGCCGGGCTTCCGCGCGCACCCGCTCCGACACGTCGTAGGCGGTCTGCACGACCCCGATCTGCCGTCCTTCGCCGTCCCGCAGCGGGTTGAACCGGACTTCGTAGGCGACGCGCTCGCAACCGGCAGCGCCGAACTCGGCGACGACGATGCGCTCTTCGCCGGCGATCGCCGGCGCGAACTCGGCCTTCACCCGAGACCGCTCTTCGGCCGTCGGCACCAGATCGAGAAGATTGTCGCCCGGCTTTGGCCGCTTCCCGTAGATCCGCTCGAACTCATCCATGTTGCTTCGGTTGATGGCCAGGATATTCAGCTCGAGGTCGCAGACCATGATGGAGGCGCTCGCATTCTCCATGACGTGGGCAAAGACGTGGCGTTCGGCGAGCGCCTCCCTGACCCGGCGCTCGAGAGAATCGTGAAGCTCACGCAGCGCCGCCTCGCGCGCCTTTTCCTCGGCGATGTTTCGGGCCTCGATCACGGTCCCGACGGGCTGGCCGGCCTCGTTCAGAAGCGGGCTCGCCGTGAAGCCCACGGGATAGAATGAGCCGTCCTTGTGGACGAACAACTCTTCGCCGCTCATCTGCGCACGTTCCGGGAAGGCGCGGTCGATCGGGCACTCCTCGAGCGGGTAGTGCGAGCCGTCGGGCTTCTTGTGGTGGATCACGTCGTGCAGGCAGCGACCGCCCAGCTCGTCCGCGCTGTAGCCGGTGAGCTTCTCGGCGGCGGCGTTGGCATAGACGCAGTGCTGGCGATCGTCCATCAGGAAGACGGCCTGCCGGGTATTGTTGAGGATCGCGTCCAGACGGCGCGAGGTCTCCCGCATGGCCGCCTCTGCGCGCGCTGCCTCGGTGGTTTCGACGAGGGGGTGGAAGATGCCGGCAACGACCCCGCGTTCGTCGCGCAGAGGAACGAAGTTGGCGGTGAAGACTCGATCTTCCATGCCTCCGTCGGCGCCAAGCAGCGTAACCGGCTGCTCCTTGACCACCACCGACTCACCCGCGAAAGCACGTTCGAGCACCGGGCCGAGAAAGCCCGAATAGGCCTCGGCCCAGTTAGCGGCCGCCGGGCGACCGAGCGCTTCCGGGTGCCGGGCGCCGGCGATCGGCACATATGCGTCATTGTAGAACTGGATGAACTCCGGCCCCCACATCACCGATACCGCGCCTGGCGAGGCGAGCATGATGTCGACGGCCATCTTCAGGCTCTGCGGCCACTGGTCGACCGGTCCAAGCGGAGTCGCCGCCCAATCGTGCGCCCGGATCCGGTCCGCCATCTCACCGGCGTGACCGCGCGATGGGCCATTGCCGGGATTGGGATGAGCTGGCTCGGAGGGCGTGGACATTATCGGAAAATCGAAGCCTCGCGGTGTTCAGGGGCGAACGCGAATTCGAGGAAGATCATTCGACCGTGACGCTCTTCGCCAGGTTCCTCGGCTGGTCCACGTCGGTGCCCTTGAACACGGCGACGTGATAGGCGAGCAGCTGGACGGGTATC
>DASWLY010000152.1:0-6098 GCA_036400035.1 Allosphingosinicella sp.
AGCGCCCGCCAGGCGAGCTTGCCGTGGCCGACCTCGCGCCGCCCCGGAGCGCCGAAGCGCCCGACTTCGCCGACCGAGTAAGGCGGGAAGTTATAGTGGAGCATGAAGCGGGTGTAGGAGAGGCCCTCCAGCCCGTCGATCATCTGCTCGCTGTCCTTGGTGCCGAGCGTGGTCGTGCAGATCGCCTGGGTCTCGCCGCGGGTGAACAGGGCCGAGCCGTGGGTGCGCGGAAGGAAGCCGACCATCGCGTCGATCGGACGAACGGTCCGGGTGTCGCGGCCGTCGATGCGCACGCCTTCCTTGAGGATGGCGCCGCGGACGATCTCCGCTTCCAGCTTCTTGACGAGCTTGAGCGCGCCCAGATAGCCGGACGGGTCCGAAGCTTCGAGGTCGGCGAGGCCTTCGCGCGCCTTGGCGCGGGCTTCGTTGATCGCGGTCTGGCGCTGCTGCTTGTCGGTCAGCTTGTAGGCGCTCGCGAGATCGGCGCCGATCAGGTCGCGAAGGCGCTGCTTCACGGCCTTGGTGTCGGCCGGCTCCTCGAGCTCCCACGGGTCCTTGGCGGCCTTTTCCGCGAGACTGATGATGCCCTGGATGACCGGCTGGATCGAGCGGTGGGCGAACATCACGCCGCCGAGCATGACGTCTTCCGAAAGCTCCTTGGCTTCGGACTCGACCATCATCACCGCATTGTGGGTGCCGGCGACGACGAGATCGAGCTCGCCCTCCTTGATCTGGTCCTGGGTCGGGTTTAGGATATACTCGCCGTCGGCATAGCCGACCCGGGCGGCCGCGATCGGGCCCATGAACGGGATCCCGGAAAGGGTCAGCGCCGCGGAGGCCGCGATCATCGCCACCACGTCCGGCTCGTTCTCGCCGTCATAGGACATGACGTGGGCGATCACGAGGACCTCGTTGTAGAAGCCTTCCGGGAACAGCGGCCGGATCGGCCGGTCGATGAGGCGGCTGGTGAGGGTCTCCTTCTCGGTGGCGCCGCGCTCGCGCTTGAAGAAGCCGCCAGGGATTCGGCCGGCGGCCGAGAATTTTTCCTGATAATGCACGGTCAGCGGGAAGAAATCCTGCCCCGGCTTGACGTTCTTCGCAGCGGTCACCGCGCAAAGGACGACGGTCTCGCCGAGGGTCGCGAGCACCGCGCCGTCGGCCTGGCGGGCAACGCGGCCCGTTTCGAGAGTGAGCGTCTTGCCGCCCCACTCGATTTCAACTTTCTTCATGTCGAACATTCTGATTTCCTTCAACGCCCGCGGCCGGATGCCGCGGGGGCCTGTGTGAGCCGATCTTGGCTCGGGAAGATGGGCGGAATTGCTTCTCTTCCGTCGCCCCGGCGAAAGCCGGGGCCATATGCAAGCCGGACGTGGTCGCTCGGGCGCCCGGCTGGATCCCGGCTTTCGCCGGGATGACGAAAGGGCGCCCCAAGGGGCGCCCTTTGCGTCACTTGCGAAGCCCGAGCTTCGCGATGAGCGCGGTGTAGCGCGCATGGTCTTCCTTGCGGATATAATCCAGCAAAGAGCGGCGCTTGTTGACCATCATCAGGAGACCGCGGCGGGAGTGGTTGTCCTTCGCGTGAGTCTTGAAGTGGGCGGTGAGATTGTTGATTCGCTCGGTGAGGATCGCGACCTGGACCTCGGGGGATCCGGTGTCGCCCTTGTCCCGGGCGTTGTCTTCGATGATTTCCTGCTTGCGCTCGGCGGTAACCGACATCGTCAAACTCCTTCGTCTCTAATGTTGAAACCGCGCACCACCCGAAGTTCACCTTCGGAAAGCTCCACAAGCGCAACCGGAACAGACTTGTCGGTTGCTAGATGAAGCCCTGGCTTTGCGGCGATCCCGGCCAATTTCCGCCCCTGTCGGAGCAGTCCTGCCTGGTCGGGGGTGACGGGTAGAGCCGGGATGTCGTCCAGCCCCGCCGTCAGCGGCAAGAGTGCCTGTTCAAGCTGCCGCGCCTTAGCGAGTTCCGCCATTTTGTCCAGCGAAATCGCGGATTCGAGGGTGAACGGCCCGGCCTTCTGCCTCCTCAACATGGTGACGTGGCCGACCGAATCCAAGGCGTAGGCGATGTCCCGGGCCAGCGAGCGGATATAGGTGCCCTTGGAGACTCGGGCCAGGAGGGTGATCTCCTCAAGCTCCTCCCCGGAACGGGGAGGGGGACCAGCCGAAGGCTGGTGGAGGGGGCCCACGTCGCCGCCGCTTCGACGCCGGGCCCCCTCCACCACCGGCTTCGCCGGCGGTCCCCCTCCTCGTTCCGGGGAGGAGCAAAGGCTGTGAACCGTCACCCTACGGCTCTCCAGCGCCACCTCGGCCCCAGCCCGCGCCAGGGCATAGGCCCGCTTCCCGTCCACCTTGAGCGCCGAATAGGCCGGCGGTACCTGCTCGATCTCGCCGATGAAGCGCTCCAGCACCGATTCCACCTGCTCCACGGTCGGCCGTACGTCGGAGGTCGCCGCCACCGCCCCCTCGGCATCCAGCGTATCCGTCTCCTCGCCGAAGCTGATCGTGAACTCGTAAACCTTGTCGGCGTCGAGCATGCGCCCCGCGAGCTTGGTCGCCTCGCCCAGCGCCACGGGAAGCACCCCGCTCGCCAGCGGATCGAGCGTTCCGCCATGGCCGACCTTCAGCTTCCGATAGCCACCCTCCCGAAGCGCCCGTTTCACCTTGGAGACGATATCCGTCGAGCCCGGCCCCACCGGCTTGTCGATCACCAGCCAGCCGTGCACGTCCCTAAGCGCCGACGAGGCTGAGTCGAAGCTGCTTGGCTTCCGCTTCGCCGATCCGCTCCATGAAGTGGCGGCGGCACAGAGCCAGATAGCGGTCGTTGCCGCCGATCTCGGTTTGGGCCCCGCTCGCCACCGCGCGCCCCGCCTGGTCGACGCGCAGGTTCATCGTCGCCTTGCGCCCGCATTCGCAGATCGCCTTCAGCTCGACCAGCTTGTCCGCCAGCGCGAGCAATGTGGCGCTGCCCTCGAACAGATTGGCCTGGAAGTCGGTCCTGAGGCCGTAGGCGAGGACCGGAATATCGAGCTCGTCGCAGATCGAGGCGAGCTGCATGACCTGGCCGCGGCTGAGGAACTGCGCTTCGTCGACCAGGATGCAGTGGACCTCGCGCTTCTCCAGCTCCGCCTCAACCTCGTGGCGCAGGTCGGTCGCCGGCCCATAGGCATTGGCCTGGGCGGTGATCCCGATCCTGGAATCGATGGTCCCGAAGCCGGAGCGGTCGTGGACGGCCGCGGTCCACAGCATCGCCTCCATCCCCCGCTCGCGATAGTTGAACGCGGTCTGCAGAAGCACCGTCGACTTGCCCGCGTTCATCGACGCGTAGTAGAAATAGAGCTTGGCCATGGCCCCGCTTAGCGCGGGCCGCGGCTTATGTCAGCGCCGGCGCTTCTTGCGCGGCGGCGCGTCCGACAGCACGACGCTGGCCAGCGGGCAGCGCCAGCCTTCGGCGTAGATGACGCTGTTGCGGTCGAGCACGTCGACCGGCGAAGCCTGGAAGCCGAGCCGGGTCGCGGTGTTGAGGCGGCCGCAGCTGCCCTGCGTCCGGGCGTAATACCACGGCCCGTCGAGGCTCTTGATGTAGAGCCCGCGCGAGCCGTCGGCCTCCCATTCGTGGATCCCGTTCCAGGAGACGTCGGGAATGAAGGTCTCCTCGCCCTTGGCGGGCGCAGGCGCCGTCTTCGTCCCGGCCAAGGCGGGCGCGGCGATGAGGGAGAGGGCGATCAGTGGAAGGAGCTTGCGCATGGCGGTCCTCATAGCTTGAGCCGGCTGAACCTGAGCTTGCCTTTTGTGCTGAATCCTCAACGGTGCGGCAAGATGGCGGTTCCTAAGCGGGCGCTCCGGGCAGGAACAGCCCTAGCAGCCACTCGACCGGCGGCCGAACCACCCGCTCGACCACATTCGCCTCCGGAACCAGCATCGGCAGGATGAGCAGCAGGAAGATGAGCAAGGGAAAGCCGAAGCGGGCCAGCTTCGCATAATGCCGGGCGAGCCGGCGCGGCAGCAGCCCTTCGACGACATGGCCGCCGTCGAACGGCGGGATGGGAAGCAGGTTGAAGACGGCGAGGAAGAGGTTGATCGCGATGAAGTTGACGAGGTTCAGCAACAGGAACAGCTCGCCCGGCCCCGCCGGCGGCCCCTCGGGACGGACCAGCGCAAGCACGATCCCAGCCAGCAAGGCGAGCAGCAGGTTCATTCCCGGACCGGCCAGCGCGACGAGCATCATGTGAAGGCGCGGATTGCGCATCCTCTGCGCGACCACCGGCACCGGCTTCGCCCAGCCGAACACCGGCGCCCCGCTCACCGCCAGGATCAGCGGCAGGACGACGGTGCCGACCGGATCGACGTGACGGACCGGGTTGAGGCTCAGCCGCCCCTGCTCCCGCGCGGTCGGATCCCCGAACGCATTCGCGACCCAGCCGTGCGATACCTCGTGAAGCACGATCGCGAAGATCAGCGGGATCAGCCAGGTGGCGATCTGGAAGGCCATATTGTCAGGCGCCATCGGCCGCCTTCCATTCGTCCGCGACGATCGAGAAGAGGACGGTGTCGCGCACATGTCCCGTCCAGGTGATCCGGTCCTGCCGAAGCACGCCTTCGCGCACGCCCCCAATCTTCGCCATCGCCGCCTGCGAGCGGGCGTTGCGCGCGTCGACGCGGAACTCCACCCGCCGGAAGCCGCAGCCGAAGGCGCGTCCAAGCATGAGGTCCTTCACCCGGCGGTTGAGCCCGGTGCCGCGCAGCCGCGGTATGTAGTAGGTGTTGCCGATCTCGAGCGCGCCGCGCTCCGGGTCGATGCCGAGATAGCAGCTCATCCCGGCCATCTCGCCGCCGGAGAAGATGGAGAAGCAGCGCCAACTCGGCCTCGAGCGGATCAGGTCGAAGGCGGCGTCGAAATGCTTGGGATCGTAGGAGGTCGCGTAGATCGTCCAGATGTCCAGGTCCTGGGCGCAGGCCGCCATCAGCGCCTTGCGATGACCCTCGACCATCGGCTCAAGAGCCAGATCGCCCTCGCGCATCGGAGCGGCCAGGGCGATGAGATCGATCTGGCGCGTCATCCCGGACTTGATCCGGTATCCATGAACAGGGTCGGGCGAAGGCCTGAGCCGACGGCGTTCATGGATTCCGGCTTCCGCCGGAATGACGAGGGTGACGGGATCATCAGGGCAGGTCGCTCGCGAGATCTGCGCGGTCTAGCGCCAGGCGACTGGCAAGCTCGTCGAGCGTCGGCGCGGGCGGAAGAGCGGACCCGGAGACGAGTTCAGAGTCATGCCCTGGAGGAGCGCTACGGCTCAAGGCCGGCCTCATCCTCCCCGCCGAGGTCCTGAGCGACCTTCGGCGCCCGAAGCAGCTTGTCGATATGGCTGCCTTCGTCGAAGCTCTCGTCGAGCAGGAACTTCAATTTGGCCGCATATTTGGTGTTCACCCGCCGGGCGACCTCGCTCTGCAGATAGGCGGTGTTCGTGCGCAGCGCCTTGAGCACGGCCTGGGCGTTGGCGCCGAGCAGAGGGATGACGAACGCGGTGGCGTGGCGCAGGTCCGGGGACATCCGCACCTCGGTCACCGAGACGAGATGGCTGGCGAGCGTCTCGTCATGGACGTCGCCGCGCATCAGGACGTCGGACAGCGCATGGCGCACCTGCTCGCCGACCCGGAGCAGTCGGACGGAGCGGCCTTCGGTGGATTCGGTGTGTTTCATCTTCTCCTCAACCCTCTCCCTGCAGGGGAGAGGGAGGGGCCCGCCGCGAAGCGGTGGGAGGGTGAGGGCATACCACGCCTCTTCAGGCCCTCACCCTCCCATTGCTCACGCAATGGGCCCCTCCCTCTCCCCTACAGGGAGAGGGGAACTTAACCTCACAAAGTCCTGGCGCGCTCCTCGACCTCGAAGACTTCGAGATGGTCGCCCGGCTTGATGTCGTTCGTGTCCGCCAGGAGCACGCCGCATTCCATGCCCGCCCGCACTTCGGCGACGTCGTCCTTGAACCGGCGAAGCGACGAGATGGTGGTCTTGGAGACGATGACGTCCTCGCGGGTGAGGCGCGCATGCACGCCCTTGCGGATGACGCCCTCGACGACCAGGAGGCCGGCCGCCT
>DASWLY010000153.1:0-1753 GCA_036400035.1 Allosphingosinicella sp.
GGAATTGTGCGGATCGAGCGGCGCCTCGGCCAGAGAGAGGATCGGGGCGACGCAGGCGTCGGAAGACTGCAGCTTTTCGCACCAAAATCGCCGGTTTTCGCTACGAAAGCGCTCTATAAGTTCGGCCCGGAGGCCCGGATCGTGCTGGCCGGACCGCAAACCCATCTTCGCCTTCAGGACCGCGAAGAATTCCGGCTCCAGCGCCCCCACAGCCAGCCATTCGCCGTCGGCGCACTGATAGACATCGTAATAGGCCCGGCCGGTGTCGAGCAGATTGGCCCCGCGCTCGTCCTTCCACATTCCGGCCGCCTTGAGCGACCAGGTCAGCGCCGACAGCAAGGCCGCTCCGTCGACCATCGCGCAGTCGATCACCTGGCCCTTGCCGGTAGCCCGGGCCGAGAGGATCCCGGCCAGCATCCCGAAGGCGAGCAGCATCCCGCCGCCTCCGAAATCGCCGACGGCGTTGACCGGCGGGGTGGGGGGACCGCCGGCTCGGCCGTAGGTATGGAGGGCGCCGGCCAGAGCGATATAGTTGATGTCGTGCCCGGCCGACTGGGCGAGCGGACCCTCCTGGCCCCAGCCGGTCATCCGCCCGTAGACCAGCCGGGGATTGTCCTCGAGCAGCACCTCCGGCCCGAGCCCGAGCCGCTCCATCACGCCGGGACGGAAGCCTTCGATCAGCCCGTCGGCATCATGGGCGAGCTCGCGGACCCGGGCCGCGCCTTTCTCCGATTTGAGGTCGACCCGTTCGACGGAGGCGCGCGACCGGCCGAGTATGTCGAACTCGGCCGGAATGACCGGCGGCCGGTCCTCCCGCTCCACGCGGATGACGGCCGCTCCATGGTCGGCGAGCATCATTCCCGCAAAGGGCGCGGGGCCGATGCCGGCAAGCTCGACGATGCGCAACCCTTCCAGAACCCCCGTCATGAGCCGGTCATAGTTGGCGGCGCGGCGGCTTTCCAGAGGGTCCGCCTCGCCGGACGGACGACGGGGAGCTGCAAGTCGCCCGGTGGGCGATTGGCCGAAAATGGGCAGATCGCCAGAGCGTGTGCTTGTATCGCAAACGGTTTTCTGACAGGCACTTAGCCGGGCGCCGCGTCGTTGCGGCTCGGGGAGAAATCACTTGGTGCAGCTCTATCGCCGCCGGGGCGCGGACACGCTCGTCAACACTCAGACTCAGTTCGACCAGAGCCAGCCGGACCTGGCCGTGCTCCCGGGCGGCGGCTATGTCGTGGTCTGGGCGGACGGAAGCCTGGCAGGCGATTCCAGCGGCTCCGGGATCAAGGGACAGCGGTTCGACTCCGGCGGCAACAAGATCGGCCCCGAGTTCCTCGTCAACACCACGCTTACGGCCAACCAGAGCAACACGACCGTCGCCGCGCTCCCCTCCGGCCGATTCGTGGTCACTTGGACCGATGCGAGCGCAACGGGCGGCGACACGTCTTCGTTCGCGGTCAGAGGCCAGCTGTTCGAGGCGGACGGGACCCCTATCGGCGGCGAATTCCTCATCAACACCGTAACCCCCGGTAACCAGAGCACTTCGTCCGTCACCGCGCTCGCCGGGGGCGGGTTCGCCGTCAGCTGGAGCGATGCTAGCGGGATCGGCAACGACACGAGCGGCTTCGGGATCAAGGCTCAGATTTTCGATCCCTCGGGCGGCAAGGTCGGCGGCGAGATCTCGGTCAACAGCATGACGGCGGGCGCCCAGAACAATTCGAGCATCATCGGCCTTCCCTCGGGAGGCTTCGCCGTC
>DASWLY010000154.1:0-11419 GCA_036400035.1 Allosphingosinicella sp.
GATTCATGACAATTGCCGAACAGGCCCTGCTTGCAGAAATGGCATTGTCCGCAGGCGATGTTGAACGGGACCAGGACATGGTCGCCCTTCTTCAGATTCTCGACCGCCGAGCCCACCTCCTCGACGATCCCGCAGAATTCGTGGCCGAAGGTCATCCCGACGCGCGTGTCCGGCACCATGCCGTGATACAAATGGAGGTCCGACCCGCATATGCACGAGCGGGTGACGCGCACGATGGCGTCGCGCGGATGCTCGATCTTCGGCATCGGTTTTTCTTCGACGCGGACCCGGTAGGGCCCCCTGTAATCCATAGCCAGCATCGGCGGCTCCTTCGCTTTTGCGGTTTGCCCCCTCAACATGGCCCTGCAGCGTTGGTTCCGGCTCGAAGCTGCGAAAAGCCACGCGGGGCGAAGTCGGATCGTTCCAGTAACGAGTTGAATCGAGAGCCTTTCAAACGGGCCGCTCCGGAACCGCCATGCCTGCACGCGGGTTCAGCGGGCGAGTTTCAACCAAGGAGGCCGTCATGGCTACGAAGACCGGATCCACGCAAAACAGCAGCAAGTCTCGTTCGAGCAGCGGCGGCGGCTCGAATGGTGAAGGCAGCGCCTTCTCCTGGGGCGGCGGCAATGCGGGCGTTCTCGCCGGCGCCGCGATCGCGGGCGCCGCGGTCGGTATCGCCGCCAATTTCGGCCGCAAGTTCCTGATGCAGATGCCGGCCGCCGCCGCGGGCGACTGGCTCGATGCCTTGAAGGCCGAGCATGCGGCGACGCTCGCGGTGTTCGACAAGATCGAGGCGACGAACGACAGCCAGACGGCCCAGCGCACGGCCTTGCTGGCGAAGCTGAAATACGCGCTCACCAAGCATGCGCACGAGGAAGAGAGCATCATCTATCCGGCGCTGAGGCAGGCCAATTCGGCCCACGACGCGGACGTCCTCAACGCCGAGCATGGCTATGTGAAGACCTATCTGTACGAGCTCGAGAACCTGGCCAAGGACAGCCCCGACTGGCTGGCGCGGGTGCGCGATTTCCGCGCCATGCTCGAAGAGCATATCCGGATGGAGGAAGACGAGGTCTACCCCGCCTTCAAGCAGATCCTGAGCGAGGCGCAGAATGCCAAGCTGACCAGCCTGATGAACAAGGAAGGCTTCAGGTTGGCGTAACGGCCGGGATCACGCCCCGGCGCCGCACCCGTCATCCCGGCGAAAGCCGGGACCTCGGGGAGGAAAAACGCCGGCGCGGGTGCCGCTGAGATCCCGGCTTTCGCCGGGATGACGATAAGGGCGCCGGGATGACGATAAGGGCGCCGGGATGACGAGACAGGCCGGCGGGGCGTACCCCCGCCGGCCTTTTCTTACGCCAGCTGGCCGTGGCAGTGCTTGAACTTCTGCCCGGAACCGCAAGGGCACGGCGCGTTGCGGCTGACGTTGGGCATGTCGGCCGCGGCGATCTCGAACTCGCCCGAAGGCATTTCCGGCCGAGCCGACTGGAGCGGCGGAAGCCTGGACAGGATCGCCCCCGTGCCGGCGTCGATATCGGCCGTGTCGTCGTCACCGGTGAACGGGTCGATATGGTGGGTGATGAAGTCCGGAAGGACGGGCAGCTCGGGAAACTCCTCGGGCTGCTGCATCGTGAACACCGCCCGGCCGAACGTGCGGGTGACGTCCTCCCGGATCGACGCGAGCATTCGCTCGAACAGCTGGAAGGCCTCGTGCTTATATTCGTCGATCGGCTTGCGCTGCGCGTAGGCGCGCAGGTGGATGACCTGCCTGAGCGCGTCGAGCATCGCCAGATGCTCCTTCCAGTGGGTATCCAGCGACTGGAGGAGGATGCTCTTCTCGATCTGGATATAGGTTTCGGGCGGAAGCGCCTTCGCCTTCTCCTCGACCGTCTCGTCCGCGAGCTTCTGGATCCGCTCGAGAAGCAGCTCGGGATCGACCGCTTCCTCCTGGAGCCAGTCGTCGATCGGCGGCTGAAGGTTGAAGACGTCGTCGACCCGCTCCTTGAGCAGCGGGATGTCCCACTGCTCGGGATAGGTGTTGGGCGGGCAGGCTTCGCCGACGATCGCATTGACGGTCTCGACCCGCATGTCGGTGACGACGTCGCCCACCGTCGCGGCGTCCATGATGTCGGCGCGCTGCTCGTAGATGACCTTGCGCTGGTCGTTCATGACGTCGTCATATTCGACGACCTGCTTGCGGATGTCGTAGTTGCGCGCCTCGACCTTCTTCTGGGCGGTCTCGATCGCCTTGGAGATCCAGGGGCTGACGATCGCCTCGCCGTCCTCCAGATTCTTGTTCATCAGCCGCGCGAACATCGTCTGAGGCCCGAAGATCCGAAGCAGATCGTCGTCGAGGCTGAGATAGAAGCGGGACAGGCCCGGATCGCCCTGCCGGCCCGAGCGGCCGCGAAGCTGGTTGTCGATCCGGCGGCTCTCGTGGCGCTCGGTGCCGAGCACGAACAGGCCGCCGGCGGCGATCACGCGCTGCTTCTCCTCTTCGACCTCCTGCTTGATCCGAGCGATGGCGGAGTCCTTCTCCGGCCCGTCCTCCATGTCGGCGAGCTCGTCGCCGACCCGGAACTCGACGTTGCCGCCGAGCTGGATGTCGGTGCCGCGGCCGGCCATGTTGGTGGCGATGGTGACCACCCCGAGCCGTCCCGCCTGGGCGACGATATGGGCCTCCTGCTCGTGGAAGCGGGCGTTCAGCACCTCGTGCTTGACCCCTTCCTTCGCCAGGAACTCGCCGAGCAGCTCCGATTTCTCGATCGAGACGGTGCCGACGAGCACCGGCTGGCCGGTCAGCTGCTTCTCCCGGATCGACTTGGCGATGGCGGCGAACTTGTCGTTCTGATTCTTGTAGAATTCGTCGTCCTCGTCCACCCGCCGCACCGGCAGGTTGGTCGGGATCGTCACCACGTTCATCTTGTAGATGTCCCAGAATTCCGGAGCCTCGGTGGCCGCGGTGCCGGTCATTCCGCCGAGCTTGGGGTACAGGCGGAAATAATTCTGGAAGGTGATCGAGGCCATGGTCTGGTTCTCGGGCTCGATGTCCACGCCCTCCTTGGCCTCGACCGCCTGGTGGAGGCCGTCGGACCAGCGCCGGCCCTCCATCATCCGGCCGGTGAACTCGTCGATGATGACGACCTTCCCGTCCTTCACGATGTAATCGATGTCGCGCTTGAACATCACGTTGGCGCGAAGCGACTGGTTGAGATGGTGGACGACGAGGGTGTTCTCGAAATCGTAGAGGTTGGAGCCGTGGAGCAGCCCGGCATCCTCGAGCAATCGCTCCATCTTCTCGGTGCCGTCCTCGGTGAGGACGACCGAGCGCTGCTTCTCGTCGAGCTCGTAATCGGCCGGATCGAGACCCTTCACGATCGCGTCGACGCTCATGTAGAGCTCGGACTTGTCGTCGGTCGGGCCGGAGATGATCAGCGGCGTCCTGGCTTCGTCGATCAGGATCGAATCGACCTCGTCGACGATGGCGAAATTGAACGGCCGCTGGACCAGGGCCTCGCGCTCATATTTCATGTTGTCGCGCAGGTAATCGAAGCCGAATTCGTTGTTGGTGCCGTAGGTGATGTCCGAGCCATAGGCGTCGCGGCGCTGATAGTCGGCGAGGTTGGGGACGATGACTCCGACGGTCATGCCGAGGAACCGGTAGATCTGGCCCATCCAGTCGGCGTCGCGGCGGGCGAGATAGTCGTTGACGGTGACGACGTGGACGCCCTTGCCTTCCAGAGCGTTCAGGTAGACCGCCAGGGTAGCGACGAGCGTCTTGCCCTCGCCGGTGCGCATCTCGGCGATTTCGCCGCGATGGAGGACGATGCCGCCGATCATCTGGACGTCGTAATGGCGCTGTCCCAGCGTCCGCCGGGCCGCCTCGCGGACGGTGGCGAAAGCTTCGGGCAGCAGGGCGTCGAGCTCCTCGCCCTCCGCCAGCCGCCGGCGGAAAAGCACGGTCTGGTTGGCCAGTTCGTCGTCCGACATCGCCGCGATGGTGGATTCGAAACCGTTGATCTTGTCGACGATCTTGCCGAGCGAGCGGACGTATCGGTCGTTCGACGATCCGAAAATGGCTTTGGCGACTCCGCCGAACATATCGAAATCCTGACTTGTCTAGTGGGTGCAATAGCGCGCCTGTTGCGCGCAGCGCTCCGAGGCGCATCGACGAGAAGGCCCGCGCGGACGCGGGGTCGGACGGCTCGCTACTCCAGCCGGCGCTCGTCGACGGGAGCGGACTGAGGGCTTTCGAGGATCGTATCGGCCACTTCGGCGGCCGAAGCCGCCGAGCTTATGCCGGGGAGGGAAGCCCGCGGCACGACGACCAGCGCCGCCGCTTCCGCCGCTTCCACTCCGAGATCGACCGCCGCGCTGGCGGCGATCGCGCTGCGCTCGACCTGGCGCGCTTCCACGGCCCGGTCGCCCGAGATCAGGCCGGTCAGGCCGGCGAGCATCGCCGAAAGGAAGAGCAGAAGTTCCAACGATCGAATCCAGATCAGGCGCTCACCTCAGAGCGCCACCCGTCTCGGGACATAGTGACTGAGGCCGCCGCCGTCCATGGGTCGAGCCCGAAGGATTGACGCCCCGGCCGGCAAAAGCCTAGCGGCGCGCCATGGCCGAACATCTCGAGGGCGGCTGCGCCTGCGGCTCCGTCCGTTATCAGCTCCGTAGCGACCCCTTCGACTGCGGATGGTGCCACTGCCGGATTTGCCGGCGCGTTTCCGGCGCGCCGGCGATGGTCTTCGCCACCGTGCCGGCCGGCGATCTCGCCTGGACCAAGGGCGGCGACAAGGTGAAGTCGTTCGAATCCTCCAGCTTCGGCCGCCGCCGCTATTGCGGCGAGTGCGGGACTCCCTTCCTGATGGAGGTCGACCACCAGCCGGAGACGGTCGATTTCAGCGTCGCGACCCTGGACTCGCCCGGCGCCGTGACGCCGGGCTTCCACATCTTCTGGGGCAGCCGGATTCCCTGGTTCGAGGTCAAGGACGATCTGCCGAAGCATGCCAGGTTCCGGCCGGACACGCGCGGCCTGAAGGGCACGGAGCCGCCGGCTTAGGCGTCGGATACCTTGCCGTGCTTCGCCTGGTAATCCAGGCCGTTGAGCACCTGCTCGAGCCAGCCCTGCAGCTGGGTCTTGGGCGCGGCGCCGACCTTGGTGGCGGCGATCTCGCCGCCGTTGAACAGGATCATGGTCGGGATCCCGCGCACGCCGTAGCGCGCCGGGGCGGCCGGATTGTCGTCGATGTTGAGCTTCACCACCGTGACCCGCTCGGCCATCTCCTGGCCGATCTCCTCGAGCGCCGGAGCGATCATCCGGCAGGGGCCGCACCATTCCGCCCAGAAATCGACGAGGACGGGCTTGCCGGAGGCAAGGACCTCTTCCTGGAAGGTGACGTCACTGACGGACTTGGTCATGGGAATCTCCTGATGGGGTCGGGTGCCATTTAGGAACCCCGGGACGCCGGCTCAAGCACCGGCCGGTAGCGATCGAGCAGGCCTTCCGGCAGGTCGAACAGGACGGGGGCGGCCGTATAGAGCAGTTTCGCCTCGATCCGGCGGCCGGGGAAGATGACCTTCAGGGCCTCGACATAGGCCGACATCTGCCTCAGGTGCGGCACCGGTATCTCGTCGACGGCGGCGGGGGCTCGGCGGCCGGTCTTGAAGTCGGCGACGAGGATCCGGTCGGGGCCGACGAGGAGCCGGTCGACCGAGCCGGAGACGACCACCCCCTCCCCCACCACCGCCGCGATCGGAGCCTCGGCCAGCGCTCCGGGAGCGAACAGCGCCGCATGGGCCGGATCGGAGATCAGTCGGCAGGCGTCCTCGACGAGGCCTCTGCGGAGCGCCGGATCGTCGATGCCCACGGAGCGCTCGAGCCAGCGCTCCGCCCGCGCCGCCCGTTCCTCCCGAGGGACGTCGGGGAGTCGCTCGAAGAGCTGATGGAGCAGCCGCCCCCGCTGCGCCGCCACCCGCATCGCCGGCGACGGCGGCGGATCGGCGACGTCGTCCTCGCCCAGGGCCGACGGCGCCAGCGGCCGCGGCGGCCGGGCCTCGACCGGTGCCGGCTCGCGGATCCAGCCGGGAAGCGGCCCTTCGGCGGCGGCGGCGCGGGGAGCGGCCTTGGTGAAGACTTCGCCGTCGCCGAAGCGGCGGGCGCGGCCCCAATGGGCATCGTCCTGCCACTCGGCGCCGAGGCCGAGCAGCGCCGAGTCGAGCGCGCTCCACCAGCTCGCGACCGGCGGCCCCTTGCGGTCGGCGGGGCCGAGCGCTCCGCCGATGTAGAGGCGCTCCTCGGCGCGGGTGGCGGCGACGTAGAGGAGGCGCCAATGCTCCTCGCGCTCGCGGCGGTCGTGCTCCGCCAGCTGGGCGGCGAGGGGTTCGGCGAGCTCGTCCTTGCGCGGGCGGAAGATGGGGATGGAGGGGCCGTCCGGAGGAAGGGCCAGGTTGACGAAGGCGGCTCCGAAACCGCCGCCTCTGCGATCCGGGTCGGCGCAGGAATCGGCGAGCACAACTATCGGGGATTGCAGGCCTTTCGACCCGTGAACGGTCATCACCCGAACCGCGTCGAGGGGCGCGGAGGGATCGCGGACTATCTCCACTTCGCCGCGGGCGAACCAGTCGAGGAAACGCTGCAGCGAAGGGGCCGACGAGGTCTCGAAATCGAGGGCGGCGGAGAGCAGTTCCTCGATCGGGTCGCGAGCCTCGTTCCCGAGCCTTTCCAGCAGCTTGTGGCGGCCTCTTAAGTTTCCGCTCAAGATCGTCTCGAGGAAGGCGTGGGGGGTGGCGTAGTCCGCCATGGCGAGCAGTTCGTAGAGGCCCTCCAGGGTCTCGTCGAGAAGTGGAGCCTTCGCCTCGAATCGCGATTTTTCGCCACGAATGTGGGGCCAGAGCGGCATCTCGCGCCGGAAGGAGGCGGCGAAGAGATCGTCCTGGCTCCAGCCGAAAAGCGGCGAGACGAGCAGCGCCCCCAGGTTGAGATCGTCGAGCGGCTGGACGGCGAATCGGACGGCCGCGAGCAGGTCCCGAACGCCCAGCGGCGCCGACAGAGCGAGCCGGTCGACGCCCGCCACCGGCACCCCCTCGGCGTGGAGCCGGGCAACGATGAGCGAGGCGAGGTCGCCGCGGCGGCGGACGAGGACGAGTATGTCCTCGGGCCGGACCGGCCGCCGCTTCGCGCCCTCCCCCAGCATGAACGGATTGCGGATCCAGGCAGCGATCTGGCCGGCGAGGCGGCGGGCGTAATCGCGCACCGTCTCGCTGACCCAGCCCTCCTCCCCGCTCTCCTCGCCCGAGCCGGGTTTGACGGCGGGCCCCTCCCCCGGAGGGGCCCGGCTTCCGTCAAACTCCTCGCTGTGCGGAAGCCACAGGGTCACCGAGCCGGGGCGGCCTTGATGGTGGCTCTCGTGCAGATTGGGCGGGCGAGGAAGGCCGAGCGTCTCGTGACCGAGATCGGCGATCAGCCGGTCGACCGCCTCGAGGATCGGCGGCGAGGAGCGGAAGCTCCGATCCATCGACAGATCGAGGAAGTCGCGGCCGACCCCCTCGGCCTGGCGGGCGAACCAAGCCCTCGCCAGCTCGAAGCTCGCCGGATCGGTGCCCTGGAATCCGAAGATCGCCTGCTTGTAGTCGCCGACGGTGAACAAGGTACGGTGGCGCTTCGACGCCCCTTCCCCGGCGAAATATTCCAGGGTCAGCGCCCGGACGATGTTCCACTGCGCCTCGTTGGTGTCCTGGGCCTCGTCGACGAGGATGTGATCGGTATTCTGGTCGAGCTTGTAGCGCACCCATTCGCCCATTCCGGGGGTGAGCAGGAGCCGCTCGGAAAGGCGGATGAGGTCGTCGAAATCGAGCACGGCATGGGCGCGCTTGGCCGCCGTCCAGGCCTCGGCGAAGACCTGGCCGGCGCGAAGCCCGGCGGCGAGGCAGGCGACGAGGCCGGCGAGCTTGCGCATCCTCAGCAGGCGCGAGCAGCATTCGAAGGCCGCGGTGGCGATCTCGATATAGCTTTCGTCCTGCGGCGCCTGGCCCTTGGCGAAGCTCCTTATCTCGCCGTCGGCCTTGGCCCAGACGGCGTGGAGCTTCTCCAGCAGGCGCGCTCGGTCCTCGGAGCCGGCGGCGGCCCATTGCTCGCACAGGGAAGCGCGCTCGACCCCGCTCTTCGTCCCCCACCGGCTGT
Organism: Allosphingosinicella sp.; assembly: GCA_036400035.1. Lineage (GTDB taxonomy): Bacteria > Pseudomonadota > Alphaproteobacteria > Sphingomonadales > Sphingomonadaceae > Allosphingosinicella. The sequence goes on from DASWLY010000154.1 coordinate 8,180, forward strand.
TGAGCAGGCCGATCCGGCGCAGCGAGCCGACGTCGAATATCTCGTCGCAGCATTCGCCGGCGATCGCCTCGTCGATGTCGCCCAAGGGCAGGCCGAAGGCTCGCCGAAGGCGGTCCTCGACCAGTTCGGGCGGTCCCAGCGACGTCATGGCGTCGGGGGCCCGGGCGCAGCGGCGGACGAAGGCCTCGGCGCCCCCCTCCCCCAGCCGGTGGCTGACCGCCTGGATATCGCCGATCAGAGCGCCGTCGCCGCGCTCCTCGGCCCGGACGAGCATCTCGGCCAGGGTCTGGCGCGCCAGCAACTGCTCCTCGCGCCCCTCCAGCGGCCGGAAACCCGGCACCAGCCCCGCCTCGGCCGGAAAGGCGGCGAGCAGGCCCTGGGCGAAAGCGTGGATGGTCTGGATCCTGAGCCCCCCGCCGGTGGCGTCGAGGACCCGGGCGAAGAGCCGCCGGGCCTTGGCGACATCGTCGTCCGTTTTGTGAGCTTCACCCAGGGCGAACAGCTCCTTGCGAAGCGCCTTGTCCTCCAGCCGCACCCAATGCGCCAGCCGCCGATGAATCCGGTCCGCCATCTCGGCCGCGCCGGCCTTGGTGAAGGTGAGGCACAGGATCGACGAGGGATCGGCCCCGGCGAGCAGCAGCCGAAGCACGCGGGCGGTGAGGACGTGGGTCTTGCCGGTGCCCGCCGAGGCGGAGAGGGCGGCGTGCTCGCCGGGTGCGGAGGCGGAGAGCTGTTCCGATTCGAGACGGGAAAGGGGGCGGAGGTGGCGGGGCATTGGGCGAGAGTAGAGGGTCTCCCGCGCGGGGACCAGCCGGCAAAGGCGTCGCTCGGCCGGCTCTCCGGCCAGCGGCCGGGGATGCCCGGTCGGCCGCCGGCGTTCAGCCGATTCCGACGATATCCGAAGGTCTCGCAATCTCCACCGCGGCGCTTCGCCCCACCGTATCCGCAGCGTGCAGAACGGGGTCGAACACGATTCCCGCCGCGCCCTCGATATCGGTGAGCGGCACCTGATACTTCTTGAAGCGGCCTGGCCCGAAGCGCTCGATGCCGTAGCGATTCACGACCGGCGTCTGATCGAGGATGAAGGCGAACACAGACAGCGACGGGCCCGCTCCGTCGTCGTCAGCAATGCACACGACTTTCCAGAAGCGAAGCGGATATTGGACGGGGCCAAGCCCGAAGTCCTTCACCGGATCTCCCGGATCGAGGATTGGACCCGCGAGGAGACAGACCTTGGTGCTTGTTCCTGTCCGGCTTTTCTGGATGTGGTTTTCGAGCGCGCCCCAGATGCCTTCCACTCCCCGGTAGATCTTGTCCGTTCGTTCCGGCTCGGATTGGTTGAAGGCCTCATGCTGGGGCGTGCAATTCGTCCAATGAAAAGTGTCCGAGTTGGCGAACTCGATCTCCTCTTCCGAATCGCCCCAGGCATTGTCCTCGCGACGCACCATGTGGCCGCGATCGATGTTCCCGGCCGGCTTGTAGAAATCGGCGTCGAAGATCTGCCTGCTGGCGGGAATACGCGGATCCGGAACCCACTTGTCGCGGCCGAACTCCTTGCGATCCCTGCTGCTCTTGCGGTCGGGATCGTAATCCACGTTTGCAGCCGACCACATCTGCAGCCGGCGGTCCGAGTTCATCACCAACTCGAAATGATGGTATTTAAGGATGAGCGGATAGCCGTTTGGACCGTTCAGAATCTCGCCGAGCCGCGCCGGCGCGACCGTCGGCACCGGCACCACGATCGCGCCTGACCTATCCAGAAAAGCCGGATCATATCCCTCCCGGCTGTCGTAATCGGGATCGAAGCGGATTGTTTTTTCGAAGGCGGCCGGTGGGGCCGCCAGTGCGGCCGGAAGGCCCGCGAGGCCGGCGGCCGACGCGGAGCCGGAGGGGCCAGGTGGCGCTGACTGGATGTTGATCGTCACCGGTCCGGTAAAGGTAAGTTGAACACCCGTCATATCCGTTCCCTTCGTTGCTCCGGCTATCGCTCCTTCGGCGATGCCTTCCGCCACCGCCCCGCCGCCCAGCTCCCGTACCACCTGCGCGACCGGATCGGTCGTGGTCTCGAGAAGCGCGGTGAGGATGCGGCGTTCCTCGGCGGTGTCGACAGTCATAGAGGCAAGGCGGGCGACGATGGTACTGACCCGGACACCCTCATTGGCTATCCATCGAATCTGGTCCTCGCCCATTTCCTCGCTCCAGTCAGAACCGTCGAGCGCGAGGACCCAGCCTTCGCGGGTGAGTGGAATCGCTGCGTGATGAAGGGCGACCAGCTCCCAATCCCGGCTGTAGGCGGGAGACCCCGACGAACCTTCGAGCGTATCGGTTTCGTAATGGAGGAAGCCTTCGGTCTCGAGGATGTCGACGAGGCGATTCTGCTCCACCGCATATTGCTTCGGTCCGCCCTCCGGATGCTGGATGATGTTGACTGGCTGCCCGCGCAATATCTTCGGCGTGGCCTCGATCAGGGTCACCTGCCCGAATTCGGCAAGGTCGCGACCATCGAGAGACCGGGGCTTTACGGCAACGGCGGCAAAATCCAGCTTCTCGTCGCCGACGTAGAAGCGGTCGGGATCCGTTTCGAACACGCTACCGCGCTGCAGCCCGCGTTCCGTCCGCTCGTAGAGGAAGTTCGCGCCGGTGCCCGCCGCGTCCCCCCGACTGGGGAAGACGTGATGGTTGGTCAGCAGGATTCCCGGGCCGATCAGGAATCCCGTCGCAAACCCTTCCGGCTCAATGCCGGGTTCGGCAAGGCCGACAATGCGAGCCACGGGGTGCCCAGCCTTCCGCGCCGCCTCGTTGGGCGCGAAGGGCGTGAAGTCTACGGTCGGGCCCATTATGCGCTCGAGCGCGATAGGCAGGCGCTCGGCCTCCTTCAGCGACCGCGCCAAAGCGATTCCGGCCATTCGTTCGCCGAACCGCCCCTGCCGCTGCGGACTGTCCGCCGAACCAGGGCCGTGCGCCGCCAGCACAGCCTTGACATGGTTTCGCTCATCCTGCCGCGACAGGTAGCGGCGCAGAGCATCGCGGCGGACTTGCGCCCTTGCTTCGCGGAAACGATCGGCGCGGGTCATTGCGCTCTCCATCGCGTCTCGACGTCCTCTACCGCTCCAATCTCGCGGCGGCGGTGCCTGAGCCCTTCAGCCGGAAGACCCTGTCGAACGGCGAGGCGCCCGACGCCCCAGCGGCGACGGTCAGATGAGAACCCCGATAGCCCCTGTAAGGAAACCCAGGACCTGT
>DASWLY010000155.1:0-4329 GCA_036400035.1 Allosphingosinicella sp.
AGGCCCCCCGAGATGCCGGTCGCTCCGGCACCGGCGCGGAACCAGGTCGACGCCTCCGCGGCCACCAGCCGGGTCTGGGTGAGGATCGCGAAGCCGGCGGAGGCGAGGCTGCTCCAGAGGAGGACGGAAAGGCCCTTCGAGCTTTCCTCCTCGCCCGCCCGCGAATTCGAGCCCACCTGAAGCACCTCGGCCGCCGCCCGCCCTTCCGGGAAGGGGAGCGGGCTGTCGACGACCATCGCCCGGCGAAGGGGCACCGAGAAGAGGACGCCCAATATGCCGCCGAGCATGGTGATCGCGGCGGTGGTGACGAAGGGAAAGCCTTGCCACCAGCCGATCATCACCAGCCCGGGCAGGACGAAGATGATCGCCGCCAGGGTTCCCGCGGCCGAGGCGACGGTCTGGACGATGTTGTTCTCGAGGATGGTGGAGGAGCTGAACCAGCGCAGCACCGCCATCGAGATGACGGCGGCCGGGATCGAGGTGGCGAAGGTCAGCCCGACCTTGAGGCCGAGATAGACGTTGGCGGCGGTGAAGACGAGGGTGAGTATCCCGCCGAGCAGGATGGCTCGGACGGTGAGCTCCCGTGTCGATGCTTCAGCCGCCATGTGTTCGTGCCCCTGGTTGCCCGCGCGCACCTTCGCGGGTGCGGCCTGTAGGAGCAAGGGCCTTGCGACAAGAAACCCCTCTCCCTGCAGGGGAGAGGGACAGGCGCGAAGCGCCAGGGTGAGGGCCTGTGATCGGGCTTGGTAAGCCCTCACCTCCCACCGTTTCGCGGCGGGCCCCTCCCTCTCCCCTGCAGGGAGAGCGATAAGATCATCGCCCCCTGAACAGCCCGCCCAGCAAGCCCCTCAGCAGCTGCCCGCCGAGCTGCCCCGCTACCTTGCGGCCGACCGTGCTCGCGGCCGAGCGGGCCGCCGACTCCACCAGCTTGTCGGTCAAGGTCGGCCTGGCCGCCTCCCGCGCCCGGCGGGCGGCCTCGCGTTCGGCGGCGACTCGGGCGCGCTCGGCTTCCTTGGCGGCGCGGGCGGCATCGCGCTCGGCGAGCACCCTCTCCTTCTCCGCCTGCTTCGCCTCGGCGGCGTCGAGCTTCGCCTGCTCCGCCTTCGCCTTCGCCTCCGCGGCGGCGGCCTGCGCTTCTCCGGCCTTGGCGCCGAGCAGCTCTTCCGCCGATTCCCGGTCGATGGGGACGTCGTATTTGGCCCCGATCGCGTCGGTCTCGACGAGCAGCGAGCGCTCCTGAGCGGAGACGGGGCCGACCCGCGAGCCGGGGACCCGGATCAAGGTCCGCTCCACCGGCGAAGGCGATCCGTCCGGCTGGAGCAGGGACACCAGGGCCTCGCCGACCTTGAGCTCCGTGATCGCGGTGGCGACGTCGAGGCTCGGATTAGCCCGGAAGGTCTCCGCCGCCGAACGCACCGCCTTCTCGTCGCGCGGCGTAAAGGCGCGAAGCGCATGCTGGATCCGGTTGCCGAGCTGCCCGGCGATCGCGTCGGGAATGTCGATCGGGTTCTGAGTGATGAAATAGACGCCGACGCCCTTGGAGCGGATCAGCCGGACGACCTGCTCGATCTTCTCCAGCAAGGCGGGCGGAGCGCTGGTGAAGAGCAAATGCGCCTCGTCGAAGAAGAAGACGAGCGTCGGCTTGTCGGGATCGCCGACCTCGGGAAGCTGCTCGAACAGCTCCGAGAGGAGCCAGAGCAGGAAGGTCGAATAGAGCTTGGGCGAGGCCATCAGCTTGTCGGCGGCGAGGATGTTGACGATGCCCCGGCCGCTCTCGTCGAGGCTCAGGAAGTCGTCGATGTCGAGCGCGGGCTCGCCGAAGAAGCTGTCCCCGCCCTGCGAGCGAAGCTGGAGGAGCGAGCGCTGGATGGCGCCGACGCTCGGCTTGGAGACGTTGCCGTAGGTCACCGTCAACTCGTCGGCGCGGTTGGCGCAGTTCGCGAGCATCGCCTGGAGGTCGTCGAGGTCGAGTAGCAGCAGCCCGTCCTTGTCGGCGACGTGGAAGACGATGGTGAGCACGCCCTCCTGGACCTCGTTCAAGTCCATCAGCCGGGCCAGCATGAGCGGGCCCATCTCCGAGACGGTGGTCCGGATGGGATGGCCCTGCCGGCCGAGCAGGTCCCAGAACTGGACGGGATTGTCGCCATAGGCCCAGCCGGTGTCGCCGATCTCGGCGGCGCGGGCGGCGAAGGCGTCGTGGAGCTTGCCCATCGGCGATCCGGCCATGGCGAGGCCGCCGAGATCGCCCTTCACGTCCGCGACGAAGACCGGGACTCCGGCCCTGGAGAAACCCTCGGCGAGGCCCTGCAGGGTGACCGTCTTGCCGGTGCCGGTCGCCCCGGCGATCAGGCCGTGACGATTGGCCCGCTTGAGCACGAGCCGCTGCGGCTGCCCGCCGCCCAGCCCGATGAAGATCGAGGTATCATCGTCCATGGCTCGCGCTCCCTGTTGGGCTGCCGTCCCTATCCCCGATGTGGAGGAGGGCGGCAAGCGGCAGGGGAATTGCCTCCCCATGCGCAGCATGGGGAGGGGGACCATGCGGAGCATGGTGGAGGGGTAGATCGCGTGGATTTCCGCGGAATTGCGATCCGCTGGCTGCGGGGCAGTTACCCCTCCACCACCCTTCGGGTGGTCCCCCTCCCCATCGGTTTCACCGATGGGGAGGCCAGGCGTCAGCGTTTCGCCAGGGAGATGCCGTAATAAGCCGGCGGGGTGTTGCCGCGCCGGATGAGCAGAAGCACGCTGTTGCGCCCGGCCGAGCGCGCGGCGGCGACCGCGGCAGCGGCCTCCTCCGGCGTGCGCGTGGCGCGCTGGTTGATCGACAGGATGATGTCGCCGGGCTGGATGCCCTTGGCGGCGGCGTCGCTGCCCGGATTGACCGAGGCGATGACGACGCCCCTCACATTGGTGTCGTTGAGGCGAAGAGTCCGGCCGATCTCCGGAGTCAGCGTCTGGACGGTGACCCCAAGGCTCTCGCGGGCCGACCTCTGGCTGGTCGACTGCTGGGACTCGGCCGGCTCGGCGACCGGAGTATCGTCCTCGATGCCGTTGAGGCGCGCCATCTCCTCGTCGCTAGGCCGAGCGCCGACGGCGACGTTGACCGTCTGCCGCCGGCCTTCGCGGACCACCTCGATCGGAACGCGCGAGCCGATCGGCTGGCGCGAGACCAGATAGGCGAGCGATTCGTCGGGCGTGACCGGCCGGCCGCCGACGCTGACGACGACGTCGCCCTGCTGGATCCCGGCGCGCGCCGCGGGCCCGCCGGCGGTGACTCCGCGGATCAGCTCGCCCTGGTTCTTGGGGATTCCGAGCGAGGCAGCGATGTCCTCGTCGAGCGCCTGAAGGCTGACGCCGATATAGCCGCGCTGCGGCCGCTGGCCCCGGCGGAGCGAATCGATGATCGGGAAGGCCTGCTCGGCCGGGATCGCGAAGCCGATTCCGACATTGCCGCCGGTGGGGGAGATGAGGGCGGTGTTGATGCCGACGACGTTGCCGTTGATGTCGAACATCGGGCCGCCCGAATTGCCCATGTTGATGGAAGCGTCGGTCTGGATGTACCGGTCGTAGGTGCCGGCGCCGATATTGCGGTGGAGCGCCGAGACGATTCCGGCGGTGACGGTGCCGCCGAGGCCGAACGGGTTGCCGATCGCCACCACCCAGTCGCCGACCCGGACCTGCTTGGAGTCGCCGAAGCGGACGAAGGGCAGATTGTTGCCCTTGATCTTGAGCAGGGCGAGATCGGATTGGGTGTCGCGGCCGACCAGCTCGGCCTCGAACTCCCGCCGGTCGGGCAGGGTCACCGTGATCTGCTCGACGGTGGCGCCGGTGCGGGCCGGGGAGACTACGTGGTTGTTGGTGACGACATAGCCGTCGGCCGAGATGATGAACCCGGAGCCGAGCGAGCCGCCGCGCTGGGTGACCGGCGCGTCGCCGCCGCCGTCGGGGACGGGCACTCCGAACTGGCGGAAGAAATCCTCGAAGCCCGGCGGCACCTGCCGGCTTCGGTTGACCTGGACCGACTGCTTGGTCGAGATATTCACCACGGCGGGCTGGAGCCGCGAGGCGAGATCGGCGAAGCTCATCGGCGCTCCGGCGCGGGGCGCGGCGGCGGCCATGGTGCCGGGGTCGTTCTGCGCGGTCTGGGCGCCGACGGGGCCCACCGTCAGCGTCGCGGCGGCTCCGCCGATGAGAATGGCGGCCGAGAGGCCATAGACGTAACGCACGATCGGAATCCTCCTAATTGCTTCGGCCCGGGCGGGCAGATCCGGGCATTGCTGCTCGATTACAATCGTATTTGGTGCCGCTGAACCGGAATTGAATAGGTGATCT
>DASWLY010000156.1:0-4260 GCA_036400035.1 Allosphingosinicella sp.
GGCTGAATGGCTGATCAACCGGTCGGCACGCACGTCCGCCTCGGCCCGCGCCTCAGCCTCGGCTTCGGACGCTGCACTTGAAGAATCGAACGGGGTTTTCGCGGAATTCATCGGAAATCAGATAGCACGGGCAGTGCATCACTCCAATCCAGGATGTCAGTTCATCCTGAAATCGTATCTTACATGCTGCCAAGCGTGTAACGGAACGCGTCGGCGTCCCCGTCTACCACCCGTTGCACCGCTCCCACACCTCGAGCACCTCCGCCCCGCCGTCGACGACATGATAGCGCTCGTGCGCCGCGGCGGTCATGCAGGCGTGGTTGGGGGCGATCCTGACCTGGGTTCCGATCGGCAGGCGCTCGAAATCCTCCTCGCCGGCCGGCACCAGCCCGTGCTCCTGGTTGGTCGAGGCGATGGCGAGCCCGAGCGGAAGCCCCGTCGCCGCGTCCCAAAGACTGCCGTAGCTCGGCTTGTCCCGAGCCGGCCCCGAATCCTTGGACATGGCGAGGCCCCCCGCATCCACCAGAAGATAGCCGAGGTCCCGCCGGTGGCCGATCACCGTCGCCAGCACCGAAAGGGCGATCTCCTCCTCCGCGCACACGCCGAGATCCGCCATCACCAGGTCCTGGAACATGTAGACGCCCGCGCGCACCTCGCTCACCCCGTCGAGCCGCTCGGCGGAAAAGGCGGTCGGGGTCGATCCGACGCTGACCACCGGCGCCGGCAGGCCCGCCGCCCGGAGCGCTTCGGCCGCGGCCACCGCCCTCGACCTTTCCTGCTCCGCGTGAGCCCGAAGCGCCTCGGGAGACCGGCAGCCGTAGGAGAGGCCGGCATGGGTCATCACGCCTCGAAGCTCGGCGCCCGGCGCCGAGTCGAGGATCAGGCCGATCTCGACGACCCGGGGATCTTCCCAGGCTACGCCCGCCCGCCCGCCGTCCGTGTCGACCTCGATCAGCACCGGGAACACCGTGCCCAGCGCACCGGCCTCCCGGGCCACGGCCTCGGCCATCTCCACGCTGTCGAGGATGACGGTCACGTCGGCTCCCCGCCGCTGCAGCGCCGCGACATGGGCCAGCTTCGAAGGCACGATGCCCACCGCATAAAGGATGTCGGTGAAGCCGTGGTCGAGGAAATGCTCGGCCTCTCTCAGCGTCGAGACGGTGATCCCGCCCGGCTGCCCCTCGACCGCCAGCCGGACGACGTCGATCGACTTGGCGGTCTTGACGTGCGGCCGAAGCGGCACCCCAAGACTCGCGAGCCGGCTTCGCATCCGGGCGATGTTGTTCGTCAGGCGCGCTCGGTCGATCACCAGCGCCGGCGTCTCGAGGTCGGTCAGCTGCATCCGCTCGCTATATCAGGGAAGCGGAGCGGAGCGATCCCTATGTCGCCGCTCCCGGCAGGTTGGCGTGGATCGTTTCCGTCCAGGTGCCGTCGGGATAGCCGGTGCCGCTGGTGCCGTCGTTGCGGGTCGTCACGTCGTAGCTGAAGGTGTAGAGCATCGCCCCGCCCTTGGACTCGCCGCCGGACGGTTCGTAGGCGGCCAGTTTGGCGACGTCGGCGAAGGGGGTGAAATTTCCCCAATCCTGGTCGGTGGCCGGGCCCATGCAGCTGATGCCGATGACCAGCTTCGACCAGCCGCCCATGATCTCGGCATATTGCGAGCAATTGGAGAGGGTCGATTCGAAGCCGGGATAGGGCGTGTAATCCATAGTGGTGACGTAATCGACGGCGCCGGCCAGCCCCTTCAGCATGGCCGGCATATAGATCCAGGGCGAATAGATGGGGGCCGTAAAGACGGAGCCGGCGGGAAGGGCCGCGCGCAGCGCCTCGATGAGCGGAACGAGAGTGTCGCTTTCGCTCGGCGGCTCGTAATCGAAATCGATCCCGTCAACTCCCCACTCCGCCACGTTCCGGGCGACATTGGCCACGAACGGCGCCAGCTGGGCGCCCGAGATGGTACCGAGCTTCTGGTCGAGGATCGAGAACAGCACCTTGGTGCCGTTCGCCTGGACCGTCTTTATCCATCTCTGGATCTGCTCGGCAGGGAAATGCTGGGTCAGGAAATCGAACCTGAGCTCATAGTTTCCGGCCTGATCCTCGGCGATGCCGACGAAGGCCAGCGGCACGATGTTCACGTAAGCCGGCATCTGGTCCAGCGTCGGCGACGGCGGATTGGGCTCCTGCCCGATCCAATAATTGATGAAAACCTCGTTGCTCATCGTCTCTCCCCTTTTCGTTCGCGATCGTGTCTCAAGTTTCCGGACCCGTCTCACCACCGATAGGTCACCTCCGCAGTAAAGCTCCTCTGCGGGAAGGGATGGAAGAGAAAATATTTGTCGTTGGTCAAGTTCTCGACCCCGAAAGCCGCGTTCCAGTGCTTGCCGATGCGGAAATTGGCGCGCGCGTCGGCGACCAGGAAGCCTTCGAACCCTTGATAGGTGTGGGCGACGATGTCGCTATTGTCGATCGTCCCGAACGAGCGGCTCGAATAGCGGCCCGCCAGGGTCAGGCTGGCCGCCTCCGACGCCCGCCAGGTCAGGACGAGGGTGGCCCGCCGCCGCGGCACCTGGGGGATGTCCTTGCCCTCGGCGGCCGGAAAGGCGGCGTCCTCCACCACCTTGGGCCGGACCAGGGTGACGCTTCCGGAGACGTCGAGCTGCGGCACCATCAGTGCCCGCCGCTCGAAGGCGAGCTCGATCCCGCGCGTTCGGACCCGATCGACATTCTGGACGTAGCTGAACAAGGTGCCCGACCCCGGCAACAGCGGCGCCGTCTGCGAGATGAGGGCGTCCTCGATCGACTCGCCGAACAGGGACAGCCGCACATGCCCGGACCGGCCCGACCACATCGCCGCCAGCTCCGCCGAGCGCGCCCGCTCCGGCCGCAAATTGGGGTCCGGGACGGTGAGGCTCGGGCCGGTCGCGATCGCCTGATAGAGCTCGGAGACGGTGGGGAAGCGATAGGCCTGTCCGGCCGAAAGGCTGAGGCTCCACCCCCGCGCCGGCAGCCAGCGCAAGGTCGCCTTGGGGGAGATCCCCTCCGCCGACCGGGCCGGCTGGGCGACGTCGAGCGCGGGGGCCAGCGAGAAGTTGCGCCCGTCATGAGCCCGCCACCATTCGTAGCGGGCGCCGACGGTCAGCCGCAACGAGTCGGCGAGGTCGATCTCGTCCTCCGCCCATAAGGCGAGGGTGCGCGTGCGCCCCTGGGCGAGCTGGCCGAGCGTTCCGGCCGCGCCTCGGCGCCAATCCGCCGTGGCGAAGCGCCGGCTGTTGAGCCTGAACCCGTCATAATGCGCTCCGCCGCGAAGCCCGCCCCGCCGAAGCTCGAGGTCGAGCGTGCGCCATCCCGTCCCGTCCATCCTGACGATCGAGCCGGGTCCGCCCGCCGCCGCCGCCGGCAGCGCGCCCGAGGGTATTCGCTGCTCATGCTTGTCGAAATCGTAGAGGCTGGCGACCGCGCGCCAGTCCAGCCCGGCCGCTTTGCCTTCCGCGGTGAGGCCGTGCATCCAGTGGCGCTCGTCCTGCAGGTAGAAATTGTTGGAGAAGGCGCTCGCCGGAACAGTGACCGTCCGGCCGTCGATGTTGAGCGTGCCGGCGAAGCGGCCGCCGCTCAGATAGGTCTCGGCCGACGACTCGGTGTCGTTGAGGAACAGCCCGCCCCGGTAGGTCAGCCGAAGCGCCGGCCCCGCCTCCCAGGCGAGCTTGAGCTTGAGATTGTCCTGCTTGTGGTCCTCGAGCCCCGCCGCGCCGATGACGAAGATCGGCGCTCCCGCGCGGTTGCGGTCGGGGATGGCGCCGGTCACCGGAGTGCCGGCGCTTCCGGGATTGGCCGGCCGTGCCACCGTCGCGTAGATCAGCGGGTGGCTTTCGCTGTCGACGTGGCTGGCGCTCAGGAACCAGGCTAGCGGCCCGATCCGCCCCCCGAGCGTCGCCCCGAACTGGCGGGCCGGAAACACCCCTTCCGTGCCATATTGCTCGAAGCTCTGGACGCTGGTCGCGGCGCTTATCGAGCCCTCGCTCTTGCCGGGCAGCCTCGTGGTGATGTTCACGACGGCGCCGATCGAATTGCCCGGATAGGCGGCCGAAAACGGTCCGTAGAGCACGTCGACCCGTTCGATCTCCTCGGGCGAGACCATCCCCCAGCGCGGCGAGGCGCTGGTATTGTTGTTGCCGATCAGCGCCGAAAGCAGCAGCCCGTCCGCATAGATCAGGCTGCGCGCGCTCGCTCCGACCCCCGAGGTGCGGGTGGCGAGCGGCGACT
>DASWLY010000157.1:0-17858 GCA_036400035.1 Allosphingosinicella sp.
ACTCCGCCGTTCGAATCGACCTGGGCCATCGGAGCGAAGGAAAGGGTCTCGAGGGCGGCCCGCCACAGGTAAGAATTGACGCCGATCGTCGTCACTTGCGACGCGGCAAGGTCTGCTTCGCGCACCCGGTTGCCGCTGCCCCCCCCGAGCGACTTGTTGATGTCTTCCCGAACGAATTCGCAGGCCGAAAGGCCGATGGCGCCGACGATCGTCAGGGCCAGGATTGCAGCGCGTCGCATGAAGCTTGTGTCCTTGGAAACTACAGGGGTCGAGCGCCGTTATAGAACGCGCCACGCGGGCGGCAAGTCGTCTCTCTTCGGGACGGACCCATCCGCGCGATCGAGTGTTGTGCTACCACGTCAATTCGGGGGTTGTGGAAAACATGCAACATGCCGGAACGATTCGTGTCCGCCTCCGCCGCTTCGCTGGTTTGACCGACCGGGACGTACTACATCCGCAGCGTTACTGGAGTCGGCAATCGTGATCGTGAAGCTCGGAGGCATCGGTGCAGTGGGAGGCGCGGCGCTCGTCGCGCTGGCCCTCGTGCTGACTCCTGCCCTCGCCGCTACCAGCCAGAATGGCCAGAACGGCAAGCGCCCGCGACCGGCCGCCTCGCTCCGCGCAGGCACCTTCACGCCCGCCGTCGCCGATCCGCGGCTCGCCGCCGAGCTCGCCCGACGCGGAGTCCAGACGGGCAGCTTCCGGTTCACTCCGGCTCCGACCTCGGTCAATCGCAGCCAGTCTATCCGAGTCGCCATCCGTGCCCGTGCCGCGGCTCCGGCCGTTGCGGCGCGCCGCGCCGCCGACGTGTCGGCGACCCCGGTCACCGCGATCACGCCCGCGGTCTACAATCTCGGCGCCTCGATCGGCTGGAAGCGCTTCGCGCTCTCCGGCGACGTCGACAGCGTCAAGGGCGGCACCCTTCCCGGCGGCCGCAAGGCGGCGGAAGTCGGAGTCAGCTATTCGGGCAGCCGCTTCACCGCCCGCGCCGAAGCCGGAGTCGCGAAGGTCGATCCGGCCACTCCGCGAATCATCGCCGAGGACGAAAGCTACACGGTCGGAGTCGGCGGTTCTTATCGTATCGCCCGCAACCTCGATGTCACCGGCGGAGTCCGCTACAAGGTTCAGCGCGACCGGCTGGAGGCGTTGACGGACCCGCGGCGCGACAGCCAGGCCGTCTACGTCGGAACCGCCTTCCGCTTCTGACGCGGCGCCTGCGGTCACCGGAATCTCGTCGCTCGTCATCCAATAACCGTCACCCCGGCGAAAGCCGGGGTCTCGTCGGGTGAAAGCCCCGGCGCTTGATTTCGCTGAGATGCCGGCTTGCGCCGGGATGACGGTAGTCGGCGCTGACGATTATGCGCGCCGCCGCTCAACCCCAGGCGTCGATCCCGGCCCAGCCGTAGATGTGGGGCAGCCTCCGCGCCTTGCGCTCGTCCACGCCTCCCAGGGCGATCACCGGGACCCTCGCCTGCCCCGCGATCAAGCCGAATCGCACCGGCCCGAGCGCTCGAGCGCCGGGGTGAGACCGGGTGGGGAAAGCGGGCGAGAGGAAGACCAGCTTCGCGCCCGAGCGCTCGGCGGCCTTCAGCTCGCGCAGGCTGTGGGCGGACGCGCTGCGCAGGCCGCCGCCGCGAGCGCCGTGCACCCCGTCGCCCCGAAGCCCCTTGCCGCAGGCGAGAAGGAGCAGGCGGCGGCGCTTCGCCACCCGGCGCACCCGTTCGAACAGCTTTCGCCGCTCCGCGGGGACGAGGCCGTAGTGGCGGAAGACCACGCCCGAACCTTTCGGCAGCCGCTCAAGCGCCGCCCACAGGCCCTCGCGCTGGCGCTCGTCGGTCATCAGCCAGAGGCGCGGCAGAGGCTGGCGGCGGGGCATCGCCCTTCCTATAGCAGCCGCCATGATCGGCGCATCACCCGCACAGCGGCTGCAGGAGGTCCGGGAAGCCATCGCCCGAGCTTCCCGCCTCGCCTCGCGCGCGCCCGGCGAGGTGACCCTGGTCGCCGTCTCCAAGACCCAGGGGCCGGAGGCGATCCGGCCGCTGATCGAGGCGGGACAGCGTGAGTTCGGCGAAAACCGGGTCCAGGAGGCCCAGGACAAGTGGCCCGCGCTCAAGGCGGACGCGGCCGACCTTCGACTGCACCTGATCGGGCGCCTCCAGTCCAACAAGGCCGCCGACGCCGTGGCCCTGTTCGACGCCATCCACTCGGTGGACCGGCCTTCCCTGGTCGCGGCGCTCGCCGAGGCGATGGCGAAGGCGGGGCGGCGTCCGGACTGCTTCCTCCAGGTCAATATCGGCGACGAGCCGCAAAAGGGCGGCTGCGCCGTCGCCGATCTGCCCGGCCTGGTGGAGGCCAGCAGGCAAGCCGGACTTCCCGTCGCCGGCCTGATGTGCATCCCGCCGGCGGACGTCGAGCCGGCGCCCTATTTCGCGCTCGTCGCCAAGCTGGCCCGACGGCACAATTTGCCCGGCCTCAGCATGGGCATGTCGGCCGATTACGAGACGGCGGTGACGATCGGCGCCACCCATGTCCGGGTCGGCACCGCCCTGTTCGGAGACAGAAGCTGAGGTTCGCCGCCCTCATCTTCGATTTCGACGGAGTCATCGTCGACAGCGAGATCCTCTCCAACCTCCTCCTCGCCGAGGCGCTGACGGAGCTCGGCCATCCGACCACCCTGGAGCAGGCGGTGGAACGCTATATCGGCCTCAACTGGAGGGACATGGGCGCAGTGATCGAGGCGGAGATCGGACGGCCGCTGCCACCCGACTTCCGGCCGCGCGTGAAGGAGGCGTTCGAGCTTCGCCTGGAAGAAGTCACCGCCGTGGCCGGAGTCGAGGCTTTCCTCGAAGCGCTTCCGCCGATCCCGAAGGCCGTGGCGTCGTCGAGCCCGACCGAGTGGCTGCGCGGCTCGCTGAAGCGGTTCGGGCTGGCCCATCATTTCGGCGACCGGCTGTTCAGTGCCGCCGAGCATGTCGCCCGCGGCAAGCCTCATCCCGACATCTATCTGCACGCGGCGAGCGAGCTCGGGGTCCGGCCGGTTGAGGTGCTGGTCCTCGAGGATACTCCGACGGGGGTGAAGTCGGCCCGGGCGGCGGGAATGACCGTCGTCGGCCTGTGCGCGGGCCTCCATTGCGGCCCCGGCCACGGCGACCGCCTGCGCGAGGCCGGTGCCGACCATGTTGCCGCCAGCTACTCGGAAGTGCTCGATCTGATATCGTCATGCCGGACCTGATCCGGCACCCATGATCACGGACGTGCTCGCTTGACCACCGTCATTGCGAGCGAAAGCGAAGCAATCCAGCGCAGTCGCGGAGGCCTGCTGGATTGCTTCGTCGCTTCACTCCTCGCAATGACGAACCAAGACGTCATGACGTCAAAGCTGGTGCCCGCTGCGCCAGCGCTTCGCTTCAAGATAGTCCCGGTTGTGGGCGTTGCCCCCGACCTTCAGCGGCACCCGCTCCGCCACCTTGATCCCCGCCGCCTCCAGCCCTTCGACCTTGCGCGGGTTGTTGGTGAGCAGCCGCACCTCGTCCTGCGCCAGCGCGGTCAGCATTCGGGCGGCGAGGGTGTAGTGGCGCTCGTCGTCGGCGAAGCCGAGGCGAAGGTTGGCGTCGACCGTGTCGAACCCCTGGTCCTGAAGCGCATAGGCCCTGAGCTTGTTGACCAGGCCGATGCCGCGTCCCTCCTGGCGCAGATAGAGAAGAATGCCCCAGCCCGAAGCGGCAATGGCCTCGAGCGCCGAATCGAGCTGCGGCCCGCAGTCGCATTTGAGCGAGCCGAGGACGTCCCCCGTCAGGCACTCGCTGTGCAGCCGGACGAGCGGGGGCTTGCCCGATGGCGCGCCGACGAGCAGCGCGACATGCTCCGCGCCGTCGTCGTCCGAGCGGAAGGCGACGATCTCCGCCTGCTCCGCGAAGCGGGTCGGAAGCCTGGCGCGCGAGGCGATCCTGAGCGACAGCGCGCGCTCGAAGGCTTCCACGTCCTCCGGGGAGAGGGAGACCGAATCGTCGCCCGCCTCGCCGTCGAGGAACAGGGCGGGAAGCAGCCCCGCCCGGCGCGACAAGGCGATGGCGGCGCCGGCGGCGCGGTCGCAGCCGACCTCCGCCGCCCGGAAGGGCCCCTTGAGCGGGCGCGAGAGGTCGAGCGCCGGATCGGCGACCGCCGTCGCCTCGGCCAGGCTCATCGCCGCCCGCTCGATCCTGACCGGTCCGCTGGGCACGGCCTCGCGCTGGTTGGCCAGCTTCAAGGTCACCGCCCGGTGACCTGAGATGAGCAGATCCGCCGGCCGTCCCGAGTCGAAGTCGGCGAGCGACGCCTCGTCCGCGGTCTCGACGGCAAGGAAGCCGGTTCCGGCGATCCGGACCGGCCAGCCGCGCCGGAGCGCGTCGATCGCTCGGGCGACGTCGCGCCCGCCGCTCAAACCCTGAATTCCGTGACCAGCGGCACGTGGTCCGAAGGCCGGGTCCAGTTGCGGCAGGGCTCGTGGACGACGTGGCGCACGGCCTGGCGGGCGACGTCGGCGGTCGCCCACATATGGTCGAGCCGGCGGCCGCGGTCGTTCTTCGTCCAGTCGGGCGACCGATAGCTCCACCAGGGGTGGAGCCGCTTGGGCGGCGGGTGGAAGTGTCGGCCGAGATCGACCCAGCCGTTGCTCTGCTGGAGCCGGCTCAGAGCCTCGACCTCGACGGGCGTGTGGCTGACGACGGTGAGCAGCTGCTTGTGGCTCCAGACGTCGCATTCCAGCGGTGCGACGTTGAAGTCGCCGACCAGGATGGTGGGGCAGGCGCAAGCCTCCGACCAGCGGGTCATCCGCTCGAGGAAGTCGAGCTTCTGGCCGAACTTGGCATTGACCTCCCGGTCCGGCACGTCGCCGCCGGCGGGGACGTAGACATTCTCGAGCCGGATCCCGCATTCGAGCCGAACTCCGATGTGCCGCGCTTCGCCATTGGCCTGCCAGTCGTGCCGCTCCTCCTCGAGCGCCGGCAGGCGGCTGAGGATCGCGACCCCGTGATGCATGCGCTGGCCGCAGACGATCTGGTGGACGTAGCCGAGGCGGCGGAACATGCCGGCGGGGAAGTCGGAGTCGCAGACCTTGATTTCCTGGAGGCACAAGATGTCGGGGGATTCCTCGCGCAGGAACTTCTCGACGATGTCGAGGCGCGCGCGCACGGAATTGATGTTCCAGGAGGCGATCTTGAGGGTGGGGGACATGGCTTCGGCTCTAGCCGGGCCGGCCTTTCGTGTCGATGTCGGGGGACGGTCCACCGCATCCCGGACAGTAAAGGCCCCCGCTCCGGGGGCGTGGAGCGAGGGCCAACCAAGCGTGGTCTACGCGAGGCGCGATCACGGCGGCGAAGCCGGGTAACAGGGGGAAAACCCGACAGCGACCACCCGCAATCGCAGAATATGTATTACTAACCCATTCCTGTCGCGCCGATGAATGGGGTCAGCTTTTGCGAGCTTTTGCGGGCCTCTGGAACGTGAAGGCGCTGTCGGCGACCGGCACGTTGAAACGCTGGCCGGAGAGCTTCACCGTGGTCCGGTTGTTCTGCGCGTCGATCACCGTCCAGCCCTGGAGCAGAAGCCCGGACGGCCCACTGGCAACCTTGGCGAAACCGAGCGTGATCGTGCCGAATTCCGGCTTCTTGGGATCCCGCGCCTGGACGAGCAGGGTCTGCGAGTCGTTGCGGACGACCTTGGCGATCCGGCTGAGGTCGGGATTGGGGTTGAGGAGCACTCCGAGCGGCGAGTTGCCGATCGGCCAGCCGTCGACCCGGCCGGTCTCGTAATCGATCATGTTGAGCTTGCGGCCGTCGGCGACGATCAGCATCGGCACGCCCTTCTGATACTGGAAGCGAAGCTTGCCGGGCCGCTTCAGGGTCATCGTGCCGGTAAGGGCGCGGCCCTTCCGGTCGGTCTGGCGGAAGCCGGCGACCATCGTGTTGACGGCCTTGAGGTGCGCCGTCACCTGGGTGAGGGGCGACGCAGCCTGGGCGACCACCGGCGCCTGCGGCACCAGCATCGCGACGGCCGCGAGCGGCGCGGCGGCAAGCGCGAGCGTCTTCAAACGCAACATCATATATTCTCCATCGGATGGAATCTTGCGGCGGCTTTGGGCTTCCGCGCTTGAATGCCCTCTGAACCTGAGGGTTCCTTCACCCCCTCTCCCTGCAGGGGAGAGGGACAGGCGAGCGAAGCTCCGCCAGGGTGAGGGCGCGGCCTCGGTCGCCAAGGCCCTCACCCTCCCACCGCTTCGCGGCGGGCCCCTCCCTCTCCCCTAGAGGGAGAGGGAAAATCAGAGCGGCCGGCCCTCCGAATCGACCAGCACCTCGCGCCGGCCGACATGGTCGGGGGCGCTGACGATGCCGTCCTTCTCCATCCGCTCGATCAGTCGGGCGGCGTTGTTGTAGCCGACCCGGAGCTGGCGCTGGAGATAGGAGGTGGAAGCCTTCTGGCTCTCGGCCACCGTCTGGATCGCCTTGCGGTAGAGCTGGGCTTCGGGATCGTCCTCGCCCGTCGGCTGGCCCTCGAACATGTAGCCGCCGTCCTCCGGCTCTTCGGTCACCGCCTGGACGTAGCTGGGCTGCCCCTGCGCCCGCCAATGGTCGGCGACGGCGCGTACCTCTTCATCCGAGACGAACGGCCCGTGGACCCGGGCGATCTGCTTGCCGCCGGGCATATAGAGCATGTCGCCCTTGCCGAGCAGCTGCTCGGCGCCCTGCTCGCCCAGGATGGTGCGCGAATCGATCTTGGAGGTGACGGCGAAGGAGATCCTCGTCGGCAGGTTGGCCTTGATCACTCCGGTGATGACGTCGACCGAGGGGCGCTGGGTCGCCATGATCAGGTGGATTCCGGCCGCCCGCGCCTTCTGGGCGAGCCGCTGGATCAGGAACTCGACCTCCTTGCCGGCGGTCATCATCAGGTCGGCGAGCTCGTCGACGATGACCACGATCTGCGGCAGCACGTCGTAGTCCAATTCCTCCATTTCATATTTCGGCTGGCCGGTCTCCGAATCGTAGCCCGTCTGCACCCGCCGCCCCATCGACTGGCCCTTGCCCTTCGCCTCGCGCACCTTGGCGTTGAAGCTGGAGAGCTGCCGGACCCCGACCGAGGCCATCATCCGATAGCGCTCCTCCATCTGCTCGACCGTCCACTTGAGGGCGCGGATCGCCTTGGCGGGCTCGGTCACGACCGGGGCGAGCAGATGCGGGATGTCGTCGTAGCTGCTGAGCTCCAGCATCTTCGGGTCGATCATGATCATTTTGCACTGCTCGGGCGTGAGCCGGTAGAGCAGGGACAGGATCATGCAGTTCAGTCCGACCGACTTGCCCGAGCCGGTGGTTCCGGCGACGAGCAGATGCGGCATCGGCGCCAGGTCGGCGACCACCGGATCGCCGGAGATGTTCTTGCCGAGCACGATCGGAAGCTGGGCGACCTGATCCTCGAAGGCGTGGCTTGCGATCAGCTCGGAGAGGACCACCATCTCCCGCTTCGGGTTCGGAAGCTCGATCCCGATCACGCTCCGGCCCGGGATGGTGGCGACGCGCGCGGAGAGCGCCGACATGTTGCGGGCGATGTCGTCGGCGAGCTGGATCACCCGGCTCGCCTTGATCCCGCTCGCCGGCTCGAGCTCGTACATGGTGACGACCGGTCCCGGCCGGACCTCGACGATCTCCCCCTTCACCGAAAAGTCGTCCAGCACCGATTCGAGGAGGCGGGCGTTGCGCTCGAGGCTGGCCTTGTCGAGCGCTCCGCCGACGGGCGGCGGCGCCGGCGAGAGCAGCTCCAGCCCGGGCAGCTGATAGCTGTCGCCGAGCGCGAGCGAGGCCTGGCGCTCGCGAAGCGGCCGCTTCGCCTGAGCCGGGGTCCGGACCCGGTCGTTGATGACGGTGCGCGGCGGCTCGGCCGGGACGATCACCGGAGTGCGCGCCGGCCGGTCCGCGGGTTCCGGCAGGTCGCGCGAGTCGTCGACGGCGCCGCGCTCGAGCCTCGGCAGCCGGCGCGCGGCGATCCACGCCCGCTCGTCGGCGCGCAGCCCAAGTCCGAACCAGCACAAGGTCAGGCCCAGCGCCGCGAAGATCCCGGCCGCGACGATCCGGAAAGGCTCGACGATCCCGGGCTCGCCGATCGCTCCGAGCCCGAGCTCGACGAATTTCGCGAGCGACAGGCCCGCGGCGCCGCCCCAGCTTGCCGGAAGCCCGTTCACCGCCTGCCCGACGAGCAGCGAGGCGCCGCCGCCGACGAAGGTCAGGCCGAGCATCGTGAGCGCGAGCGAGCGCAGCCACCGGGTCGCGTCGCCGCCGCCGGCGATTCGCACTCCGATCAGCGCGATGAGGGGCAGAAGCAGGGCCGCGGGCGGGCCGAACAGGCTGAGCAGGAGATCGGCGATCCACGCCCCCGGCGCTCCCACCCAGTTCCTGACCGGGCCGGCCGCGGCGGTGTTGATGGAAGGGTCGGCCGGCTGGTAGCTGACCAGCGCCAGAAGCATGAGCAAGGCCGCCGCGCCGACCGCTCCGCCGATGAGCAGCGACCAGCTTCGGCGCACGCCGCGCTTCATTCCGGTGCGCCACTGCGCCAGTCTCAACTGACGGTCGCTTTGCGCTGCTGAAGCCGCCATCCCCGTGCCCCAAATGTTCCGAAGACGGTTAATGCGCCCTCCGGGAGTCCCCGGTCAAGCGCTTGGCGTTGCAGCTTTGCATCGGTAGGGCGGGAAAATCGTTGAAAGGCACGTCATGGATCGCTCGGACGTCATCATCCTCGGCGGCGGGCTTATCGGCCTCACGCTTGCCATCGCGCTGGATCGCCATGGCCTCTCGACGCTCGTCATCGATCCGGCCGACCCGGAGCGGAGCGTCGCCCCCGCCTTCGACGGCCGGGCCACCGCCATCGCCAGCGCGTCGTGGCGGATGCTGGAGGCGATCGGAGTCGCCGAGCGGCTGGAAGGCGAAGGTTGCCCGATCCGTTCGATCCGGGTCAGCGACGGGCTCGAGCCGGGCGGAATCGTCTTCGACGCTCCGGAAGCCGACGATCCGCTCGGCATCATGGTCGAGAACCGGCGGCTTCGGCAGGTGCTTCGCGAGGCGGCGCTCGATGCGGGCAGGATCCGGCTGCTGATGCCGGCGCAGGCCGCCGGGATCGTCCGCGATTCGGCGGGCGTTCGGATCGCGCTGGACGACGGCCGCGCCGTCACCGCCCCTCTGCTCGTCGGCGCCGAGGGCCGCAACTCGCCCGTCCGCGAGTCGGCGAACATCCCGATGGCGCGCTGGAGCTACGATCATTCGGCGGTCGTGCTCACCGTGGAGCACGAGCGGCACCACGAGAATGCGGCCTACGAGATCTTCTACCCCTCGGGGCCGTTCGCGATCCTGCCGTTGCTGCCCGGCAACCGGTCGGCGATCGTCTGGTCGGTGCCGGCGGCCGACAGCGCGGCGGTGATCGACCTCCCCGATCGGGCGATGGCCCACGAGATCGAAAAAAGGATGGGCGGCTTCCTCGGCGAGGTGCGGCTGGCGGGGCCGCGCTGGAATTATCCGCTCGGCTTCCACCATGCCGCGACGATGACCGCCGAGCGCCTGGCCCTGGCGGGCGATTCGGCGCACGGCATCCACCCGATCGCCGGGCAGGGCCTCAACCTGGGCTTCCGCGACGTCGCCGCGCTCACCCAGGTGCTGGTCGAAGGCGCCCGCCTGGGCCTCGATTTGGGCGACGCCCAGCTGCTCTCGCGCTACCAGCGCTGGCGCAGCCTCGACACCCTGACCGTCGCCGCCGCCACCGACGGCCTGACCCGAATCTACGGGGTCCCCGGCCGCGCCGCGTCGGCGGTCCGCCGGTTCGGAATGGGCATCGTCCAGCGCGCCGGGCCGCTGAAGAGCCGGTTCATGGCCGAGGCGCGCGGGGAAAGCGGGGAGCTGCCGCTGCTTCTGCGAGGGCTGACGATTTAGATTTGCCTCCCCATCGAAGATGGGGAGGGGGACCACACGAAGTGTGGTGGAGGGGTAGCTGCCCTGACGTGAGAGGTTCGCTCGGGAACCCCTCCCCATGCTGCGCATGGGGAGGCAAGTTCCCGCCTTCCTCGATCGACACCGTCACCTGCTCCTCCGCCCCCTCGGCAACCCCCGACTCGCGGATCATCAGGAAGGTCCCGCCCCAAGCCCCGGGGATCTCCCAGCGCCCGGAAATCTCGTTGCCGTCGGGCTGGATCGTGCCGTTGTAGAAGACCGCGTCGGGCATGCGCTCGACATCCTCGTACATCTTCGTGAAGGTGACGGCGCTGCCCTGGCGGCGACCCTCGACGATCGAGCGAAGGGTCGCGCCGCTGCCGCGGGGATCGCCGTCCGGTTCGGCGATCGTGCCGCTGATCGATCCGCCCGAGTCCCGGAGCACGGCTTGGAAGCCGTTGGGCGGCAAGGCGACCGGATAGTTGAAGATGCCGGTCCACCGGCCGCTGAGGTCGAGATTGGCCGCTCCGCTCACGGCTCCAGGATCCGCGCTTCCTCGATCAGCATCACCGGCACTCCGTTCCGCACCGGATAGGCCACGCCCGCCGCCCCGGACACGAGCTCCTGCCGCTCCTCGTCCCACCTGAGCGCCGTCCGGGTCACCGGGCAAACGAGCAGCTGGAGCAGCGCCGGGTTCATTGCAGCGTCTCCGGGCCCTCCGCGCCGCCCGGCACCATCCGCTGGAACTGCATGAACTGGACCAGCAGGTCGCAGCGTTCGGCGATGTCGGGAGCCTCGAGCAGGGCCTGCTTCGAGCCGACGTCGAACGGCGCCACCTGGGCGATGGCGTTGACCAGCATCTCGTCGTCGAGATGGGTGACGGCGTCCCAGTCGACCGAATAGCCGAGCACGTCCGCATAGCGCCGCGCCTCCCGCTCCAGCTCCGCCCGATGGGCTAGGCCGAGCGGCTCGGGCTCGGCCGAATCGTCGAAGTCGAGGCGCTCCGTGTCGACCTGCCGGTAAAGGGTGTCCACCTCGGCCTCGGCGGTCACCCGGAAACGCTCCACGCCCTCCAGGACGATGTTGTAGCGGCCGTCCTCCAGCTCCTCGGCGCCGGCGATCCGGCCGATGCAGCCGACGTCGAACAAGGGCGGCGGCTCGCCCGCCCCGCGAGGCTGGATCATCCCGATCAGCCGGTCGCCCGCCAGCGAGTCGCGGACCATCGCCCGGTAGCGAGGCTCGAAAATGTGCAGCGGCAGCTGCGCCCGGGGGAAGAGCAAGGCTCCCGCGAGCGGGAAGACGGGGATCCGGCGCCGCGAATCGCCCGCCATCAGGTGAAGAGGATCGCGGAAAGGCGCCGGCGCTGAGCGCCCGCCCAGGGGTCCTCGAGGCCGACCACCTCCATCAGCTGGAGGAGCCGTTTCCTCGCCGCGCCCTCGTTCCAGTCGCGGTCGCGTCGGATGCTCTCGAGCAGCTGGTCGGCGGCGGAGTCGCGGTCCCCCGCGGCCATCAGCGCCCCGGCCAGTTCCAGGCGGGCTTCGTGATCGTCCGGATCGGCGGCGATCCGGCGCTCGAACTCCCCGGTATCGATGCCCGGCAAGGCGACTTCGGCCAGAGCGAGGGCGGCCCGGGCTCGGGCGATCGCCGGATCCTTGGCGACGGGGTCCGGCAGGCCGTCGAGAAGCGCCCGCGCCTCGTCGGGCCGGCCGGCGGCGATCAGCGCCCGCGCGAGGCCGCCGATCACTCCGCCATGCTCGGGCACCATCTCCAGGATCTGGCGGAAGATGTTCTCGGCACGCTCGGCGTCGCCGCCGGCGAGCACCTCCTCGGCCATCGCGATCAGCGGCTCGATCTCCGCCTCGATCTGCTGCGCCTCGCCCTCGATCGGCAATTGCTCGAGTATCTGGTCGAGGAAACGGGTCAGCTGACCCTCGGTCCGCGCCGGCGACAGATCGGCCACCGGCTGGCCCTGGAAGATGGCGTAGACGGTGGGAATGGACTGCACCCGGAATTGTGCGGCGATGAACTTGTTCTCGTCGACGTTGATCTTGACCAGCCGGACGCCCCTGGCGGCATAATCGGCCGCGACCTTCTCGAGGAGCGGAGTCAGCTGCTTGCAGGGGCCGCACCATTCCGCCCAGAAATCGACGACGACGAGCGACGTCATCGACGGCTCGATGACATCCTTGCGGAAGGTCTCGAGCGCCTCCTTGTCCGCCGCGCTCATGCCCAATGTCGCCACAGTCCGCCTTTCCACGAAGATCCTTCGCCGCCTATGTGGGATATCGGATGCGTCTGCCAAGCCTTACTCTAACCCCTCTCCCTGCAGGGGAGAGGGAGGGTAAGGGCCTGTACCCCGCCGTCAGCAAGGCCCTCACCTCCCACCGCTTCGCGGCGGGCCCCTCCTCTCCCCTGCAGGGAGAGGGGAAGGCTGAGGCCGACGCCGTCTCCTCCTTCATTTCCAACAATGTCAAAGAGCCCGTGCCAGTCCGTAACTCGGCCACAAGAACAAAATAGGCATGGAAGAGACGCGATTCTCCTTCAGATGGGTCCGCATCGGATGTTGCAGGCGGTAGCACGCCATCGCGGCCGTCAACGCCGAACCCCCTTGCCGGGTGGCGGACCCCATGCTAGCAGCCGCCGCCTTACCTCAGCCGGGTGCCATGAGTGCCCGGCGCGGCTCAGAGCGGGCGTAGCTCAGGGGTAGAGCACAACCTTGCCAAGGTTGGGGTCGAGGGTTCGAATCCCTTCGCCCGCTCCAGTTTTTTCCGCCGGCGGGACGGCGACCGGGGGAACCACGATGCTTAGCCTTGCCCTTCTCCTCGCCGCCGCCCCGGCCCCGGCCCCGGCGCCGCCCCGGTCCTTCATCCCTCCGGTGTCGGCCCGCGCCGTCGTCACGACCCCGTCGGGACTTCGCTTCGAGACCTTGAGGCCCGGCGCCGGCGCGAAACCGACGGCCGGCGATCAGGTGCTGGTCACCTATGAGGGCCATCTCTCCGACGGCAGCCTGTTCGACGCAAGCCCGCAGCCGACCGCCTTTCCGGTGGGCGGAGTGGTGCCCGGATTCGCGGAAGCACTGCAGCTGATGCAGAAAGGCGGGCGCTACCGCTTCTGGATCCCTTCCGCTCTGGCTTATGGTGCGGCGGGCGTCCCCGGCGCAATCCCGCCCAATGCCGAGCTCGAGTTCATCGTCACTCTGATCGACATGCGGCCCATGCCGGCGGCGGAGGCGGCTCCCGCCCAGCCGCAGCCGCAGCCCTAGAGGCAAATCGCAGGTTGATTCCCTCCGTCATTGCGAGCGTAGCGAAGCAATCCAGAGCGGCTTGCCAGGCCCGCCGGATTGCTTCGTCGCTGCGTTCCTCGCAATGACGGGCTGAGCGAGGCGCGGAACGCAACCGCGCCACCCCCGTTCTCCAGGCTTCCGGAAGGCGCGACGCCCCGTCGCCGCCACCGGCCTGCCGCCGCGGGGAAGATGAGCAAGCAACTCGACAATTTCGATTCGTCCGCCTTCGAGCCGCCCCCGCAGGCGGTCGGCTTCTACGCGGAGAGCCTGAAGCTTCTCAAGGAATCGGGCATCCCGTTCCTCCTGTCGGGGACCTACGCCCTCTCCTGCTTCACCGGAATCACCCGCCCCACCAAGGATCTCGACGTCTTCTGCAAGCCCAGCGACGCTCCCAAGATCCTCGGCTTCTTCAAGGCCCGGGGCTACGAGATCGAGATGGAGGACGAGCGCTGGATCGGGAAGGTCTGGCTCGGCGACCATTTCTTCGACGTGATCTTCAACATCTCCTCGGCCAGCATCCCGATCACCGACGAATGGTTCCAGGAGGTGTATGAGGCGGAGGTCTACGGGACCAACGTCCGGGTCACCCCGCCGACCCAGTTCATCCTTTCCAAGCTCTTCCTCCAGACCCGCTACCGCTACGACGGCGCCGACATCGTCCACACCATCCTCATCAAGCATGAGGAGATAGACTGGCAGTGGCTGCTCTCGAACATGGAGCTCTATTGGGAGGTGCTGCTCATCAACATCCTCAATTTCCGCTTCGTCTACCCGACCGAGCGCGACCTCATCCCGCGCTGGCTCTACGAGGAGCTGCTCGAGCGCCTCAAGGCGCAGGACGAGATGCCGCCGGCCAGCATCAGGATCTGCCGGGGCCGGCTGATCAGCCCGACCGATTATGTGGTGGACGTCACCGAATGGGGCTTCGCCGACGTCGTCGGCAAGGGAGTGGACGAAAAGCATGAGCGACAGCACCACTGAGACGATCACGGTGGCGGCGATCGGCGATCTCCATGTCACCGAGACCGACCACAATCGCTACCGGGCGCTGTTCGAGGAGATCAGCGGCGCGGCGGACGTGCTCGTCCTGGCCGGCGACCTGACCAATTTCGGCAAGGTCGCGGAAGCGGAGATCCTGGCGGAGGACCTGCGCGGCTGCACCATCCCGGTGGTCGCGGTGCTCGGCAACCACGATTTCGAGGAGGGTCAGCCGGACGAGGTCATCCGGATCCTCCAGTCCGCCGGGGTCACGATGCTCGGGGAACAGGCGACGGTGATCCAGGAGGTCGGGTTCGCCGGGGCCAAGGGGTTCATCGGCGGATTCGGCCGCGGCGAGCTCGGCGCCTTCGGCGAGGACGCGATCAAGGTGTTCGTCGACGAGGCCCGCGACGAGGCGCGCAAGCTCGAGAACGCGCTCCGCTCGCTTCGCACCGAGCGGGTCGTCGCCGTCCTCCATTACGCCCCGATCCCGGAGACGGTGGAGGGCGAGCCGCTCGAAATCTACCCGTTCCTGGGCTCCTCCCGGCTCGCCCACGCCATCGACCGGTTCGACAACGTCAAGGCGGTCGTCCACGGCCACGCCCATCGCGGCGCCTATTCCGGGCACACGCCCGGCGGAGTGCCGGTCTTCAACTGCGCCCAGTTCGTGGTGGAGCCTGCCTTCGGCCGCCCTTACGCGCTTCTGGAAATCTAGCCTGCACCTTGCCTCCCCATGCGCAGCATGGGGAGGGGGACCAGGCTCTGCCTGGTGGAGGGGTGACCTGCTGAGGCCTCGCCAGATCACCCCTCCACCACCTTCGGTGGTCCCCCTCCCCACGAGCTACGCTCGCGGGGAGGCAAAAAGAGAAGTCTAGCGCGGCTGGGTGGGTGCCGGCGCCTGGGATGCCGCCGCCGGCACGGCCGCGCGGGGCACCGTCACCGGCGCCCGAGGCTCGAGCAATGCCGCGCTCTCCAGCCGGTCCAGCGCCCGGTGGGCCGCGACATAGCGGCGGGCATTGGCGATCCACGCGGTAGCGCGCTCATGCCCGGGCAGCCTCAGCACTTCGAGCAGGGCCACCTCGACCTGCCCCGCTTCCAGGCTCTGGCCGGCGCGGCGAAGGCGCTCGGCGGGCTGGGTCGAGGGCGTGTTCTCGCGGCGGATGGTGACGATTCCGGCCATTTCGGTCCTGAACGCCTCCCACCAGCTCTGCCCCTGGCCACCGCCGGAAAGATGGGGCGCGACCTCCTGGAACTGCTTCTGGAGGCTCTGCACGGTGACCGGCTGGCGAGCGACGGTGAGCACGGTCGCCACCGCCTGCGGCTCGGTCGCCGCGAAGCGCTGCCTCAGCAGGGTTTCGATGTAGCCCAAGGCGACTCCCCGGTCGATCGCCCGCCGCGCCGCGAACGCGACGAGCAGGCCCTCGGCCCGGTCGGCATTGCCGACCGCGGTTCGCGACTGAAGGTCGAGCAGGGCCAGCCGCTCCTCGAGCCGGTTGACCCGCCTCGTCGTCTCGGGGTCGATCACCAGCCGCTCGCCCGCGGGCGCCTGGGCCTGCGGATCGCCGGCCGGCTCGCGCTCCATCGCGACCGGCTGCGGCGCCGGCTCAACGCTCGCGGGCGGGGCGGGGGCGATTCCAAGGAAGGCCGCTCCGGTCCCCCAATTGGCCAGCAGCCAGCCCATCGCCGCCAGCCCGGCGACGAAGGCGACGAGCGGCAGCGCGAGCAACGTCCAGAGCGGCCGCTTCGGCTTTGCCGCGATCGCCGTCACCCGTCCCGGCTCATAATCCATCGCCGCTGTCCCTCACCGCCTCGAAGCCATGATTGCACAGCTTGGCGGCAAGCTCCAGCAACGCCTGGTCGCGCGGCGCCGCCGCCACCGCCTTGGCCGCCCAGCCGTCGCCCGCCGCCGCCGCCGCCGCCGCGCTGATCGCCGCCACCGCGATCCCCGCCCGGGCGCCGGCGAGCTCGGCGAACCGAGCCGCGCCCCGCGCCGAATGGAGCATCGCCACCGCCGGTCCCTCGAACCGCTCGTGCGCCACCGGCTCCGCCGCGTAGACGATCCGCCGCTCGATCAGGACTCCGGCCGCCTCGACCGCGAGATGATCCCGCCCGCACAGATGAAGGGCCCTCTTCACCCCGGCCGCCGCCATCATCGCGGCCGCGGCCGCGCCGTCGCACGATCCGGCGCGGACCTCCCCGAATCCCGCCGCCCGAGCCGCCGCCGCGCTGCTCTCGCCCACCGCGAAGCAGGGCAGCCCCGTGGCTCCGGCGGGCGCGTAGCGGGCGCCGTTGGCGCTGGTCAGGAGGATTGCGTCGTACAGCCCCGAATCCACCGCGGGCGCCGCCAACCTTTTCGTCCTGAACAGCGGCGCCACCACCGGCTCCAGCCCCATGGCGCGCGCCCGGGCGGCGGTCTCGGAACCGCCCGGTTCCGGCCGCAGGATCAGCAGCTTCACGGCGTGAACAGCGCCCGAAGCCGGGGCGGCGCCGAATCGAGCATCGCCCGCGCCAGCTCGAGCGGCGCCGACATGTCGCCGCTCGCGAAGGTCCGCTCGCCGCGTTTGATCTCGGCGCCGTCCTCGGTCAGGAGCTCCGCGCGCAGGTGGATTTCGCCGCCCTGGAGCGTCGCCAGCGCCGCCACCGGCGAACGGCAGCTTGCGCCCAGCCCCTCCAGAAGCCGGCGCTCCGCCAACACGCAGGCGTGGGTGGCGCGATGGTCGATCGCCGCGACCAGGGTCCGCACCCGGCGGTCGGCGCTCCGCACCTCTACTCCGATCGCCCCCTGGGCCGGGGCCGGCAGGAAGTCGTCGAGCAGGACTCCCACATCCCGCCCGAGCCGCTGCAGCCCGGCGGCGGCAAGCAGGGTCGCGTCGACGTCGCCCCGCTGGATCTTGCGAAGCCGGGTTTCGACATTGCCGCGAAACGGGACGATGACGAAGTCCGGGCGCCGCGCCAGCAATTGCGCCGCCCGCCTCGGCGAAGACGTACCGATCCGGGCGCCCTCCGGGAGCACCGCGAGGCTCGGCGCCCCGATCAGCCGGTCGCACACGTCCGCCCGCTCCAGCATCGCGGCGAGGGCGAGCTCGGGCGGCCGGATCGTCTCGACGTCCTTCATCGAATGGACGGCGAGGTCGATCCTGCCTTCGATCAAGGCGAGGTCCAGCTCCTTGGTCCAGAGCGCCTTGCCGCCCATTTCGGAGATCGGCCGGTCGCGAAGCTGGTCGCCGCTGGTGGCGATCGGCTCGATCTCGATCAGCTCGGGTCCCCAGCCATGGGCGTCGCGAAGCGCCGTCGCCACCAGCCGCGCCTGGACGAGGGCGAGGGGCGAACCGCGGGTTCCGAGGCGAAGGATCGGCTGCATGCGCGGCTTGTGCTAGGGCCTGTAATCGCAATCGGCAACGGCCATGACGGGGCGGAGAGGCGGTCAGGGCTAGGAGCGAGCGGGGGAGCGATGCTCGATGCATCGTGACCGACGAGCGACGACGATGAGCCGGTGCGAACATCGCCCGGATGTTCGCAGCCATGTCCGGGGGACATGGCGGGCCGGTTCAGGGCCGCCTCTCCGCCCCGCCCCTCCGGGGTCGCCCGGAGAAGGGCACCGGCTACGTCGGAGCGCTTGTGCGGGCCACCAGCCCGCCCTACACGCTCCTCCTTGCCGG
>DASWLY010000158.1:0-16640 GCA_036400035.1 Allosphingosinicella sp.
GACAAGGACGTCGACCAGGCGCGGCGCCTGTTGGAGCTCGCCTGATGGACCGCTACGGCGAGATGTTCGGTACGCTGGCGGCGCGGGGCGAGGGCGCGTTCGGGGCCTTCGTCATGCTCGGCGATCCGGACCCGGCGGCCAGCGCCGCCTTGCTGGACGCGCTGGTCGAAGGCGGCGCCGACATGATCGAGGTCGGTATTCCCTTCTCCGATCCCGTGGCGGACGGGCCCGTCATCCAGGCGGCGGCGGTTCGGGCGCTCGCCGCCGGCACCCGGACGGCGGACTGCTTCCGGATCCTGCGCGAGTTCCGGGCCCGGCATCGGCAGGTGCCGGTCGGGATTCTCACATACGCCAATCTGGTCATGGCCCGGGGCCGCGAGGCATTTTACGGCGCGGCGGCGGGGGCGGGGGTGGACAGCGTGCTGGTCGCCGACGTGCCGCTGATCGAGGCCGGTCCGTTCCTCGCCGCGGCTCGCCTGGCCGGAGTCGCGCCGGTCCTGATCGCCGCTCCGAACACGCCTCCGGAGCGGCTGGCGCTCATCGCCCGGCAGGGGGAGGGCTATACCTATTGCGTCGCCCGCGCCGGGGTGACCGGAGCGGACGAGCAGGTGCGCTTCGCCGGGGACGTGATCGCGGCGCTGAAGGAGGCCGGGGCGCCGCCGCCGGTGCTCGGCTTCGGCATCTCCGGGCCGGAGCATGTGCGGCTTGCCCTTCGCGCGGGCGCCGCGGGCGTGATCTCCGGATCGGCGATCGTCGAGCGGGTGGCGCGTGGGGAGGACGTTCGCGGCTTCATAGCCGAGATGAAGGCGGCGACCCGTCATCCCGGCGGAGGCCGGGATCCCAGCGAGTGAAGGGCGCCTCTGCCCTTCACCCTCCGGGGCCCCAGCCTCCGCTGGGGCGACGACGGACTTTCAGCGCCGCCGCGCGATCAGCCGGTAGATGAACAGGATGATGATCGCGCCTATGACGGCGGCGATGAAGCCGGCGCCTTCGCCCTGCCGGTACCAGCCCAGCGAATTGCCGACGAACCCGGCGAGCAAGGCGCCGCCGACGCCGAGCAGGATGGTGACGATGCAGCCGCCCGGATCGCGGCCCGGCATGATGAGCTTCGCGAGCACCCCCGCCAGGGCGCCGATCACGATCCAAGCGAGGAAGCCATAGTCCGCCAACAGGTTCATGAGTCCCTCCTTACCCTCGCTTGCTCGTTCGCGGCTCTACCGCTTTCGAGTGGTCAGACCCCAACAAAAAATGTAGAAGCCGGTTCCGCTGAGTGGGGGGCCACGCGGCAGATTTGACTTGAGGCAGGTGATGTATTCGGCTAATACAGTTGCCGAAGCGGGCCAGCCGCCCAGTCCGGTGTGGGGAATATGAGAGCCATGAACGTCGAGTCGCCCAAGTGGCGCGGTAACGCCGTCGATAGCGAAGTTGTGGTCGTCGACGATGCGACGGGCGCGCGCCGCCGCCGCCGGTACATCATCCTCGCCCTCGTGGCGGTTCTGGCCCTGGCGGCCGCCGCCTTCTTCATGTTCGGCCGCGGCGGCGACGACGCCAAGGTCGCGGTTGCCGCCAAGGGCGGCGAGGGCGGCGGGGCGGCTCCGGCCGTCAGCGTCATAGTGCCCGGCCGCCAGCAGGTCGCCCGCACCATTTCGGCGACGGGCACTCTGGCCGCCCGCCGCGACATGCCGGTGGGCGTGGCGGGCGAGGGCGGAATGATCTCGCGGGTCCTGGTCGAGCCGGGCCAGTGGGTCGGGGCCGGCCAGACGCTCGCCGTCATCGAGCGGTCGGTTCAATCGCAGGAAGCTCAGCAGCTTGCCGCAAGCATCGAAGTGGCCCGCGCCGACGCACGGCTCGCTCAGCAGGAGCTCGATCGCGCCCAGACGCTGGTTTCGCGGGGCTTCGTCTCCAAGGCGGATGTCGAGCGTCGCATCGCCACCCGCGATGCCGCCAATGCGCGGGTCCGAGTCGCCCAGGCGCAGCTCGGCGCCTCGCGCGCCCGTATAGGACGCCTGGACATACGTGCACCCGCCGCCGGGCTCGTGCTCGACCGCAACGTCGAGCCCGGCCAGGTCGTCGGCGGCGGCTCCGGGGCCCTTTTCCGGATCGCCCAGGGCGGGCAGATGGAGTTGCTCGCCAGACTGCCGCAGACGGACCTATCCACCCTTTCGGTCGGAGTGCCCGTCACCGTCACGCCCGTCGGCTCGCAGCAGAGCTACCAGGGTTCGATCTGGCAGATCTCGCCCATCATCGACCCGCAGACCCGCCAAGGCGAAGCGCGCATCTCGATACCCTACAATCGCGAGCTCAGGCCGGGCGGCTTCGCGTCCGCCTCGATCACGGCCGGGGCGACGGTCGCGCCGCTGCTGCCCGAATCCGCGGTCCTCACGGACGATGCCGGAACTTACGTTCTGATCGTGCTCCCGAACAACACGGTTCAGCGCCGCGCCATCAGGATCGGCACGGTGACCGATAAGGGCGTGGTGGTCGCGGAGGGCCTCAACGGCAGCGAGCGCGTCGTGCAATCGGCCGGCGCCTTCCTCAACCCGGGCGAGAAGGTGCGTCCGCAACGCGCGGTCAGCCGCTAGAACAGGCGCGATTTGGAGTCGATGAACGATGCGTAACATCTCGGCCTGGTCGATCCGCAACCCGGTGATCCCGATCGTCCTGTTCACCTTCCTGCTCGCCATGGGCGTGCTGGCCTTCATGCGGATGGACGTGAACCTGAACCCGGACGTCAGCGTCCCCGCGGCGAGCGTCTCGATCAGCCAGCCCGGCGCGGCGCCGCCGGAGCTGGAAATCCAGATCACCCGCCGGGTCGAGGCGGCGGTTCGCGGCATCGAGGGCGTCACCGAGATCAATTCGTTCATCCGCGAAGGCAACAGCAACACCTTCATCCTGTTCGAAATCGGGACCCCGGTCGATCGCGCCGTTACGGACGTGCGGGACGCGGTGGCGCGAATTCGTGGCGACCTTCCCGACGGGATCCTGGAGCCGCAGGTGCAGCGCGAGGACCAGGACGATCAGCCGGTCGTCTACATGTCCGCCGAGAGCACGGCGATGACGGTGGAGCAGCTCTCCTGGTTCATCGACGACACGATCAACCGCCGCCTGATGGGCGTCGAGGGCGTCGCGATCGTCAGCCGCACCGGCGGAGTCAGCCGCGAGATCCGGGTCGAGCTCGATCCCGTCCGGATGCAGTCGCAGGGGATCAGCGCCACCCAGGTCAACCAGCAGTTGCGCGCGATCAACGTCAACGCCGCCGGCGGCCGTGCCGAGATCGCCGGTTCCGAGCAGTCGGTCCGGGTCTTGGGAAGCGCTCTCACGGCCCACGCTTTGGGCGAGACCCAGCTGTCGATCGGCGGCGGCCGAACCATCCGCCTGAACTCGATCGCGAGCGTTCGCGACCAATGGGCCGAGCAGACCAGCTACGGCATCCAGAACGGCCGCCAGGTCGTCAGCTTCATGGTCCAGAAGGCAAAGGGCTATTCCGACGTCAGCGTCTACAACGACGTGATGAAGCAGCTGAAGGAGCTCGAGAAAGAGGATCCGCGAGTCAGCTACACCCTGCTTTTCACGCCCGTCCAATATATCGAAGGCCAGTATGAAAGCTCGATGCGGGCGCTGGTCGAAGGGGCGCTTCTCGCCGTCGTCGTGGTGCTCCTGTTCCTTCGCGACTGGCGCGCCACCCTGATTTCCGCGATCGCCATCCCGCTCTCGGCGATCCCGGCCTTCTGGTTCATGGACATGCTGGGCTTCACGCTCAACATGGTGACCCTGCTTTCGCTGAGCCTCGTCGCGGGCGTGCTGGTCGACGATGCCATCGTCGAGATCGAGAATATCGTCCGGCACATGAGAATGGGCAAATCCGCCTATCAGGCCTCGATCGACGCGGCCGACGAGATCGGCCTCCCGGTCGTCGCCACCACCTTCTCGATCGTCGCGGTCTTTCTGCCGGTGGCGATGATGAGCGGAATCATCGGGCAATATTTCATCAGCTTCGGCCTCACCATCGTCATCACCGTCCTGATCAGCCTTGCGGTCGCGCGCCTGATCACCCCGATGATCGCGGCCTATTTCCTCAAGGCGCACGGCCAGGCCAAGCATGGCGAAGGCTGGCTGATGGACAAATATCTCGACCTGCTGCGCTGGACGCTGCGCAATCGGTGGAAGTCGGTAATGATCGGTGCCGTCTGCTTTGCCGCGCAGGTCGGCGTCTTCATGATGCTCCCCAAGGCGTTCCAGCCGGAGACCGACGAGGACACGGTCCAGGTCGCGATCGAGATGCCGCCGGGCTCGACACTCGATCAGACCCGAGCCGTCGCCGACCGCGCGGCGGCGCTGGTGCGAAGCCAGGGCGACGTCGAATCCGCCTTCGCCTCCGTCCGTGCCGGCGCTTCGACCATCTACGTGTCGCTCAAGGACCAGGGTGAGGGGCGCGAGCGGACCAGCACCGATTTCGAGCGCCAGGTCGGACCCCTCCTCCAGGGCATTCCCGACGCGCGAGTCACCTTCCGCGCCCAGAACAGCATCGGCGGCCGGCCGGTCGCGGTCCTGCTCGCCAGCTCCGATCCCGCCAAGCTGCAGCAGGCGGCGCTCGCTCTCGTAGAGGACATGCGCAAGCGCCCCGAGCTGGTTTCGCCTCGGATCGCCGGCGACCTGAGACGCCCGGAGATCACCATCACCCCGCGGCTCAACCTTATGGCCGACATGGGCGTCACCACCGCGGCAATGAGCCAGGCGATCCGGACCGCCACCCAGGGCGAGATCGACCAGGCGAGCGCCCGCTTCTCGCTGTCCGACCGCCAGGTCCCGATCCGCGTCGCGCTCCAGGAAGATTCGCGCCGCAGCCTCTCGACCATCGAGAACATGCCGGTGCCGACCACGACCGGCGGCTCGGTGCCGCTCAAAGTCGTGGCCTCGATCAGCTTCGGAGCCGGTCCGGCGCAGATCCAGCGCTTCAACCAGGAACGCCGGATCCTGGTCGGCGCGGACCTCAAGCCGGGCGTCGTCGACAAGGAGGCGATCATCGAATCGCTGCCGATCCTCAAGAACCTGCCCGAAGGGGTCGAACGCGCCCGCTCCGGCCAGCAGCGGGAGGAGGAGAAGCTCATGTCCGAGTTCATGGGCGCCCTGATCTCCGGCACCTTCCTGGTCTTCGCGGTGCTGGTGCTGCTCTACAAGCGCCTGATGGCGCCGCTCGTGAACATGGGCTCGCTCCTGCTCGCGCCTCTGGGCGGATTCCTGGCTCTGTGGGTCACGGGCCATGCCGTGTCGATGCCGGTGCTGATCGGAATCCTGATGCTGTTCGGGATCGTCGCCAAGAACTCGATCCTGCTGCTCGATTTCACGATCGTGGAGATGCAGAAGGGCGTTCCCAAGGACGAGGCGATCATCGACTCGGGCCACAAGCGCGCCCAGCCGATCGTCATGACGACGATGGCGATGGTGGCCGGAATGGTGCCGACCGCGCTGTCGCTGGAAGGGGATGCAAGCTGGCGCGCGCCGATGGCGGTGGTGGTGATCGGCGGCCTGTTGCTCTCGACGCTCCTGACCCTGGTCCTGGTGCCGGCTTCGTTCAGCCTCGCCGACAGCTTCGAGAGGTGGCTGGCGCCGAAGTTCGGACGACTCATCACCTATGGCGGACGCAAGGACCACGGCCCGGCGCCGGTGGAGCAGCCCGCGGAGTGACTCGGGCGCGCGCCGAGGCGCGTTGCCCGGACCGTCATGCCGGACTTGATCCGGCATCCATGAACACGGACTTCCGCGAAAGTTCTCGACGGTCAGCGTTCATGGATTCCGGCTTTCGCCGGAATGACGGGGATGGACGATGCGCCCTTTCCGTCATCTCCAACGGTTCCGGGCTCGCGGGAGTGAACTAATGTGGCGGCCCGGCTATTGAGAGCCCCATGAGCTCCGCCCCACCGGCCAGCCGATTCGCTCCCCCCGCGCAGAGCCTGCGCGGAATGCGGATCATCGCCACCGGGATGCTGGTGGCGATGGCGGCGGTCTTCCTCGGCGCCAACCATTATGACGAGGCCTATCCCTGGCTGGGCTTCGTCAAGGCGTTCGCCGAGGCGGCGATGGTCGGCGGCCTCGCCGACTGGTTCGCCGTCACCGCCCTGTTCCGCCACCCGCTCGGCCTGCCCATCCCGCACACCGCGATCATCCCGCGCAACAAGGACCGCATCGGGGCGACTCTCGCCTCCTTCCTGCGCGACAACTTCCTCATCCCCAGGGTCGTCGCCCGCCGCATGCGCAACGTCGACATCGCCGGCGCCATCGGCCGCTTCCTCGCCAATCCGCCCCCGGAAGGGCGGCTGAGGCAGGGCGGGTCGCGCCTGATCGCCGACCTGTTGGAGGCGCTCGACCAGGAGCGGCTCGGCGGAATGGTCAAGACCGCGGTCGCCTCGCGGATGCGCTCGCTCGAAGTGTCGCCGCTGATCGGCCAGACCCTCGAGGCCGCGATCACCGAGGAGCGGCACATCCCGATCCTAGACGGGATCGTCACCTGGGCCGGCCGCACCCTCGACGCCAACGAGGATCTGATCCGCAAGATGGTGCACGATCGCGCCGGCATGATCATGCGCCTCTCCGGCCTCGACGAGAAGCTCGCCGACGGGATCGTCGACGGCTTGAGGCGGCTCACCATAGACATGGCGATCGATCCCGCCCATCCGCTTCGCGCCAAGGCCGAGGAGGCGCTCGCCGCGATGGCGTGGGACATGCGCTTCGATCCGGAGATGCAATCCAGGGTCGAGGGCTGGAAGAACGAGATCATCGCCAACAAGGCAGTCACCGACTGGCTCGGCGGTCTCTGGGAGAATGGCCGCGCCGCCTTGCTTCGCGCCGCCCGCGATCCCGAGGCGGCGATGGCCGGCCGCTTCGGCGAGGCGCTCAAGCAGCTCGGCGAGACCCTGCAGCAGGACCGCCGCCTCAACAAGGCGATCAACCAGTTCGCCCGCCGAATGGTCGTGGGAACCGTCGCCACCTACGGCAGCGGCATCGTCACCCTGGTCTCGGACACGGTGCGCGGCTGGGACGCGAGGACCGTGACCGGGCGGCTGGAGAATGCGGTCGGGCGCGACCTCCAATATATCCGGATCAACGGCACTCTGGTCGGCGGCCTGGTCGGCCTGATCATCCACACGGTCGAGGTCGCGAGCTGATCGTCATCCCGGCGAAAGCCGAGACCTGGGAGACCCGCCGAGACTTCTCGTCCTCGGGTCCCGGCTTTCGCCGGGATGACGGATTCGCCCCTTGATGCGGGCGCGGCTTCGGGCTTTGGTCGCGCCACGCCAACAAGAGGATAGATGATGCCGCTTCGTCCTTCGCTCGCTGCTCTCGCGCTCGCTCTCGCTTCGCCGGCTTTCGCCCAAGGCGCCGCCCCCGCCGCGGCCCAGCCGGCGGAGACGGTCACCGTGATCCACGCCGGTACCCTGATGGCGGTCCCCGGCCAGCCGCCGCGGCGCGAGGCGAGCGTCGTCGTCCGCGGGCGCCGCATCGTCGAAATCCGGGGCGGCTATATCGACATGCCCGGCGCGCGCGTCGTCGACCTGCGCGACAGCACGGTGATGCCCGGCTTCATCGACATGCACGTCCACCTGCGCGGCCTCGACGACCGCCTTCAGGCCCGGCTCCAGCAGGCGCAGCGCGATTATGAGGACGAGGCCTATACGGCGCTGATCAACGCCCGCAAAACGCTGCTCGCCGGGTTCACGACGGTGAGGGACCTCGGCAACGAACCGCGGATGATCACCACCCTTCGCGACGTCATCGAGGCAGGCCAGTTCGCCGGTCCGACCATCGTCGCGGCCGGGCGCGGCATATCCGTCTCGGGCGGCCATGGCGACGTCAACGGCCTCAACCGCGACCTGACCGAGATCGGCCTCGCGCGCGCCGACAATACCTGCAACGGCCCCGACGATTGCCGCCGTGCGGTGCGCCGGCAGATTTCGGCCGGCGCCGACGTCATCAAGTTCGCCGCGACCGGCGGGGTGCTCAGCAACGTCGCCGGGGGCCTCAACCAGCAGATGATGGCGGACGAGATGCGCGCCATCGTCGAGACCGCGAAGACCTTCGGACGAAAGGTCGCGGCCCATGCCCATGGAGTCGACGGGATCAACGCGGCGATCGAGGCGGGGGTGGACTCGATCGAGCACGGCACCTTCACCGACGACCGGACCTTCGCGCTCTACCGCCGCACCGGCGACTATTACGTTCCGACCCTGGTCGCTCCCGCCGCCGCGGTCGCGGACGGCGAACGGGGCGCTCTGACTCCCGCCCAGTTCGACAAGGCGAAGCAGGCCTCCGGCAATGCCGAGCGCAGCTTCGCTCGGGCGGTGCGCGAACGGATCAACATCGCCTTCGGGACCGACAGCGGAGTGGCCCCGCACGGCCTCAACGCGAAGGAGTTCGGCCTGATGGTCAAGAACGGAATGGCGCCCGCCGCCGCCATCCGCTCCGCCACCGTCGCGGCCGCGACCCTGCTCGGCCGGGCCGACCGGATCGGAACGATCGAGCCCGGCAAGGACGCCGACATCGTCGCGGTGCGCGGCGATCCCACGGCGGACATCAGGCTGCTCGAGAACGTCCAGTTCGTGATGAAGCACGGCCGGGTCCACAAGCTGGGCGGCGAGCGCCAGCTGACCACGGCGGACTGATCGTCACCCCGGCGAAAGCCGGGGCCTCGGGGAGGTGACGGTCACCCTCGTCGCCCCAGCGAAGGCTGGGGCCCCGGGGGTGAAAGGCGCCGCGTTCTTCACCCCCTGGGGTCCCAGCCTTCGCTGGGACGACGTGACGGGTTTAGCCGTCGCTGGCCCGCTCGACGTCCGCCCCCACCGCCTGGAGCTTCTCCTCGAGGCGCTCGTAGCCGCGATCGAGATGGTAGACCCGGTTAACCTCGGTCTGCCCTTCCGCGGCGAGGCCGGCGAGAACGAGGCTCATCGAGGCGCGAAGGTCGGTCGCCATCACCGGCGCTCCCACCAGGTGGCCGACCCCGCGCACCACCGCCGAGCGGCCGCGAACCTCGATCTCGGCCCCCATCCGGTTGAGCTCGGGGACGTGCATGTAGCGATTCTCGAAGATCGTCTCGGTCAGCAGGCTGGTGCCCTCCGCCAGGGTCAGCATCGCCATGAACTGCGCCTGCATGTCGGTCGGGAAGGCGGGGTAGGGCGCGGTCGAGATGGAGAGCGGCTTCAGGCCTCCGTCGGCCGTGACCCGGACTCCGTCGGCGGTATCCTCGACGATCAACCCCGCGTCGCTGAGGCCGGAGAGGATCGAAGGCATGGTCTCCTTGCGCGCCCCGACCAGCTCCAGCGAGCCGCCGGTGATCCCGGCCGCGCAGGCATAGCTGCCCGCCTCGATCCGGTCGGCCATCACCGCGTAGGTGGCGCCGTGCAGCCGGTCCTTGCCGCGTATGGTGAGGGTGTCGGTCCTGAGCCCCTCGATCTCGGCGCCCATCGCGATCAGGCATTTGGCGAGGTCGGTGATCTCGGGCTCGCGCGCGGCATTCTCGATCACCGTCTCGCCTTTGGCGAGGACCGCGGCCATCAGCGCATTCTCGGTCGCTCCGACCGAGACGAACGGGAAGGTGATGGTGCCGCCCTGAAGGCCGCCCTTCGGCGCCTTCGCCCGGACATATCCGGCGGCGACCTCGATCTCCGCGCCGAGCGCCTCCAGCGCCTTGAGATGCAGGTCGACGGGCCGCATCCCGATCGCGCAGCCGCCGGGCAGCGACACCGTCGCCTCGCCGGCGCGCGCGACAAGCGGGCCGAGGACGAGGATCGAGGCGCGCATCTTGCGGACGATGTCGTAGGGGGCGACGGTCGAGGCGAGGTTGGCGGCGCGAAGGGTCATCACCCGGCCGAACTCGTCCGGGCGCGAGCCTTCGACCGTGATCGAGACTCCGAGCTGGTTGAGGAGGTGGCCGAAGCTGTCGACGTCGGCGAGGCGCGGCAGGTTCCTGAGCGTCAGCGGCTCGTCGGTGAGCAAGGCGCACGGAAGCAGGGTCAAGGCGGCGTTCTTGGCGCCGGAAATGGGGATTCGGCCTTCGAGGCGCTTGCCGCCGCGGATGATGATACGGTCCATGTGGAGGTCTTAAGGCTTTCGTGTGGGGAGGCAAGGGAGGGGGAGGGGAGGCGGGGAGTGGCAATCACGTCACCCCGGCGAAAGCCGGGGCCTCAGGTCGAGAAGTCTCGGCGGGTCTCCAAGAGATCCCGGCTTTCGCCGGGATGACGGAGCTAGGCCTTCTCCAGAGTGCATTGCAGCGGATGCTGGTTCTGCCGGGCATATTCGATGACCTGCGCCACCTTGGTCTCGGCGACCTCGTAGCTGAACACCCCGCACACCCCGACTCCGCGCTGGTGGACGGCGAGCATCACCCGAGTCGCGTCCTCTATCCCCATCTTGAAGAACATCTGGAGGACCTGAACGACGAACTCCATCGGCGTGTAGTCGTCGTTCAGCATCAGCACCTTGTAGGGCGAAGGCGTCTTCGTGCGCGTGCGCGTCCGGGTGGCGACGCCGAGGCCCGGATCGTCGCCGTCCCCGCTTTTCCGATCACCGGCGGCCACTATGTCATCCCACATCATCACCACGCCCTAGATATGGCACGCGGCCATTTTGCGGCAAGAGATTCGGTGCGCCGTTGCCGCTAAAGCTCAACCGTCCGTCGCGGTTCCGCACGCAAAAAGGGCGGCCCCCGCGGGGGCCGCCCTTACTGCACCAGCTGGCGCCGTGGCTCAATTACTGAGCGACGGCGGCCTTAACGCGCTCGGCGGCGACCGAGTAGCGGCTGGCGAGAGGCTCGGCGACATCGCCGGCGAGCTTGATCATCGTCTCGGAGAGCTTGGAGCTCTCGCTGACGAAGCCGTCGAACTGGCCGCGGACGAAGTCGCTCTGCAGGCGGAAGAAGTCGGTGGGCGACTTCACTTCGGCGAAGCTGCGCAGGGCCGCGGAAGCGTCCTCGAAGCTCTTGCGGCTATATTCGGCGACTTCCTGGCCGACGGTCTCGAGGCCCTTGGCGACGACCTTGGTGGAGGCGACCATCGCCTCGACATTGCCCTTGGAGAGTTCGGTGAACTCTTCGGCCATGCGGCTGTTGCGCTCGATCTGGGTGCGGGCGCGCTCGTT
Organism: Allosphingosinicella sp.; assembly: GCA_036400035.1. Taxonomy (GTDB): domain Bacteria; phylum Pseudomonadota; class Alphaproteobacteria; order Sphingomonadales; family Sphingomonadaceae; genus Allosphingosinicella. Next base: position 11,128 of record DASWLY010000158.1, read on the forward strand.
GACGTCGCCGAAGACGGCCTGGAGGCGGTCGGCGACCTGGGCGGTCTCTTTCTTCATGATGCGGGTTCCTTCGTTCTGGATGCGGGTGGCGGTTTGGGTGGTCGCGGCGGCGGCGGCGGCCGCACGCTTGGCCGGACGACCGACCTTGCGGGCCGGCTGCGCGGCAGCGCGGGCCGGCTTGGCGGCCTTGGCGGCGCGCGGCTTGCGGGCCGGCTTGTCGGTGGCGGCCTTGACGACCTTGGCGACGGCCTGCGCCGGAGCGGCGACGGCCTTGGCGACCGCGGCCGGAGCCTCCGGGGTGGCGGTCGGGGTCTGGTTGTGCTGATCGGCCATTTGAAACTTCCTTACAAGTCTATGCTGCGATGCAACATAAGGGAGGCCGCCAATCTTTTCAAGAGAAAATGTTGCGGTGCAGCACGAGACGATCCGATGCCTTTCCCGAACGCCGGGCTAGGCATGATCCGCAGCCTCCTCTACAGACGCCGGGTGAATATCCGCATCTGCTCTCCGGTGCACGGCGACCCCCGCGCCCACTTCGCCGCCTCCCTTGTCGCTCTGGTCATCCGGTCGATGAAAGAGGGCCTCTCGCTCAGCTGGGGTCTTCAGAGCTCGTCGTCGATCATCAACTCTCGCCGCGCGCTCGCCGAGGAAGCCTTGGAGCGCGGCGACGATTATCTGCTGTGGGCCGACGCGGACCACAGCTTTCCCGAAGACGCGCTGATAAGACTTTTGTCGCACGGTCTCGACTTCGTCGGGATTAACCAGCCCAGGCGGATGCTTCCCACCGGACCGTCCACGCTCGGGTTGGACGGCAAGCTGGTCTGGACCACCCGCGAGCTGGCCGAGGCCGGGCGAGTCGAGGAAGTTGCGCATGTCGGCTTCGGCCTTACCCTGATTCGAAGCGAGGTATTCCGCCGGCTTCCCCAGCCCTGGTTCGCCATGACCCTGGGTCCCGACGGCTATGTCGACATCGGCGAGGACAGCTGGTTCTCTGGAATCGCTCGAAAAGCGGGCTTCCGGATCTACTGCGATCACCGCCTGTCCTGGCAATCGGCCCACATCATGGAGCTTTCGCTGACGAACGAGGTCGCCGCCGTCCAGCGCGAGGATTTCTGCCGCGCCAGGGGGCTGCCCCTCTAGGCTCGATCGTCGCATCTCCGTGTGCATGTATCCCGCGTCCCGACCGTGACGGCGGTTAGCGCCCCTTGACGTAGCTCCCCGGCGCATCCTCGATCGCCTTCAGCTTGCCCTTGCCGGGCACCCTAGCGCCCTTCGCGGGCACCTTCTTCTCGGCCAGCGCTCCGATCCATTTCGCCCAGTCGGGCCACCAGCTGCCCTTGTGCTCCGTCGCGCCGGCGACGAACTCGTCGAGGCTCGCCGGCTTCGAGTCGTTGGTCCAATATTGGTATTTCTGGGCCTCGGGCGGATTGACGACTCCGGCGATGTGGCCCGAGCCGGCGAGGACGAAGCGCATCGGTCCCTGGAAATAATGGGTGATCTTCCAGACGCTTGCGGCAGGCGCGATATGGTCCTCGCGGCCGGCCTGGACGTAGGTGGGCGTCTTCACCTTGTGGATTTCGATCGGGGTTCCGTCGACCACGATGGCGCCGGCCTGGACCAGCTTGTTGTCGCGGTAGAAGTCCTTGAGATAGGATCGGTGCCACTTGGAGGGCAGGTTGGTCGTGTCCGAATTCCAGTGGAGCAGGTCGAAGGGGACGTAGTCCTCGCCCATCAGGTAATTGTTGGTGACGTAGTTCCAGATCAGGTCGCGGCCCCTCAGCATGTTGAAGGTGGCGGCCATGTAGCGGCCGTCGAGGAAGCCCTTGTCGGCGGTGATCTGCTCGATCAGCTGCAGTGTGTCGTCGGCGACGAAGAGGTTCAGATCCCCGGCTTCCGAGAAATCGACCTGGGCTGTGAAGAAGGTGGCGCTGGCGACCTTGTCCGCCTCGCCGCGGGCTTCGAGAAGCGCCAGGGTCGCGGCCAGGGTGGTGCCGGCCACGCAATAGCCGATGGCGTGGACGCTCTCCACGCCGAGCAGCTCGCGGACCGTGTCGATCGCGTCGACCTGGCCGCGCAACACGTAATCGTCGAGGATCGTCTCCTTCAGAGTCTCGTCGGCCGACTTCCACGACACGACGAAGACGGTCAGCCCCTGCTCGACCGCCCAGCGGATGAAGCTCTTCTTCGGATTGAGATCGAGGATGTAGAAGCGGTTGATCCAGGGCGGGAAGATGATCAGCGGGGTCTCGTGAACCTCGTCCGTCGTCGGGCTGTACTGGATGAGCTCGTAGAGCGGGGTGCGCTTGACGACCTTGCCGGGAGTGACCGCGATGTTGCGGCCGACCTCGAAGGCGTCGGGCGCGGTATGGGTGAGCTGGCCGCTCGAAATGTCCCGGAGCATGTGCTCGAGGCCCTTCAGCAGGCTCTCGCCCTTGGTCGCCATCGCCCGCTCGAGGACGAGCGGGTTGGTCGCCGCGAAGTTTGACGGGGCCATCGCGTCGACGAAATTCTTCGTCATGAAGCGAAGCTTGTCGCGCTGCTTGGGGTCCAGCCCCTCGATCGTATCGACGGAGCCGAGCAGCCGCTCCGAAACGAGCAGATAGGATTGCCGAATCATGTCGAAGAGCGGGTTGTCGCGCCATTGCGGCGCCGCGAAGCGCTTGTCCTTGTCCGCTTTCTCGGCGAGCTCGGTGCGCGGCGCCTCCACGCCGAGCGCGCGCTGCCAGATGGACAGGCCCTGGGTCCACAGATCGGTCTGCTGCTGGGCGATCTTGGCGGGATCGGCGAACATGTTCAGCCAGGGCAGCTGCGGCGCCTTCGGCTCCACCGCGCCCGTCTGCGGGATTTCGGCCTCGCCCATTGCCTTGGCGACATGCTCGAGCATCATCTGCTGGGCGCGCCCCATCACCCAGGTCCATTGCTGCATCTCCTCGAGGGTCGGCAGCGGCGGGGCCTCGGGGGCCTTGGTGTCCTGATCGGCCATGATCGTCTCCTGTCGGGCACTATCTAGGGATTGACCGGGCGCAGGGAAAGGTTCGGAACTCCGGGATCGAGGGCCGAAACTGCTTTCGACACGGCAGCTTCGCTTATTCGCCTTCCTTGATATGCTTGACCGTCTTCACGGCGGTCTGGACCAGCCAGATCGCGATCGGGAGGATCGGCAGCCCGCCGCTGCAATGCTGGTCGCGGCCGACGGTGGTGCATTTCTGGTCGCCCAGGGCGAGGGCGTCGCTCGGGTCGGGCGGCTCGCCGGAATTGCGCGCTCCGGGCTCGGGCGGGACCGGGAGGGGGAGGCGGTTGGGGTCCGGCCCCTGGCGGCCGCAGACGACGATCTCGTTGGCGTCGCGGGTGCAGTCGAGGCCAAGACCAGCGCGAAGCGAAGACTGCTGGCGGGCGAGCGCCTCGTCGGCCGTGGCGGGCGGAGCGGCGAGCGCCGGGGTGCCGCAAAGTGCCGCCGCCGCCACGATCGCCAAGCTCGACTTTGCCAAGGGCCTACCTTATCGCCGCCGCTTACTTCTCGAGGAGGATGACAGAAAAGATGGTGAGCGCAAGCCACGTTCTCGACCGCGTACTGGTGCTGGAGATGGTCCGGGTGACCGAAGCGGCGGCGGTCGCGGCCTCGAAGCTGATCGGCCGGGGCGACGAAAAGGCCGCCGACCACGCCGCCGTCGAGGCGATGCGGGCGGCGCTCAACACGCTCGAGATGGACGGCACCGTCGTCATCGGCGAGGGCGAGCGCGACGAGGCGCCGATGCTCTATATCGGCGAGAAAGTCGGCGCGGCGCAGGGCAGCGGGCCGAGGATCGACATCGCCCTCGACCCGCTCGAGGGGACGACGATCACGGCCAAGGCGGGTCCGAACGCGCTCGCGGTGCTGGCGATCGCCGAGGAAGGCGGCCTCCTCAACGCGCCCGACGTCTACATGGAGAAGCTGGCGGTCGGGCCCGGCTATGCGGAGGGGGTGATCGACCTCAACCGGACGGCCACCGAGAATATCCGCTCGGTCGCCGCGGCCAAGGGCGTCGACCCGTCCGAGATCATCGTCTGCGTTCTCGACCGGGAGCGCCACCAGGCGCTGATCGCGGAGCTTCGCGGCCTGGGCTGCGGAATCGTCCTTATCCCCGACGGCGACGTGGCGGGCGTCATCGCGGTCACCGATCCCGACACCACGGTCGACGTCTACATGGGCTCCGGCGGGGCTCCGGAGGGCGTGCTCGCGGCGGCGGCCTTGAGGTGCGTCGGCGGCCAGTTCCAGGGTCGGCTGATCTTCCGCAACGACGACGAGCGCGCGCGCGCCGACAAATGGGGCGTTACCGACCTCGACCGGATCTACAAGCTGGAGGACCTCGCCAAGGGCGACTGCATCTTCGCCGCCACCGGGGTCACCGACGGCTCGCTGCTCCAAGGGGTGAAGCGGCGCAAGAACGCCATCACCACCGAGAGCGTGGTGATGCGCGCGTCGACCGGCACGGTGCGCTGGGTGCGCGGCGAGCATCGCCAGGAGCCGGGGGCTCGCGGCTGATCGTCATCCCGGCGAAAGCCGGGATCTCGGGACAAGAAGTCACGGCGGGGCTCCACCAGGTCCCGGCTTTCGCCGGGATGACGATCTAGCACAGGCGCAGCGCCGTCCCGTGAAGAGCGATCTTCGCCGGAAGCGTTCCGACGGGGTCGCCGTCCGCCTGGACCGGCAGCGGCGATCCCGCTTCGGCCGTAAGCGCCGTGCAATCGAACGCGGTCACGCCCGGCAGGGCCTCGACCGGCCGTCCCCGCCACAAGGCGAAGGCGAAGCGGGCGAAGTCGCGGCGGCGGGCGGTGGCCAGAGCGACGACGTGGAGCAGCGGCTCGGCGGTGCTGGCGGCCGGTGCGAAGCTCCACGGGCCGGCGAAATAGCGGCCCTTGGCGACGTAGAAGGCTTCGCAATCGAGTTCGCCGCCTTCCCAGGCGAGGCGGATCGGGGCTCGGCGCCAATCGAACACGATTCGGCCTAAGGCGACGGCATAAGCGAGCTTGCCGATCCGCTTCTTGAGCGGAAGCGAAACCTCCGCGACGGCCCGGCTGTCCGGACCGACGCTGGCGCAGGCGAGGAAGAAGGTGTCGTTGAGCGAGGCCGGGTGGAGCAGGGCGCTGCCATCCTCCCCGAGCAGGCGAAGCGCGTGGCCGGCGGGGTCGAGCGGGAAGAGCCGCTCGCGGTGGACAAGGTTGACGGTTCCCGCGGGATAGACGCTGAGCGGCACCGCCCGACCGCACCGCGCCAGCGCCAGAGCGACGTGACGAAGGGTGCCGTCGCCCCCGACCGCGCAGACGTGGCTGGCGTCGGCGCCGACCTCGATCGGGTGGCCCGGTCCGCATTCGGAAAGGACCACCGTCGCCCCGCGCGCCTCGAACCCCGCCTTCAGCGCGGCGAGCCGGCGCGGGCAGTGGCTGCCGGAGGTCCGGTTGTAGAAGATCTGCACGACAGGGTTCGCCATGGGCGCTCTGTAGCACGGGACGGCTAAAGCCCTATTAAGCAGCCC
>DASWLY010000159.1:0-10260 GCA_036400035.1 Allosphingosinicella sp.
GCATCCGGTTCAGCGAGCGCAGGAAGGTCGACTTCCCGCAGCCCGACGGGCCGATGAAGGCGGTGACATGCTCCCGGGCGACGTCGATCGAGACGTCGTCGATCGCCCTCTTGTCGCCATACCAGACGCTGACTCCGCTCGCGCGCATCTTCGGAGCGCCGTCCGCCGGAACGGGCGCCGAGGCCCGCTCCGTGGTCTGCGTCTCAACTTTGTCGTTTCCGTCAACCATCAAGGTCACCAGCGCCTCTCGAACTTGTTTCTCAGATAGATGGCGACGCCGTTCATCGCCAGCAGGAAGGCCAGAAGGACGATGATCGCCGCCGAGGTCTTCTCGACGAAGCCGCGGCTGACCTCGTCCGACCACAGGAAGATCTGCACCGGAAGCACGGTCGCCGGGTCGGTGAGGCCGCCCGGCGGAGTCGTGATGAAGGCGCGCATCCCGATCATCAGCAACGGCGCCGTCTCGCCCAGAGCGCGCGCCATGCCGATGATCGTGCCCGTCAGGATGCCCGGCAAGGCGAGCGGCAGCACATGGTGGTAGACGACCTGGATCCGGCTCGCGCCGACACCGAGAGCGGCGTCGCGGATCGAGGGCGGCACCGACTTGATCGCGTTGCGGCCGGCGATGACGATCACCGGCATGGTCATCAGAGCGAGCGTCAGGCCGCCGACCAGCGGTGCCGAGCGCGGCAGGTGCATCGTGTTGAGGAAGACGGCGAGGCCGAGCAGGCCGAAGATGATCGAGGGCACGGCGGCGAGGTTGTTGATCGACACCTCGATGAGGTCGGTCCAGCGATTCCTGGGCGCATATTCCTCGAGATAGACGGCCGAGAGGACCCCGATCGGGAAGGCGAGCGCAAGGGTCACCAGCATCGTCAGGAGCGAGCCCTTGAAGGCGCCCCAGACGCCGACCGCCGCCGGATCGGTGGCGTCGCCCGCCCTCAGGAAATCCGTGTTGAGTCGGGTCCGGACCGAGCCGCGCTCGCTTAGCCGCGCGTGGATCGCCTCCGCGGCCGGGTCCCCGTCGCCCTTCCCGGCGACGTCGATCGGGCTCGACGCGGGGAGCCACATGGTCGCGGTCCGGGTGAGCACCGACGGATCCTCCTCGATCGAGTCGAGCACCTTCAGCCAGGCCGTATCCGCGAGCAGGCGGGCGCCCGCGGCGCCATATTGCGCCTCGGCCGCCTTCTGTACGACGCCCTGGATGTCCGCGCCCGCAAGCGCCGCCTTGCCGCGAGTCGACCGCAGAGTCGCCGGATCGAGGAAGAGCGCGCTCTTCGCGAAGTCGATGTCGAGCCGAACCTCGGTTCGGGTGAAACCGCGCGCTCCGTTGGCGAACATCGTCACCAGGAGCAGGACCAGGAACCCGGCGGACAGCAGGATCGCGCCCAGCCCGATCAGCCGGAAGCGGCGCTCGGCCGCGTAGCGGCGCTTGAGCCGCTTATCCATCGCCTGGGCGCTCCAGTCGGTGGGCGCGCGGTGGGTCGAGTCACTCATAGGCTTCCCGATATTTCTTCACGACGCGCAGAGCGACGATGTTGAGCAGCAGGGTGATGATGAACAGCACCAGCCCGAGCGCGAAGGCGGCCAGCGTCTTGGGGCTGTCGAATTCCTGGTCGCCGGTGAGCAACTGCACGATCTGGGTCGTCACCGTCGTCACGCTGGCAAAGGGGTTGGCGGTGAGATTGGCGGCGAGGCCCGCGGCCATGACCACGATCATCGTCTCGCCGATCGCCCGGCTGACGGCGAGCAGCACGCCTCCGACGATCCCGGGCAAGGCGGCGGGGACGAGCACCTTGCGGATGGTCTCCGAGGTCGTCGCGCCCATTGCCAGCGAGCCGTCCCGCATCGCCTGCGGAACCGCCGCGATCGAATCGTCGGCCATCGAGGAGACGAACGGGATGATCATGATCCCCATCACCAACCCGGCCGCCAAGGCGCTTTCCGAGGAGGCGCCGGCGATGCCGAGCATCTGGCCGAAGTCGCGGACCGCGGGGGCCACGGTGAGCGCGGCGAAATAGCCGTAGACGACGGTGGGCACCCCGGCGAGCATCTCGAGCAGCGGCTTCATCCAGCTGCGCACCACCGGCCGGGCATATTGGGTGAGATAGATGGCGCTCATCAGCCCGAGCGGGATGGCGACGATCATGGCGATGATCGCGCCGATGAAGATCGTACCCCAGAAGAGCGGTATCGCCCCGAACGCGCCCGACGATCCGGCCTGGTCGGCGCGCATCGCCGTCTGCGGGCTCCAGTTCAGGCCGAGCAGGAACTCGATCGGCGAGACCATCGAGAAGAACCGAAGCGATTCGAACAGCAGGGAAAGGACGATCCCAAGGGTCGTCAGCACCGCGATCATCGAGGCGATGAGCAGGGCCGCCATCACCAGCCGCTCGACCCGGGTCCGCGCCCGGAAGGCGGGCGCTACCCGGCTGTAGGCGAAGGCGCCGCCGGCAAAGGCGAGGAGTAGGGCGACGATCGTCCCGATCAGGCGGTAGCGCTGCTGGGCCGAGGAATAGACCGGGGCGAGCTCGCGCGCCTCCGGGTAGAAGCTCGACTGGCGGACGCCTTCGGCGAGGTCGCGCGCCTCCTGGAAGATGGCGGTTCGCTGCATCTCGAACGGCGGCAGGTTCGCCGCCGCCGGGCTTGCCAGCAGGGCCTCCATGACCAGATGGCCCGACAGCGGCAGCCAGAAAAGCAGGAACAGCAAGGGCGGGACGGCCGCCCACAAGGCGACGTACCAGCCGTGGAAGGCGGGAAGCGAATGCGGGCGGGCCACGCCTTTGCCGGTGAACGCCATCGCCCGGGCGCGCCCCGTCAGCCAGCCGAGCAGGGCCAGGCCGAATATGGCGATGAAGATGGCGATGGGACTCAATTTGCTTCCATTTCGGCCGCGATGGCGAAAGGCGAGGCGGGGGCCGCTTACCGGCCCCCGGTTCACCGGCTACTTCAATCTACTTCAATTCGGTGCCCGCGAGCGGAGTCAGCTTCGTCGCCGCCTCGTTGCCCTTGGCCTGGACCTCGGCCGGCGAGGGGATGAGGCCTCGGCGCTCCAGATAGCCGCCCTTGGCCCAGGCCTTGGCATATTCGCCGAGGAACTCGCGCATTCCGGGGATGACGCTGACATGCTCGCCCTTGACGTAGAGATAGAGCAGGCGGGCGCCCGGATAGGTGAGGCTCGAGATCGTCTCCGCCGTCGGAGCGACCCCGCCCAGCGGGATGCCCTTCACCTTGTCGGCATTCTCCTCGAGGAACGAATAGCCGAGGACGCCAATGGCGCCCGAATTGGCCGCGACCTTCTGGACCAGCAGATTGTCGTTCTCGCCCGCTTCGACATAGGCGCCGTCCTCGCGCACCTTGGTGCACACTTCCTTGTGCCGGTCCTTGTCGGACTCCTTGAGCGCCTTCATCGCCGGATCGCTCTCGCAGCCCTTCTCGAGGATGAGCTCGGCCAGGCTGTCGCGGGTGCCCGACGTCGGCGGCGGCCCGTAGACCTGGATGGCGACCGCAGGCAGCGCCGGGTTGACGTCCTTCCAGGTCTTGGCGGTATTGGGCTTGCCGAACGGATTGGCGGCGATCGCGGCATAGACGTCGCGGACGGTCAGGCTCATCGCCGGGCCGTTCTTGCCCTCGATAAGCGCCAGCCCGTCGATCCCCACCGGGACCTCGATCACCTGCCTGACGCCGTTCTTGGCGCAATCCTGATATTCGGAGGCTTTCATCCGCCGCGAGGCGTTGGTCATGTCCGGGAACTGGTCGCCGACTCCGCCGCAGAACAGCTTCATGCCCGCGCCAGTGCCGGTCGATTCGACGATCGCGCTCATCCCCGGATGGGTGCGCTGGAACTGCTCGGCGACCGCGGTGGTGAAGGGATAGACGGTCGAGGAACCGACGATCTGGATCTGCTGGCCCTGAGCGCCGCCGCCCCCGCCGCCGCCCTGCTGGCCGCATCCCGCGAGCGCGACGGCGGCGAGCGCCGCGGCGAAAGTGCTTCTGTTCATTCCTGCCTCCAATGGCCCCCGATAGCCGGGCCCGGCGACCTCTTTAGGTCTCTTCGAAGTGCGTTCTGTGACGGTCGGATGACAGTTTCATGACAACGGTTCCTCTTCGCGGGGAAGCCACACCGTGACCGTCGTCCCCTCCCCGACGACGCTCCTTATATCCAGCCGCCCGCGATGGCGTCCGACGATATGCTTGACGATGGCGAGGCCCAGCCCCGTGCCGCCCACGGCCCGGCTTCGGCCCGGATCGACCCGGTAGAATCGCTCGGTGAGTCGGGGAAGATGCTCGACCGCGATTCCGTCGCCGCGGTCGGTCACGCCGATTCGCATCGACCCAGGCCCGTCGCCTTCCAGCCGGACGGTCACGGTCGAATCGGGCCGGCCGTACCGGACCGCGTTGACGACGAGGTTGCGGAAGAGCTGGAGCAACTGCCCGCGGTCGCCCGGCACGATGGCGGGGCCGACCTCGTTCTCGATCTCCAGCACGTTCGACCGCTCGGCCAGCATCTGGGCGCAGCCGGATCGCACCTCCTCGAGGACGTTGAGAAGGTCCACCGGATCGCGCGGAGCGTTGAATCTGTCCGCCTCGATCCGGGATAGCGACATCAGGTCCTCGATCAGCTGCTGCATCCTCTTCCCCTCGCCGTGCATCAGCGCGAGGAAGCGCGACCTGATCTCCTTCTCCTCGCCGGCGGAATCGTCCTGCAGGGTCTCGATGAAGCCGAGCACCGTCGCCAGCGGAGTGCGAAGCTCGTGGCTCGCATTGGCGACGAAATCGACTCGCATCCGCTCGGCGGCGACGGCCTCGCTTCGGTCGTGGAGGTGGACGAGGCGCGACCCGTCCTCGATCGTGGTGATGGTCAGAAGCCAGCGGCGCTCGGAACCGCCGATCCCCGCCATTTCGATCTGCTCGACCTGGCCCGGGGCCCGGGCGGCACCGGAAAGCCGCTCGACCGTCGCCGGATGGCGCAAGGCGAGACGGACGTCCTGGCCTTCGATCCACTCGCCCAGCAATTGCTTCGCCGCCCGGTTCGCCACCGCGACCCGGCCCGCCTCGACGAGCAGCATCGGCCCGGTGATCGCCGCCAGCAGGTGCCCGGCCCAATGGTCGCGGCCGGCGGGAAGAGCCTCCGGCGCCGGCGCGGGCTCCGGGAAGAAATAGGCCCGCCAGCCGACCAGGGTCGCCGCCGAGCCGCCGATCAGCCCGATCAGGGCCGCCCAGAACGGGCCGCCGGCGAGTAACGCCCCGGCGACGGCCAGGACGACGATGGCGGCGGCGGCCAGCGGCGGGCGGGAAGCGCGGAACGGCATGGCGCCGTCCTAGCGGGACGGGAGGCTCAACACAAAACCCGCCGCCGCTCCCGATCCACTCCGTCATTGCGAGCGAAGCGAAGCAATCCAGTGCAGCCTCCGAGACCTGCTGGATTGCTTCGTCGCTTCGCTCCTCGCAATGACGGCTCACATTCCCCTACCCGCCACGCCCGTAGATCCGGTCGAGCACCTGCGCCACCTCGACCAGCCGGGCGGCCGCGGGGTCGAAGCGCTCCCCCGCCGCCAGCCGCCTGGCCCAGTCCGCAGCGGCCCTCCCGCCCCATTCGTCGGGCGGGCTTGCCAGGGTCTCGGCCGCGGTGCCGTGGTAGAGCTCGGCCTCGAAATCGTAGAAGGAGCCGCCGACGTTGCGAAGCGCCGCTCCGCCGCCGGTGCCGTAGAACGAGGCCGAGATGATCGCGTCACGCCCCGCGGGCAGGCGCCACGAGCAGGCCAGCCGAACCGACCCGCCCCCCTCCAGCTCCAGATTGGCCGCCGCATAATCCTCGACCCCGCCCGGCTTCAGCGTCTCGCCGCCTGCCAGGAGATGCGAGGAGACGCCGCTAACCCTCGGAAAGTCCAGCGCCCACAGCGCCAGATCGACGAGATGCACGCCGAGGTCGATGACGCAGCCGCCGCCCGAAAGGGCCGGGTCGTAGAACCAGGGCTTGTCCGGGCCGTAGGCGTTGTGGAAGACGAGATCGACCGCATAGACCCGGCCCAGTCCCCCCGAGTCGAGCCGCTCCTTGATGAGCCTCGCACCCTCGGTAAAGCGATAGGAGAGATCGACCGCCAGCAGCCGGTCGGCCGCCCGCGCCGCCTCGACCACCGCCCTCGCCTCGCCGGAATCGCGGCCCAGCGGCTTCTGGCAGAAGACGGCGGCGCCGGCGCCGAGGGCCTGGATCGACTGCTCGGCATGGAGCGCGCTCGGCGTGGCGATCACCACTCCGTCGACTCCGGCGGCGAGCAGCCCCTCGAGACCGTCCGCGACGTCGGCTCCGGGCGCCAGCGCGAGCGCCTGCCCGACGCACTCCGCCGAAGGATCGGCGACCGCGACGGCCTCCACCGCCCCGGTCGCCAGCATCGCCTCCATCCGGTGCCGCCCGATCCAGCCGACGCCCAGGAAGCCGATACGGGGGCGGCTCACCCGCCTTCCACCATCACCAGCGCCTTCAGGAACCCGTCGGGCCGGTCGCGGGTGGCGTCCAGCGCCTCACCGAGCCGCTCCAGCGGGTAGCGGTGGGTGTAGAGCGACGCCGGATCGAGCCGACCGGACGCCACCGCCTCCACGGCCTCCTGGATGCCGCGCATCTGCACCTCCGGGTCGCGCTCATGCGCGTTGACGACGTCGATCCCCTTCCAGTTCCACATCTGCATGTTGACCTGCCGGGGCCCGTCCTGGTGATAGCCGGCGACGACCAGCCGCCCGCCCTCGCGGACCAGCTCGCCGGCCAGGTCGAGCGGCCATTGCTTGCCGACCGCCTCGATCACCCGGTCGCAGAGCCGCCCGTCCGTCAATTCCTTCACCCGCTCGATGATCGCCCAGTGATCGTCCATAGGGATCGTCTCGGCCGCCCCGAAACGGCGGGCGACGTCGAGCGAGAAGGGCCGGCGCGAGATGGCGATGACTCGCGCACCGGCGTCGCTCGCCAGCCGGGTCAGGATCGCTCCGAGGAAGCCGATCCCGACGATCGCGACGTCCTGGCCCGCCTCGATCGCGCTCCGCCGGAAGATGTTCATCGCGCAGCCGAGCGGCTCGCCCGGGAACGGTCTTCCGGCCAGCGCCTCGGGCAGCTTCACCACCGCGCCCTCGTCGGCCAGGTCATATTCGCCGTAGCTCCGGAACGAGAGCGCGGCGACCCGGTCGCCCACGGCGAGCCCTTCGACCCCCTCGCCCACCTTGTCCACCACGCCCCAGCCCTCATGGCCCAGCGCTCCGGCCTCGGTCGGGAAGCTCATCCAGTCCGGCCCCGCCCAGGGTTCCAGGTTGGAGGCGCATACCCCGCAGCCTTCCAGCCGGACGCGAACCTGCCCTGGCTTGGGCTCGGGCCGCTCGACATCCTTCACGCTCGCCCGCCCCGGCCCTTCCAGAACCGCGGCCCGCATCGTCACGCTCAATGAAATCTCCCCTCGCAGAGCCTCCAGGGCGGAGGCCATCGCGGAACGCCTCCTGCCAGCGAAGGTTGCGGCTACGCAACCTCTCCCGAAAAGGCCGAATGGACCAGCTCAAGCGCTCATTTCCCCCCGTCGCCGACGGCCGGACCCGGGTCCTGGTCCTGGGCAGCCTGCCGGGGGAGGAATCGCTCGCCCGAAGCCAGTATTACGCCAACCCGCGCAACCATTTCTGGCGGCTGATCGGCGCGGTGACCGGGCTGGACCTCGCCGCTTTACCCTATGAGGAACGGCTCGAGGCGCTGCTCGGCGCCGGGGTGGGCCTCTGGGACACGGTCGGCTCGGCGACCCGGCGCGGCAGCCTCGACGGCGCCATCCGCCTCGACAGCGCCAACGATCTAGCCACCCTCGCGGCGAGCCTCCCGGCTCTGCGCGCGGTCGGCTTCAACGGCGGCAAGTCGGCCTCGATCGGCCTGCCCCGGCTCGCGGCGCGGCCGGACCTGGCGCTGATCGCGCTGCCCTCCAGCAGCCCCGCCTATACACGCCCGTTCGAGGAGAAGCTGTCGGCGTGGATGATACTCGCACCCTATCTCTCAGCCCCACCGCACCCTGAACTCACCCCACCGTCACCCTGAACTTGTTTCAGGGCCCGGTTTCGAGCATTCGCGTGTCTCAGGACTGGATGCTCTAACGACGGCGGTGACGGAGTGACGATAATGACCGAAGCCTTCATCTGCGACGCGATTCGAACCCCGATCGGCCGATATGGCGGAAGCCTCGCCCACGTCCGCGCCGACGACCTCGCCGCCATCCCCATCCGGGCGCTCATGGAGCGCAACCCCGGAGTCGACTGGGACGAACTGGACGACGTCATCCTCGGCTGCGCGAACCAGGCCGGGGAGGACAATCGCAACCTCGCCCGGATGGCCGCCCTCCTTTCCGGCCTGCCCGACAGATCGGGCGGAGTGACCCTCAACCGCCTGTGCGGTTCGGGCATGGACGCCGTCACCATGGCGGCCCGGATCATCCGGGGCAGCGAGGCGGACATGGTGATCGCCGGCGGCTCGGAGAGCATGAGCCGGGCCCCCTTCGTCATGGCCAAGGCGCAGAGCGCGTTCGACCGCAACGCGGAAATGTACGACACCACCATCGGCTGGCGCTTCGTCAATCCGAAGATGAAGAACGCTTATGGCGACGACACCATGCCGTCGACCGCTGAGAACGTAGCTCAGGAATGGCAGGTAAGCCGCGAGGATCAGGACGCTTTCGCCGTCCGAAGCCAGGACAAGGCGGCGGCCGCTCAGGAGAATGGCCGCTTCGCCGCCGAGATCGTCCCGGTCGCGATCCCGCAGCGCAAGGGCGACCCGATCATGGTCGACCGCGACGAGCATCCGCGCAAGACCAGCGTCGAGGCGCTCGCCAAGTTGAAGCCGATCGTCCGCTCCGACGGCACCGTGACCGCCGGCAACGCCTCGGGGGTCAACGACGGCGCCGCCGCCATGGTGGTCGCGTCCGAGGAAGCGGCGAGGCGCAACGGCCTCACCCCCCGCGCCCGGATCGTCGGCGGCGCCGTCGCCGGGGTGCCGCCGCGGATCATGGGCATCGGCCCGGCTCCGGCTTCTCAGAAATTGTTGAAGCGTCTCGGTTTAAGTATCGGGGATATGGACGTTATCGAGATCAACGAGGCCTTCGCCGCCCAGGCCCTGCCGGTCCTTCGCGAGCTCGGCCTCCCGGACGATGCACCCCACGTCAACCCGAACGGCGGCGCCATCGCGCTCGGCCACCCGCTTGGGATGTCCGGCGCGAGGCTGGCGATGACCGCCACCGAGGAGCTCCACCGCCGAGGCGGCCGCTATGCCCTGTGCGCCATGTGCATCGGGGTGGGGCAAGGCATCGCGCTGGTGATCGAACGGGTTTGAGGGCGGACGAGGAGGCTCGTCATCCCGGCGAAAGCCGGGATCTCGTGGCGGAAAGTTCACGGCGGATCTCGACGAGATCCCGGCTTTCGCCGGGATGACGGAATTTGGACGAGGTCTCGGCTTTCGCCGGGATGACGGGAAGCCTCCCGCTCCCTCGAGCGTTCATTGCCGCAAAAGGCGCATCCTGCTAGGGCGCGCGCCAGGAGAGAAGCATGTACACGACCGAGCTCGGCAAGACGAAGACCCTGGCCTCCACCGAGGATGCCGACAAGCTCGCCGCCTTCGAGGCGCGGGTCGCGGCCGACGAGTTCATAGAGCCCAAGGACTGGATGCCCGAAGCCTATCGCCGCACCCTCACCCGCCAGATCTCGCAGCACGCCCATAGCGAGATCGTCGGGATGCTGCCCGAGGGAAACTGGATCGGCCGGGCGCCCTCGCTTCGCCGCAAGGCGATCCTCCTCGCCAAGGTGCAGGACGAAGCCGGCCACGGCCTCTATCTCTATTCGGCCGCCGAGACCCTGGGCACCAGCCGCCGCGAGATGATCGAGGCGCTCCATTCGGGCAAGGCCAAGTACAGCACCATCTTCAACTACCCGACCCTGACCTGGGCCGACATCGGGGCGATCGGCTGGCTGGTCGACGGCGCCGCGATCATGAACCAGGTGCCGCTCCAGCGCACCTCCTACGGCCCCTATGCGCGGGCCATGGTCCGGGTCTGCAAGGAGGAGAGCTTCCACCAGCGCCAGGGCTATGAGATCTGCATGGCGATGATGGCCGGCACGCCCGACCAGCAGCGGATGATGCAGGACGCCTTCAACCGCTGGTGGTGGCCGTCGCTGATGATGTTCGGCCCGCCCGACGCCGACAGCCCCAACACCGCCCAGTCGATGCGCTGGCGGATCAAGCGCGACACCAATGAC
>DASWLY010000160.1:0-3820 GCA_036400035.1 Allosphingosinicella sp.
ACGGAGGAAAGGCGGACGACGATCGCCTTCGACCTTCTGCCGGAGTGAGTAGCCGTCATCCCGGCGAAATCCGGGATCTTGTGGAGACCCGCCGCGCTTTTTCGACCGGGATCCCCGCTTCCGCCGGGATGACGGGCCGGAACCGTCATTGCGAGGGGCGAAGCGACGAAGCAATCCAGCAGGCCTCCGAGGCCGCTTTGGATTGCTTCGCTTCGCTCGCAACGACGATGGCTAGTGAAGCTTCTCCTGGCTCTTCCGGTGCCGCTCCAGCTCGTCCCCGATCAGCCGGACGATATGGATGACGTTGGTCGATCCCGGAGTCCCGAACGGCACCCCCGCGGTGATGATGATGCGGTCGCCGCCTTTCGCGACTCCGTGGCGAAGCGCCATCCTCTTGGCCTTGGCGATCATCTCCTCGAAATTGGCGATGTCGCGGGTCCTGACGCCGTGCGCGCCCCACAGGATGCCGAGCTTGCGCGCCGTCCGGAGCGAGGGGGTGAGGACCATCAGGGGCACGGAGGGCCGCTCCCGCGACAGCCGCCGGGCGGTCGAGCCGGAGCTTGTGAAGCAGACGATCGCCGCCGCCCCCACCGTGCCCACCATCGTGTTCGCCGCCTGGGCGATGGCGTCGGCGGTGGTCGGATCGGGCAAGGTCTGGGTGAAGTGGACCCGCTCCGAGTGGCTGGGATCGGCCTCCACGCTGGTCGCGATGCTGTTCATCATCGTCACCGCCTCGCACGGATATTGGCCCGAGGCGCTCTCGGCCGAAAGCATCACCGCGTCCGCCCCGTCATAGACGGCGGTGGCGACGTCCGACACCTCGGCCCGGGTCGGGCTCGGCGAGCTGATCATCGATTCGAGCATCTGGGTCGCGACCACCACCGGCCGCCCCATCCGCCGCGCCGCCTCGACGATCATCTTCTGCAAGGGCGGCACCGACTGGGGCGGAAGCTCGACGCCGAGGTCGCCGCGCGCGACCATCACCGCGTCGGCAAGCTCCAAGATGCCGTCCAGCCGCTCGACCGCCGCCGGCTTCTCGATCTTGGCGAGCAGGGCGGCCCGCCCCGCGATCAGCCGCCGGGCCTCGGCCACGTCCTCGGGCCGCTGGACGAAGGACAAGGCGATCCAGTCGACATGCTGGTCGAGCGCGAAGACGAGATCGGCGCGGTCCTTGTCGGTCAGGGCCGCCAGCGGAAGCACCACGTCGGGGACGTTCACCCCCTTGTTGTTGGAAAGCCGCCCGCCGACCTCGACGATCGTCTCGATCCGGTCGGCGGTCGCGCTCACCACCCGCTGCACCAGCTTGCCGTCGTCGAGCAGCAGCCTTGTGCCCTCGACGACCCCGCCGAAAATCTCGCGGTGCGGAAGCTCGACCCGCTTCGACGTGCCGAGCGCATGGTCGCGGTCGAAGACGAAGGTCTGGCCCTTCTCGAGCTCGACCGAGCCGTCCCCCTCGAACTTGCCGACCCTGAGCTTGGGCCCCTGCAGGTCGGCGAGGATCGTCGTCGGCCGGTCCAGCTCCTTTTCCAGCCCCCGGATCGTCTCGATCAGCTTGGCATGATCCTTGTGGGTGCCGTGGCTCATATTCACCCGGAAGGCGTCCGCGCCCGCCTCGGCGAGCTTTCGGATCATCTCGGGCGTATTGCTCGCCGGACCCAGGGTGGCGAGGATCCGCACCTTGCGGCTGCGCGGCACGAACTTGCTTGGACGCGTTTCGGAATTGGCCATTGCCCGTCCGCATAGCCGTCCCTAATGCCGCGGCTCAACCCCCGTATGGAAGAAGGATCAAATGGCGGAAGGCACCATCGCGGCCGACGAACTGAGGCTCCTGATCGAGCGCATCGAGCGGCTCGAGGAGGAGAAGAAGGCGATCGCGGACGACGTCAAGGACGTCTACGGCGAGGCCAAGTCACGCGGCTACGACACCAAGACGATCCGGACCATCGTCCGCCTCCGCAAGATGGAAACCCACGACCGCCAGGAAGCCGACGCCTTGCTCGAGACCTACAAGGCCGCGCTCGGGCTGGAGTAGCCGCGCTGGGGCGGGCCCCACACCCCCGTCATGCCGGGCTTGACCCGGCATCCATGAACCCGGATCCAGGAAGCTCTCCCGCGGCCGTTCATGGATCCCGGCTTTCGTCGGAATGACGGGTGAGGGTCTCGGGCTCCGCTGACCCTATGAACTCCGCATCCAGTTGCGAACCGGTCCGAAAAGGCTGGACAGCGGCCCCGCCGAGTCTGATTCTGGACCGGGGAATGGGGAGCAGGTCATGGCTTCGGTTGCGGATACTGGAAATGGCGGGCTCATCGGTTTCCTGCGTGAAGCTCTGGCGCTGCTGAGGACGCCGGGGCTCCTCATGCCCGTGCTGGCACTGGCGGTGCTGCTCACCGCGTCCAACATCGTCGTCGCCTCGAACGTCCCCGAAGACGGGAGAGGGCTCGGTGCCGCCTTTATGGTGGCGGCCTTCGTCCGGGTGGCCGGACTGCTGGTTCTCGCCGTCGCGATCCTGAGGACGATGACCCGAAGCGCCCGCCCGCGATTTCGTCCCGATGCCGGTTTCTGGCTTTACGCACTCACCTTTGTCGCAGCCGCCGCCGTGAGCGTGGCGGTGCGCCTGCTCACGGGCGAAGACGACTCGCTTTCATCCATAGCTCTGGGCAACGTCGTCACCGGCGTCGTCACGGCGCCGTTCGCCGTCTGGTGGGGAGCGCTGGCCGTCGAGCGGCCGGTGCCGTGGAGCCCGGCGCCCTGGCTGCGCGGGCTCCGGCTCTGGCTTCCGCATTTCCTGTTCTGGAGCCTGGCGGTGGTCACTCCGCTCGCGGTGCTTCACGCGGCGATCGATACCAGCGTCGTGAAAGACGCGCGCGACTGGTTCTGGCCGCTCCTCCTGTTCGATGGTCCGCTGAGCACCGTCATGGCCCTGCTCGGGCTTGCCCTCATCGCCGCGGCCTACAGGCGCGTTGCGCGGGGCTGAGCCTCCCGGTATCGGCTGCCTGTCACCCACCTACAGGATCGCGCTCGACCCATGGCCGGCCACAGCAAGTTCAAGAACATCATGTATCGCAAGGGCGCTCAGGACAAGAAGCGCTCCAACCTGTTCTCCAAGCTCTCGCGCGAGATCACGGTCGCGGCCAAGATGGGCCTGCCCGATCCGGACGCCAACGCGCGCCTCAGGGCCGCGGTCACCACCGCCCGCGCCCAGTCCATGCCCAAGGACAACATCCAGCGCGCGATCGACAAGGCCTCGGGCGGCGAGGCCGAGAATTACGAGGAGCTTCGCTACGAGGGCTTCGGCCCCGGCGGGGTCGCCCTGATCGTCGAGGCGCTGACCGACAACCGCAACCGCACCGCCACCAACATGCGAACCGCTTTTTCCAAGAACGGCGGCAATCTCGGCGCCTCCGGCTCGGTCAGCCACGGCTTCGAGCGGCTCGGCCTCGTCGCCTACCCCGCCTCGGCGGGAAGCGCCGACGCGGTCTTCGAGGCCGCGATCGAGGCCGGCGCCGAGGATGTCGAATCGGACGAGGACGGCCACCAGATCTGGACCGCCCAGGAGGACCTCCACGGAGTCGCCCGCGCCCTTGAGGACGCCCTCGGCGCCCCCGAGAGCGTCAAGCTGGCCTGGCGTCCCGGAACCCGGGTCGAGGTCGGCGCCGACGAGGCCGGCCAGCTCATGAAGCTGATCGACACGCTCGAGGACGACGACGACGTCCAGACCGTCTGGGGCAATTACGAAGTCCCCGACGAGGTCATGGAGCGGCTTTGATCATCCTCGGCCTCGATCCCGGGCTCGGCACCACCGGCTGGGGCGTGATCGCG
>DASWLY010000161.1:0-12150 GCA_036400035.1 Allosphingosinicella sp.
CGCGTGCGCGGGAATGACGGCTTGGTCTCTGCAATTCGATCCCTTCCGTCATTCCCGCGAACGCGGGAATCCCGCTTCTTCCTCATGGATTGGCGGTATGCTCGAACAGGTCGAGCCAGCCCGGATTGGCCTTCTCGATCAGCTCGATCTTCCACGCCCTTAGCCACTTCTTGATCGCCTTCTCTCCGGCAATGGCTTCGTCGATCCGCTCATAGGGCTCAACGTATACGAGACGAAGGAGGCCGTATTTTTGGACGAAGCGCGAGCCTCGGCCTTCCCGGTGCTGAAAGCTCCGACGGCCAATGTCGGACGTCACGCCCGTGTAGATGGTCCCGCGATAGCGGTCCGCCATCATGTAGACCCAGCCGCCGCGCATTAGGAAAGAAGCGGGATTCCCGCTTTCGCGGGGATGACGGGGACCTCCAGCACGATCTTGCCGACATGGTCGCCGCTGTCCATCAGCCGGTGGGCTCCGGCCGCGTCCGTAAGCGGGAAGGTGGAATGGATGACGGGGCGGATCCGGCCCGACTCCAGATGCGGCCAGACCTCGCGCCGCAGTTCCTCCGCCAACGCCGCCTTGAACTCCACCGGACGCGCCCGGAGGGTGGAGCCGGTGAGGATCAGGCGCTTGCGCATCACGTCCCAGAGCGGGATCTCCACGCTCGCTCCCCGCTGCGCCGCGATCGAGACATGCCGGCCGTCCTCGGCGAGGCAGGCCAGGTTCCTCGGCACATAATCGCCGCCGACCATGTCGAGAACGACCGCGACGCCGGCCCCGCCCGTGATCCGCTTCACCTCCGCCATGAAATCCCGAGCCTTGTAGTCGATCGCGTGAGCCGCGCCGATCTCCAGCGCCCGGGCGCATTTCTCCGGGGAGCCGGCGGTGACGATGACGGTCAGGCCGAACGCCTTGCCGAGCAGGATCGCGGTCGTGCCGATGCCGCTGGTGCCGCCGTGGACCAGCACGATGTCCCCGGCCCTGGCGCCGCCGCGCTGGAAGAGGTTCGTCCAGACGGTGAAGAAAGTCTCCGGCAAGGCCGCCGCCTCGGCCATCGAGAAGCCGCTCGGCACGGGCAGGCACTGACCCGGCGGAGCCGCGCAATATTGCGCATAGCCGCCGCCGGCGACGAGGGCGCAGACCCGCTCGCCGAGCCGGGCGCCGTCGCCGGCGACGATGATCCCGGCCACTTCCAGCCCCGGGATGGTCGGCGCCCCCGGCGGGGGCGGATAGAAGCCGAGGCGCTGCATCACGTCCGGCCGGTTGACGCCCGCCGCCTCGATGCGGATCAGAACTTCGCCCGGCCCCGGCTTCGGCACCGGCCGTTCGACCGGCTGAAGCACTTCGGGGCCGCCCGGCGCGGCGGGGTCGATCGCGATCATCGTGTCGGGGATTGCGTCCATGCGGTCACGCCTCGCGCCGAACGGGCGGCGGCGCAAGTCCCTCGGCTTGACGGCGCGGCCCGGAACGGAGATTTTGAGCCATGGACCTGGACGAGCTCTTCCCGAACAAGCCCGACGATCCGCTGACCCAGCTGGGCCGGCAGGACCTCGATCCGCTGTCGGTCGACGAGCTCCACGCCCGCATCGAGGCGCTCGAGGCCGAGATCGTCCGGGTGCGCTCTAAGATCGATGCCGCGGTTAACCACCGGGCAAGCGCCGAGCAGCTATTCAAGAAATGACCAAAGCTCGGGAACATTTAGGCTTTTCCCCAGCTTTTTTGGAGGTGCGCTTGATGACGGGAGTGCGACGCCCGACATTGAGGCCATGTAGTCCGTGAATCTTTGCGGGCTTTGAGGAGTAACTGAATTGCCTTCCTTCGCCCGCGAACTCGAACAGACCCTGCATACCGCTTTGGCGGAAGCCAGCGGCCGCCGGCACGAATATGCGACCCTCGAGCACCTTCTGCTCGCCCTCACCGAAGACGCCCACGCCTCCAAGGTGATGAGCTCCTGCGGAGTGGACCTGAAGGAGCTTCGCGAGGCCGTTCGCGCCTATCTCGACAGCGAATTGGAAGCGCTCAAGGTCGACGGGCAGACCGATCCGTCGCCGACCAGCGGCTTTCAGCGCGTCGTCCAGCGCGCCATCCTCCACGTCCAGTCCTCGGGGCGGGACGAGGTGACCGGCGCCAACGTCCTCGTCGCGCTCTTCTCCGAGCGCGAAAGCTACGCCGTCTACTTCCTTCAGCAGCAGGACATGAGCCGCCTCGACGCGGTCAGCTACATCAGCCACGGAGTCGGCAAGGGCGAGACCGCCTCCGAGCCGCAGGAGGTCAAGGGCGTCGAGGAAACGAAGCCCGAGGAGGGCAAGAAGAAGAACGAGAGCGCCCTCAAGCAGTTCACCGTCAACCTCAACGAGAAGGCGATCAGCGGCCGGGTCGATCCGCTGATCGGCCGCGGGCCGGAGGTCGACCGGACGGTGCAGATCCTGTGCCGCCGCTCGAAGAACAACCCGCTTTACGTGGGCGATCCCGGAGTCGGCAACACCGCCATCGCGGAAGGCCTGGCACGCAAGATCGTCGAGGGCGACGTCCCCGAGGTCCTGAGGCCGGCCGTCATCTACTCGCTCGACATGGGCTCGCTCCTCGCCGGCACCCGCTATCGCGGCGATTTCGAGGAGCGTCTCAAGGCAGTGGTGACGGAGCTGGAGAAGCTCCCCGACGCCATCCTCTTCATCGACGAGATCCATACGGTGATCGGCGCCGGCGCCACCTCCGGCGGCGCGATGGACGCCTCCAACCTCCTGAAGCCGGCGCTCTCGGGCGGGACCATCCGCTGCATCGGCTCGACCACCTACAAGGAGTTCCGCAACCATTTCGAGAAGGACCGGGCCCTGCTCCGGCGCTTCCAGAAGATCGACGTCAACGAGCCGACGGTCGAGGACACGATCAAGATCCTCGCCGGCCTCCGCTCGGCGTTCGAGGAGCATCACAAGGTCAAGTACACGACCGACGCGATCAAGGCGGCGGTCGAGCTTTCGGCGCGCTACATCAACGACCGCAAGCTGCCCGACAAGGCGATCGACGTGATCGACGAGGTGGGGGCGATGCAGATGCTGGTGCCGCCCAACAAGCGCAAGAAGACGATCACCACCAAGGAGATCGAGCAGGTCATCTCGACCATCGCTCGGATCCCGGCGAAGAGCGTTTCCTCCGACGACAAGAAGACGCTCGAGCATCTCGACCGCGACCTGAAGCGGGTCGTTTTCGGCCAGGACGCGGCGATCGGCGTGCTCTCCTCGGCGATCAAGCTGAGCCGGGCCGGCCTTCGCGATCCGGACAAGCCGATCGGCAACTACCTCTTCTCGGGCCCGACCGGCGTGGGCAAGACCGAGGTGGCGCGCCAGCTCGCCTCGATCATGGGCATTCCGCTGCAGCGCTTCGACATGTCCGAATATATGGAGCGCCACTCGGTCAGCCGGCTGATCGGTGCGCCTCCGGGCTATGTCGGCTACGACCAGGGCGGGCTTCTGACCGACGCCGTCGACCAGCATCCGCATTCGGTGCTCCTGCTCGACGAGATCGAGAAGGCGCATCCCGACCTGTTCAACATCCTCCTCCAGATCATGGATAACGGACGCCTGACCGACCACCACGGCAAGACGGTCGACTTCCGCAACGTCATCCTGATCATGACCACCAATGCGGGCGCCAGCGACATGGCGCGCGAGGGCCTCGGCTTCGGCAACAACACGCGCGAGGGCGAGGACGAGGAAGCGATCAAGCGGATGTTCACGCCCGAGTTCCGCAACCGGCTCGATGCGATCGTTCCGTTCAGCTACCTCCCGACCGACGTCGTCGCCCGGGTCGTGGACAAGTTCATCCTCCAGCTCGAGCTCCAGCTGGCGGACCGCAACGTCCATATCGACCTGGACGACGAGGCGAGGAAGTGGCTGACGGCGCGCGGCTACGACAAGCTCTACGGCGCCCGGCCGATGGGCCGGCTCGTCCAGGAGAAGATCAAGCAGCCGCTCGCCGAGGAACTGCTCTTCGGCAAGCTCATCCATGGCGGCGAGGTCAAGGTCACCATCAAGGACGACGCTCCCGTCTTCGAGATCGTCCCGGCGGCGCCCAAGGCTAGCAAGAAGCGCGGCAAGAAAACGGAGCCCGAAGGCGAGCAGGTCCAGCCCGAAGGCGAGCAGGGACCAAGCGAGGCCGGCCAGGCGGAGGAAGGCCAGCCCGAGCAGGCCTGAGGCCTTAGCGGGGAGGGCCGTTCCCTCCCCCGTCATTGCGAGAAGCGTAGCGACGAGCAATCCAGTGGGCGGAGGCGCCGCGCTGGATTGCTTCGCTTCGCTCGCAATGACGGCTAGGCTCACGGGGAAGAGACCGGGGAGCGGCAGGGATGGGAACGGCGAGGTGGCGCTCGGTGCGGATCCGCTGGATCGCGGCGGCGCTCGTCCTGGCTCTGGCGATCCTGACAGCGCTCTGGGCTGTCAGCCGGGCGCGCTGCTTCGCGCTGGTGGGCGAGATCATCTGCCGGGTCGAGACCGACAGGCCGATAGTGGCCCTCACCTTCGACGATGGGCCGACCGAGGAGGGCGTCGCCACGGCACTGGCGGCGCTCCGCGCCCGCGGCGCACGGGCCACCTTCTTCCTGATCGGCCGCGAGGTCGCCCAACGGCCCCACCTCGTCCGCCATATCGTCGCCCAGGGCCATGAGGTCGCCAATCACAGCCTGACCCACAAGGTGATGATCGGCCGCTCGCCCGGCTTCTACGACGCGGAGATCGGCGAGAACCACCGGCGGCTGGTCGCCGCCGGAGCGCCGGCCCCCAAGCTGTTCCGGCCGCCCTACGGGAAGAAGCTGTGGGGCCTGCCGGCGGCGGCGCGAAGGCACGGCTACAAGATGGTGATGATCGACGTCGAGGAACCGGAGGTCGAGGATCCGCGCGCCTATGCCGAACGGCTCGTCCGCGAGGCCAAGCCCGGATCGATCCTCCTGATCCACCTCATGTATCGCGCCAACCGCACGGCGCGCGAGGCGGTGCCGCTGGTGATCGAGGGGCTTCAGGCCCGCGGGTTCCGGATCGTCCCGGTCGGCGAACTGCTCGCCGCCGGCGGCCGGGACGGACTTCCTGCCGCCGGCGCCGCGCGCTAGGGTCCGTACTCAATACCCGCAATGGCCGGGATCGCCCGGAGAGCGTATTTTGGGCCAGGGCAGCGTCCCTCGTCGGTCACGATGCCTCGGCATCGCTCCCTCCTCGCTCCTTGCCCTGACCCAAAAACCTCTCCTTCACGGCCGTTGCGGGTATTGAGTACGGACCCTAGGGAAAGCGCAAAGGAGGACCTTGCTAATGTCGCAGACGCTCACCTTCTACACCAACCCCATGTCGCGCGGACGGATCGTCCGGTGGATGCTGGAGGAGATCGGACATCCCTACGAGACGGTGCTGCTCGACTACGGCACGACGATGAAGGCGCCGGAATATCTGGCGATCAATCCGATGGGGAAAGTGCCGGCGATCAAGCATGGCGACACGGTCGTGACCGAGGGCGCGGCGATCTGCGCCTATCTGGCCGACGCCTTTCCCGATGCCGGGCTGGCGCCGCCGCCCGGCAATCCGCTCCGCGGGCCTTATTACCGCTGGATGTTCTTCGCCGCAGGCCCGGTGGAGGCGGTGGTGACGGGCAAGGCGCTCGGCCTGCTCGCGCCCGCCGACAAGAAGGCGATGGCCGGCTATGGCAGCTTCGAGGAGACGATCGACGCGCTCGAGCGCTGCGTCGGCTCCGGCACCTATATCTGCGGCGAGCAATTCACCGCCGCCGACGTCTATGTCGGCTCCCAGATCGGGTGGGGGATGATGTTCGGCTCGATCGACAAGCGCCCGGCCTTTACCGAATATTTCGGGCGGCTCAGCGCCCGCCCCGCCGCCGTCCGGGCGCGGGAGCTGGACGACGCGCTGATGCCGGAGCAGTCCCTGCCGCAGCCGCAGCCGAAGCAGGCCTGAGATGTCGGATCCCCGCTCCGCCGCGATCGCCCTCTACGACCGGTACACGCATGAAGGCATGGACCGCCGCGCCTTCATGGCCGAGCTGACCCGGATCGCCGGAAGCGCCGCCGCCGCCGCCGCGCTGCTGGCGGCGATCTCCGCCGATCCGGCCGCCGCGGCGGTGATCCCGGAGGCCGATAGCCGCGTCCGGGCGCGCCGGATGAGCTGGCCGGTCG
Source organism: Allosphingosinicella sp. (assembly GCA_036400035.1). Lineage (GTDB taxonomy): Bacteria > Pseudomonadota > Alphaproteobacteria > Sphingomonadales > Sphingomonadaceae > Allosphingosinicella. Next base: position 6,162 of record DASWLY010000161.1, read on the forward strand.
GCGGCGGAAGGACGATGAAAGGCTATCAGGCGGAGCCGCGCAGCCCCGCCGGGCCGCTCGGCTCGGTCCTCGTCATCCACGAGAATCGCGGGCTCAATGCCCACACCGAGGATGTCGCGCGCCGGCTCGCCGTCGCCGGCTATCGCGCGGTCGCGGCGGACTTCCTCTCGCCGGTTGGAGGTACACCCGCCGATCAGGACGCGGCCCGCGAAGCGATCGGCAAGCTCGATCTGGCGGCGGCCGCCGCCGATGCCGTCGCCACTTTGCGCCTGCTCAAGTCCCTCCCGGGGAGCAACGGCAAGGCCGGCGCGGTCGGCTTCTGCTGGGGCGGCGGAATGGTCAATCGGGTGGCGCTGGCCGGCGGCGAGGTTCTGGACGCCGGCGTGTCCTTCTACGGCCCCGCCCCGGACCCGGCGCTGGCGGTGCAGGTCCGGGCGCCGTTGCAGCTCCATTATGCCGAACTCGACGAGCGCGTGAACAAGACCGGCTTTCCCTGGCGCGACGCCCTCGCCGCGGCGGGCAGGACGGTCGACGCGCACGTCTACCCCAGGGTCAACCACGCCTTTCACAACGACACGTCGGCCGAACGCTACGACGCCGCCGCGGCGAAGCTCGCCTGGCAGCGCACGCTCGATTTCTTCGGCAGGCACGTCGGCTAACGCGTCGCCCCAGCGCAGGCTGGGGCCCCAGGGGGTGAAGACCGCCCGCGCCTTTCACCCGCCGGGATCCCAGCCTTCGCTGGGATGACGCCCCAAACGAAAAAGGCCCGGCGTTTCCGCCGGGCCTCTCCCAGATTTGCGATCGAAACCGCCGTTTAGTCGCGGCTGCCGAGGAACTGCAGCAGGAAGGTGAACATGTTGACGAAGTCGAGGTAGAGCGACAGCGCGCCCATGATCACCGTCTTGCCGATCATGTCGGTGCCGGCGACGTAGGCATACATGCTCTTGATCCGCTGAGTGTCGTAGGCGGTGAGGCCCGCGAAGATCAGGACGCCGATGGCGCTGATCGCCAGGGTCATGACCGGCGACTGGAACCAGAGGTTGAGCAGCGAGGCGACGATCAGGCCGACGACGCCCATGATCAGGAACGTGCCGAAGCCGGACAGGTCGCGCTTCGTCGTGTAGCCGTAGAGGCTGAGAGACAGGAACGCGGCCGAGGTCGCGAAGAAGGTCATCGCGATCGACGGCCCCGTGTAGCGGAAGAAGATCGACGCCATGGACAGGCCCATCACCGTCGCGAACGCCCAGAAGAGCAGCTGCGCCGTCCCGGTCGAAAGGCGGTTGATCCCGAAGCTGAGCACCATCACGAACGCCAGCGGCGAGAACATGATCACATATTTGAGGATGCCGGGCCCGAACAGGATGGCCTCGGCCGCCCCGGAGCGGGCGAAGAGCAGGGCGACGACGCCGGTGAGCAGAACGCCCGACGCCATGTAGTTGTAAACCGACAGCATGTAGGACCGCAGGCCCGCGTCATAGGCGACGCTCTCCCGGCCGAGCGTATCGGCCGTGTGCGGCGCTGCGGTCGCGCGCGGGTCAAATCCGTTAGCCATTTTGAACTCTCTCCTTTGGCGGCGAAAGCCAACACCGCTCGCACCGATATCGTGAGAAAGGAGGCCATTTTCAAGGAAAACCGGTACGCAGACCGGGCCTGGGAGCCTAAGGCGGCGGCCATGCACCGCCTGTTCGTCGCGATCCGACCGCCTCCGCCGATCCGGGACCGGCTCCTCGACCTGATGGGCGGGGTCGCGGGAGCGCGCTGGCTGACCGACGATCGGCTCCATCTCACCTTGCGATTCATCGGCGAGGTCGACCGGCACCTGGCACGCGACGTCGACGCGGCGCTCAGCAGCATCCACCATCCGCGCTTCTCCATTGCGCTGAACGGCATCGGCGTTTTCGACCGGCGCGGCGAGCCGGTGACCTTGTGGGCCGGAGTCGCTCCGCACGAACCCGTGCACGCGCTTCACAAGAAGGTCGACCAGGCCCTGGTGCGGGCGGGGGTCGAGCCGGACCGCCGGGCGTACACGCCGCACGTCACCATTGCGCGCCTGCCGCGCGGCGCCGGCCCGGTCCAGTCCCTGCTCGAAGCCTCCGGCGGTATCGCCAGCCCGCCCTTCCCCGTGGACGAATTCCGCCTCTACGAAAGCCGCCTTACCCCGGAGGGCCCCGTCTACTCGCTCGCGGAGCGATATCCGCTCGGCTGATCAGGCGCCGAGCCGGGCCAGCAGCCGGTCGACCATTCCGGCATAGGTGTCGCCGAACAGCCGCAGGTGGAGCAAGGCCGGGAACAGCTGGTAGAGCGGGCGCCGCTCCTCCCAGCCCGGCTCGAGCGCTCCATAGGCCTCCCAGAAAGTCGCCCCGGGGGTGTCGAACAGGGTCAGCATGGCGAGATCGACCTCGGCGTCGCCATGATAGCAGGCCGGGTCGATGAGGGCGGTGAGGCGGCCTTGCGCGACGAGGATGTTGCCGCCCCACAAGTCGCCGTGGAGAAGGGAGGGGCGCGGAGCGGCGGGGGCGAGCTCGCCGATCCGCTCCGCCAGTCGGCCCACCCGCTCGCGCCACGGACGGTCGAGCACGCCGGCCGTGGCAACGAGGCGCTGCTCGGCCCAGAAGCCCGGCCAGTCCCGGCGCTGGCGATTGTCGAGGGCGACGGTGCCGATCTGGTAATCGACCGGCCAGCCATAGGACTCCCCGCCCTGCTCATGCAGGCGCCGGAGCGCGGCGCCCACCTCGGCCCAGGCGGCCGGGCTGAAGACCCGGTCGTTGGGAACATGCTCAAGAAGCAGCACGCCGTCATGCTCGCCCTCGACCAGCGGCGCCGGGACTCCGGCCGCGGCGATTGCCCGCAGCATGGCGGCTTCGGCGCCGGCCGTCAGGTCGCGCTTGGCGACCGACGAGCGTCCGTCCGGCCGCCGCACCAGCAGGGCCTCGGACAGGTCGCCGCCGGCGAGCCGCTCGATCCGCTCCTCCGCGACTCCGGTGAGCGCGGCCACACGGCGCGCGAAGGCGGTCATCCGCCCGCCGCGATCTTGTGGGCGAGGCCGCGTGCGCCGGCGCTGACCTCGTCCCAGGCGGTGTCGAAATGGCTGTCGTCGCCATAATAGGGATCGGCGACCGCCTGTCCCTGCCGCCCCTCGACATGGTCCAGCAGCAGCGAGAGCCGAGCCTTGGCGTCGGCCGGTCGAAGCGCCTCGAGGTCCGCCAGGTTCTTGGAATCGAGAGCGACGATATGGTCGAAGCGGCGGAAGTCCTCCGCCGTCACAAGGCGGGCCTCGAGGTGGGATATGTCGATGCCGTTGCGCTGTGCCACCGCCGCCGCCCGCGGATCCGGCGGGTAGCCCAGGTGCCAGTCGCCGGTGCCGGCCGAGTCGATCTCGACGTCGAGCCCGAGCCGCTTGGCCTCGCGCCGAAAGGCGGCCTCGGCCAGCGGCGAGCGGCAGATGTTGCCGAGGCAGACGAACAGGACCGAGCTCTTCATGGCGGCGCCCCGGGGTTCCCTAGTTGCCAAAGCGGCTCGCTCTGCTAGCCACATGCAATCAGAAGCACAATGAGAGGGCCCATGGCGTCCGAACCCGCTGCATCCGCCCCCACCCGGCCCGCGCGTATCGGCGCCTACGCCTGGTACGCTTTGTTCGTCCTCGTCCTCGTCTACATCGTCAATTTCATCGACCGCCAGATCCTCTCGATCCTGGTGGGCGACATCAAGCGCGACCTCTCCGTCTCGGACGCCCAGATCGGCTTCCTCTACGGAACCGCCTTCGCCGTCTTCTACGCCTTGTTCGGGATCCCGCTCGGGCGCTTGGCCGACAGCTGGTATCGAGGGCGGCTGATGGCGATGGGCCTCGCGCTCTGGTCCTCGATGACCGTCTTCTCCGGCTTCGCCAACAGCTTCGCGATGCTCGCCACCGCCCGCATCGGAGTCGGTATCGGCGAGGCGAGCGCATCGCCCGCGGCCTATTCGATGATCTCCGACTGGTTCCCCAAGGAACGTCGCGCGACCGCGCTCTCCATCTATTCGAGCGGCCTCTATATCGGCGGGGCGCTGAGCCTGCCGATCGGCGGCTTCGTCGTGTCCCGCTGGAACACCGCTTATCCGGATACCGCTCTGGCCCCGTTCGGACTTGCCGGGTGGCAGGCCGCCTTCCTTGCCGTGGGGCTTCCCGGGCTCATCCTCGCATTGTGGGTGCTGACCTTGCGCGAGCCGCAACGCGGTGCTTCGGACGGTCTGCCCCAGCCAATCGTCCGGCCTGGCGCCTGGAGCATTTTCGGCGGAGAATTGATGGCGATCCTGCCGCCGCTGACGTTGATAACGGCGGCAAAAAATGCAGACGATTTCAGGATGAATTTGGCAGTTCTCGCGAACGTCGTCATCTTTGCATATCTGCTTTATCTGATCACGGGGGACGGACCCCAATGGGCTGCTTATGGCCTGGGCGTTTACGCCATATTCTCTTGGGTGCAGTCGCTGCGGCACCGCGATGCTCCCACCTATCGCCTCATCTGGGGAAGCCCGATTGTCGTCACCCTGGCAGTCGCCTTCGGAAGCATCGCCTTCGTCACCTACGCCACCAGCTTCTGGATGCCGCATTATGTCGAGCAGAATTTCTACGGCAGCGCGCTCGAGCCCGCCCGCTTCATCGGCGGGATGAAGGCGAAGGAGGAAATCGGCTTCATCCTCGGCTGGTCGGCCGCCCTCTCCGCCGCGGCGGGCGTGATTCTCGGCGGTTATCTGTCGGACGTGTGGCGCCAGCGCGACCCGAGAGGCCGAATCTTCGTCAACATGCTGTCGGTGATCCTTCCGATCCCGTTCGTCGCCTTCATGCTGACCACCGACGACCTCGCCGCCTTCTACTGGGTGAACCCCATCGCCCATATGCTCGCCTCGGCCTGGGTCGGTGCCGCCGTCGCGACTCTCCAGGATCTCGTCATCCCGCGCATGCGGGCGACGGCGGGAGCGACCTACGTGCTGGGGACGACGATGGTCGGACTGGCGCTCGGGCCCTATTACGCGGGCAAGGTCTCGGTCATCTCCGGCGACCTCGCGACCGGCATCTTCGCGCTCTACGTGGTGCCGCCCTTCACTCTGATCGCCTTGTGGATCGCCTCGCGTCGAATCGCGGAGCTTGAAGCAACCAAGGTGGACCGCGCCCGGGAATCGGGGGAGAATATCTAGCTCAAGTCTCCGTCATCGCGAGGAGCGCAGCGACGAAGCAATCCAGCTACGGCGCCCGTGACGAAGGTCCGCCGGATTGCTTCGCTGCGGTCGCACCGACGGCTTACCCCAGCACCCCGCAGGCGATCCGATCGCCGCTGTTGCCCGAAGGATCGGTCCGGAAATCGTCGGCCTTGGCGTGGATCACCACCGCCGCGCCGTCGGCGTCGATCAGCCGGTTCGGGAGCATTCCCGAAAGGCCCGCATTGGGGATCGTATATTCGAAGCTGCCGCGGCCGTCGGTCCCGACCAGGAGGTTGGGCAGGTCCCCCTTGTGCATCCCCTTGGGATTGTCCTTGCCGTGCATCTGGCCGGTCGGGTTCCAGTGCGGCCCCGCCGTCGTGAAGCCGGGCGCATCGCAGCGGCCGGTCGTATGGAGATGCGCGCCGTAGGCGCCCGGCGTCATTCCGATGGCCTCCACCCGCACCCTCAGGCTGTCTCCCGAAGACTCGGCCGTGGCCCGGGCGCGGACTCTACCCTGGGGGTCGCGCAGGTCGGTGGTGAGTCGGGGTGGTCCGATGGTCGAAACCGCGGTCGGCGGGCCGGCATCGTCGGCTCCGGCCATGTCGTCCGAACCGCGCTCGGTGGCGCAGGCGGCGATGGCGAGGGCTGAAAAGCCCGGGATCAGCAAGCGAGCGAGCCTCATTCCTCTTTCTCCTCTTCGTAGAGGTGAACGATCCCGCGCCGAAACGGTTGCCCGCGCTCAGCCGCGCGGCGGACGGCCGATGCCGAACCAGCGCAGCCCGGCCTCCTCGACGTCCTGCGGAGGATAGAC
>DASWLY010000162.1:0-5937 GCA_036400035.1 Allosphingosinicella sp.
CGAAGCGATCGGCGCCGGCGCGGCGCGCGGCGAGATCGGCTCCGGCACGGTCGGCGACAAGGGTGATCTGGGCGGCGGCGATACGGGACGGAGCCCGAGCGGCACGGCCAGCCCGGGAGGCGAGGGCAGGGCGTAGCCAAGCTCGTCATCCCGGCGAAAGCCGGGATCTCGTGGAGACGAAGGCACCGCGGCCAATCCCACCGAGGTCCCGGCTTTCGCCGGGATGAGGGGGGTTGCGCACCACGCCCCCAAACGAAATGGAGGCCGGCGTTTCCGCCGGCCTCCACTGTCCCTAGGTCCGTTCGTTCGGCCCGAAGGCCTGGCTTGCTTTCCCAGGGAGGTTCCGGCCGAGGCCTCGCGGCCCCGGTCGGTCCCTCAGGTTCCTTCGCGGGATCATTGCTGATCCGGTTCCGGTTCCTGCGAGTTCCGCGCCCAGCCTTGCGGCCGGCTTCGGTTCCCTGGCGGGTTCCTTCCTTCTCAGCCTTGCGGCTTCGAAATCCGGTTCCCTGGCGGACGCCGAAAAAGCGAAGCTTCTTCGTGTCCTTTCGCGGTTCCTTCCGCCCGGGGGCTTCAGGTTCCGCCGGACCCTTGAGGGAAAGTGGGTTCGGCTTTGGCTTGCGCCGCCGCCTCGCGCTTCTTCCTTCCGGTTGCCCGGACCTCGCTTCCTTCGGTTTTCCGTTCTTGCGAACTTCCGCCGTTCTCCGCTTGGCCGTGCCTGGGAGCCTCTGTCCGTTTCCGGAAAGGCCGCTCCCTGCCACAGGAAGACATTGGCACCGGTTCGCGAGTCGCGCCTAGCGCTGAATCGGGGTCCCGGCCTGTGGATAACGGGGATAACGGGGATAACATGGATCAATCTGTTCCAGATCGGAGGAGGCTAGAACGAAGGAGGAACAAATAGGATTTGCAAAATAGGATTTCGTGCGCGATCCTTCGGTTCGCTTGAGCGACTCGGCTCTTTGACATCGTTGAAATATCCGGCGCCTGCCGCAGGCAGGGCTGCGCAAGCTCGCTCCGCCGAATCCGCGGGATGGGGAGCGTGCTTGCCAGCCGAGCCTTGCCTCGTCATGGACGGGGCATGCGCCGCAAAGCCCGTACCGCGTCGAAGCCCGAGAACCGCCCTCGTTTCTGGGGTCGCCACGCGGTCGCGGCGGCGCTCGCCAATCCGGAGCGCGAGGTGGTCCGGATCTGGGCGACCCGCGAGGCGGCGGCGGAGGTCGAGCTTCCGAAGGACGTGCCGTTCACCTTCGCCGACGTCGCCGACCTCGGCCGGCTCGTCCCCAAGGACGCCCCCCACCAGGGCCTGGTCGCCGAGGTCGAGCGGCTCCCCGATCTTCTGCTCGCGGACGTGCTCCAGGACGCGCCCGAGCGGCGGCCCCTGCTGGTCCTCGACCAGGTCACCGATCCGCACAATGTCGGCGCGATCCTGCGCTCGGCGGCGGCCTTCGACGCCCTGGCCCTGGTCACCCAGGACCGGCACGCGCCGCCCGAATCGGGCGCTCTGGCCAAGGCGGCGAGCGGGGCGCTCGAGACGGTGCCGTGGGTTCGGGTGGTCAATCTGGCGCGAGCGCTGGACGAGATGGCGGAGGCGGGCTTCTGGCGGATCGGACTGACCGGCGATGCGGAGATGAGTCTGGCCGAGGCGGTCGGCCCCGCCCGGGTGGCTTTGGTGCTCGGTGCCGAAGGGGAGGGGATGCGCCAGAACACCGAGGCGCATTGCGACGCTCTGGCGCGGCTGCCGATCAGCGGCCGGATGGAAAGCCTCAACGTCTCCAACGCGGCCGCGGTCGCGCTTTATGCGGTGGCGACGAACGGGGGGTAGGATGCCCGGGCGCGCGACGTCATGTCGTTCATGCGCTTCGCGTTCGCGGCCGCGCCCCTACCGTCATTGCGAGGAGCGAAGCGACGAAGCAATCCAGCGGGCCTTCGAAGCCGTTCTGGATTGCTTCGCTTCGCTCGCGCTGACGAAGTGGGCCGACCTGACGAAGTGGGCCGACCTGAGGCGTTCGGCTCCAGATTGATTTGGTTACCAGGGATCCTCCGGCGCGATCTGGACTCGGAGGCCGTCCAGCTCGGGACCGAACTTGATCTGGCAGGAGAGCCGGCTGCTTTCGACGCGGTGGTCCGTCGTGTCGAGCAGATCGTCCTCGTCGGCGGTTACCGGCGGCAGGGCGGCAAGCCATTCCGGATCGACATGGACGTGGCAGGTGGCGCAACTGCAGCAGCCGCCGCACAAGGCGAGGAGCTCGTCGAAGCCGGCGTCGCGGATATGCTCCATGACGCTCCAGCCGTCCTTGCCCTCGATGGTCTTCTCGGTGCCGTCGCGTTTGATGATGGTCAGGTTCGCCATGGCGGGTGGCTATGCTAGGCCGGGATCGGAAAGACAAGGGGAGCAATAGTGGGGATCGCCGCCGGAGACCTGAGGAAGAGCCTCGACGCACTGGCGGCGCTCGAGCCGAGGATCGCGGCCGCTTTGGCCTCTGCCGGCTATCCCGAGCCCCGGATCAGCGAGCCCGGCTACCAGACCCTGCTTCGGGCGATCGTCGGCCAGCAGGTCTCGGTCGCGTCCGCCGCCTCGATGTGGGCGAAGCTCACCACCCTGGTCGGCGCTCCCCCCGATCCCGCCGCCTTGCTCGAAGCTTCGGACGAGACCTTGCGGGCGGCCGGCCTGTCTCGGCAGAAGGCGGCCTATGCCCGAAGCCTAGCCGAGGAGGTGGTTTCGGGGCGGCTCGACTTCGCCACCCTGCCGCCGGACGACGAGGAAGCGATCGCCGAGCTGGTGCGGGTCAAGGGGATCGGCCGCTGGACGGCGGAAGTCTATCTCCTCTTCGCGGAAGGCCGCACCGACATCTGGCCCGCGGGCGACCTCGCCGTCCAGATCGAGACCGGGCGGATCATGGGCCTGGACCAAAAACCGACGGAAAAACACGTGCGCGAGCTCGCCGAAGCCTGGCGCCCGCACCGCGGCGCCTTCGCCATCTTCGCCTGGCACCACAGGCGCAATTCGGCCGCTCCGGTGTGAGGCATCTCGAACCGGATACGGAACATCCTCACGGGCGGCGCGTCTAGACTAAAGATCCGCGGGCCAAAACAGGGGCCGGGAGTTCGGTAGGAGTAAGCCTAATGATCAATCTCATCATCGCTCTCGTCATCGGGGGCATCATCGGCTGGCTGGCCAGCATCGTCATGCGCACCAATGCCCAGCAGGGCATCCTTCTCAACATCGTCGTCGGAATCATCGGCTCGCTGCTCGGCAGCTTCCTGCTCGGCCGCTTCTTCGGCGCCGAAGGCAATATCATGCAGGGCAACGCGCTCGACATGGGCACCCTTCTCGCCGCGTTCATCGGCGCGCTGATCCTGCTCGCGATCGTCAACCTCTTCCGCCGGGGCAGCGTCCGCTAAAGCGGGCCTGACGGCACGGAGAAGGCCCGCGGGAGCAATCCCGCGGGCCTTTCTGCGTTCGGCGTCATCCCTGCTCCACCTCCCCGTCGTCCCTGCTCCACCTACCCGTCATCCCGGCGAAAGCCGGGATCTCGTGGAGACCCGTAGAGACTTCTTGTCCTGAGATCCCGGCTTTCGCCGGGATGACGGAGTTGTCGGCCCCGCCCTACAGCGGCTTCTCGTAGATCCGGTAGACCCGGTTGACGTCGCTTTCGATCGCCTGGGCGATGGAGATCATCGGGCCGTTATCCTCGAGGATCCAGCCGACCTCGGCCCGGGTGATTCCGTAATGGGCGCTTCCGGCGGTCCTGATCCGCTCGATCATCATGAAGGCGAGCTGGCTGGCAAGCCGGGTGGCGTGGAGGCGCTTCACCACCCCCATCAGCGGCACCCGCCCGCCGGCCGGGCGCATCCTGCGGAGCCGCCACAGCAATTTGGCCCAGCCGAAGGGGAAGAGGCTTCCGTCGAGGTCGCGAAGGAATTGGTTGATGTCGGGGAGCGCCATCATGAAGGCCACCGGCTCACCGTCATATTCGGCGACGAGGATCATGTCCTCCAGAACGATCGGCTTCAGCTTCTTGCCGGCATAGGCGATCTCGGCCTCGGTCAGGGGGATGAAGCCCCAATTGTCGGACCAGGCGTCGTTGAGGATTCCGAGCAGTAGCGCCGCCTCGGCCTCGAAGCGTTTCTTGACCGTCCTGCGGATCCGGATCCGGGGGTTCTTCTCGCCGGCGGCGACGATCCGCTCGATGAGCGGCGGGAACGGCGCGTTGACCTGGAGATCGTAGGTGAAGAGGTCCTTGGCCTTGACGTAGCCGGCGGCCTCGATCCAGGCTTCGTATTCGGGCTTATTGTGGCCCATCATGACCATCGGCGGATGATCGTGGCCCTTGATGAGCAGGCCCGGCTCGTCCCAGATCGAGAGGCTGAAGGGGCCCATCGCCCGGGTCATGTCGCGACCCCTGAGCCAGGCCTCGGCGCGGTGGATGAGCTCGGCGGCGGTTCGGGCGTCGGCGGCCTCGAACATGCCCCACTGGCCGGTGCCGGGGCCCATATGCTCGAGCACCAGCTTGTCGACCTGGGCCGAGATCCGGCCGACGGGCTCGCCGTCGCGCTCGGCGAGGAAGAAGCGGGCCTCGGCATGGCCGAACCAGGGGTTGGTGCGCGGATCGATGAGGCCGTGGACCTCGGTCTTAAGGGGCGGGACCCAGTTCAGATCGCCGCGGTTCAGGGCGTAGGCGATGTCGACGAAGGCCTTGCGGTCGGCGGCGTCCTCGACGGTTCGGATGGTGACGGTCATGCAAGCGAGCCTAGCGGGTCGGGCAAGTCGGCGAAAGTGGCGCGGGCTTCGAGGCTTTGGAAGAAAGCTCGGAAGAATCGCCGCGGCGAACCTCTCCGGGACGGCGAAAAGCGCAATCGCTGCCCATTCACCCTGCCCTGGGATCGGCTAGGATTCCTCAGCGGGCCGAGGCACGATCAGCCTGCGCGGCCCGCCGGGAGAAAGGAAATGGTGCCCACATCGCGCATCCTCAGGTCCACCCTGGCCGGGGCGGCCGCCTGGTGGATCGGGTTGAACTACATATTCGGCGCGGCTCAGCCGATCCTCGCCAGCCCGGCGCTTCAGAGCCCGAAGATGAACGCGATCTATGAAATGCTTCCCCCGCCGCGGATAGCGACCGACCCCTGGCTTCTGCCCGCGGCCTTCCTGGTCTGCGCCTTCCTGCAGGCCTGCGTCTTCGCCTTCATCAGAGGGTCGCTTCCGAACGGCCCGATCCTGCGGGGCGCCGCGTTCGGAGCCGTCGCCTGGGCGCTCTTCGTTCCCTGGTTCGAATTCTACTTGCCGTGGAGCCTGATGCTGGAGCCCACGCTCCTGGTCGTGCTCGAGCTCTTCTGCTGGGCGGGGGTGATGCTGCTCGTCGGCGTGGCGATCTCGCTCGCCTTCGGCAAGGTGCCTCCAGAGGCTGGACTGGAGGGAAGGGGAAAGTTGCAATAGCTGTTCCCGCTCGGAGCCCGACGGCGATTGGCCCGGAACGCGAGCAAAAGAGGATTGCCCCCGGGGCCGCGCCCGTTGAGGATTGGGGTTCGTGGGGTGTGGGGGTTTTCGCCGGTGTTGCTGGATGCGGCTCGATTGCTGGCGGTGGCGGCCGCCCCGGCCGCGCCGGGGCCGCCTCCCGAAGGCGCGATCGTGATCACCGCTTCGCGCACCGAGGCGGCGCCGGCGGGGGGGCTGAGCGCGATCGAGGCGGAGGAGATCGAGCGGATCCAGCCCGCCTCCCTGCTCGAGGCGCTCGACGACGTCGCCGGGGTGCGCGCTTTCTCGACCGGCGGGGCGGGCGGGCGGAGCTTCCTGTCCATCCGCGGCGGCGAGCCCAATTTCACCCTGGTGCTGCTCGACGGCGTCAAGGTTACCGATCCCACCAACAGCCGCGGCGGCGCCTTCGATTTCGGTCAGATCGACCCGCTGGCGCTGGAGCGGATCGAGATCGCCCGGGGCGGGCT
>DASWLY010000163.1:0-5176 GCA_036400035.1 Allosphingosinicella sp.
AAGTCAGGGGACGGCTAAAGTCAACATTGGAAGCCGCCCGGCGTCCGGCGGCCGCGGAGCGCGGCCCCGGCCTAGTGCCTGTGCTCGCGCTTCAGCCGGTAGCGGCCCTTGGCGACGGTGTCGAAGAGGCCGGAAATGGCGGGATGGTCGACCGGCTCGTCGCTTTCGTCGGCGAGCAGGTTCTGCTGGCTGACATAGGCGGTGTAGCTCGATTCGCCGTTTTCGGCGAGGAGGTGGTAATAGGGCTGGTCCTTGGACGGCCTTATGTCTTCCGGGATCGCCTCATACCATTCCTCGCTGTTCGCGAAGACCGGATCGACGTCGAATACGACCCCGCGAAAGTCGAACAATCGGTGCCTCACCACCTCTCCGATCGCGAAGCGGGCATGGGCGACCGGCGGCGCGAGCGGCGCGGCGGCGGCGTTGGCTGCGAAATATTTGTCGGGCCGTTCCATCATCACCACTATGTAGGACTTGCCGGGCGGCAGGCAAGCGAGCCGAGGGGAGCCGGCACCTCTTCGTCCTGTTCAGGGCACGCTTGGCAAGCCGGAATGCTTGGGCTAAGCGCCCCGGCTGTCGACCGGCCCCGGCGCGAGCAGGGGCGGATACCAATGCGGAGAGGTGCCGGAGTGGTCGATCGGGGCGGTCTCGAAAACCGTTGAGCCCGTAAGGGTTCCGAGGGTTCGAATCCCTCCCTCTCCGCCACTTTCCCTCAGTTTCCGCCATTCCTCCGGCTCGACCCTGTCCGCCGTGGACGGATCGTACCGGCGTCGGGCCGAGGCTAGGCCTCCGACAGCACCCCGCGGTAGTCGGGATCTTCCAGGGCGCGGCCGGCGCCCATCGCCACGCAGGTCAGGGGATCGTCGGCGACCGCTACCGGCAGGCCGGTCGCGAGCGAGAGCGCCTCGTCCATCCGCTGCAGCAGAGCCCCGCCACCGGTCAGAACGATCCCGCGATCGACGATGTCGGCGGCAAGCTCGGGCGCGGTGTTCTCGAGCGCGGTTCGGACCGCTCCGACGATGTGGCTCACCGGCTCGGCAAGGGCGTCGGCGACCTCCGAGTCGCTGATGATGATTTCCTGGGGCATCCCGGCGGACAGATGGCGGCCTCGAACGCGAATCGTCACGGCCTCGCCCTGAGGTGGAAGGGCGCTGCCGAGCGCGTGCTTGATCCGCTCCGCCGTGGTTTCGCCGATCATGAGGTTATGCTTGCGGCGGACGACGGCGGCGATCGCATCGTCCATCTTGTCCCCGCCGACCCGCACCGAGGTGCTGTAGGCGAGGCCGCGCATGGACAGGACGGCGACCTCGGTCGTCCCGCCGCCGATGTCCACGACCATCGCGCCGACCGGCTCGGTCACCGGCAGCCCGGCTCCGATCGCGGCCGCCATCGGCTCCTCGATCAACCAGACCTTGGACGCACCGGCGTTGGTCGCCGCGTCGCGGATCGCCCGGCGCTCCACCGACGTCGAACCGGAAGGTACGCAGACGACGATTTCCGGATGGCGCCCCAGGCGGGAGGGGCCGCCATGGGCTCTGTCGATGAAGTGCTTGATCATCTGCTCGGCGACATCGATGTCCGCGATGACTCCGTCCCTGAGCGGCCGGACGGCCTGGATGTGGGCCGGGGTCTTCCCCATCATCAGCTTGGCGTCGCGGCCCACCGCCTTCACACGGCGAACGCCGTCCACCGTTTCGAGGGCGACGACCGATGGCTCGTTGAGCACGATGCCCTTGCCGCGGACGTAGACGACGGTGTTCACCGTCCCGAGGTCGATGGCCATGTCGTTGGAGGGGAGGCGGAGGATACGCGAAAAAAGCATGACAGGATGACGTCCCAAGGGGGCAGACCGAAGAGCTTCGGCCGTGGAGCTAGGGAGCGTTGCTGCGAATCGCGCGGCTCCCGGCCGCGGCATAGCCTGAACGAGCCGAGATTTGCGCCGTGAATCGGCTTTCGGCTCCGCTTATGCCGGTTCCCTGGCTGGTGCCGGCGATCGCCGGCAGTGGGATCGCGACGAGGTCGGAGACATGATCGTCATCCCGGACCTGATCCGGGATCCATGAACAAAGCCGGCGGCGAGCAGCCTCGACCGTCCGCGTTCATGGATTCCGGCGTTCGCTTTCGCCGGAATGACGAGTCAGCGCGGGTCGCTTGTGTCCGCCTTCTGCGCCGTGCCCGGCTCGCCGAGGTGGCGGTGCATGCCGACCTTGCGCGGGGCGGCGTTCCTGCTCTTGGAGGGTGGCCCCGGACCTTGACCCTCAGATGGCCGGGCCGGCGGCGCTTGCAACGCCGCCCCCGTCCTCGTCGCCGTCCAGCGACTGCTGATATTGGCCGGCCAGGGCGCCGCTGTCGCCGTTCTGCGCATGCTTGAGCGCGCTCGCGCGGTCGTGGCCGGCCTTCACCGAGCGATATGCTTCCTCGATCGCCGATCGGGTCTCGGGGGAAAGGGCCTCGTCCTCGAGGGCGGTCTCATACTTGCCCTTGATGTAATCCTCGCCGCGTTCGACCTCCTCGATCACGGACTTGTCGCCGCCGCCAAAGGCCTTGCGAAGATCCTCGAAGCGGCGGTGCAGATCGGCTTTCAGCGAGCCGTCGTCTTCGGGCTCGCCGCCCAGCGAGCGAACGCGCTCCTGGAGCCGTGCCACTTGAGTCCGCCGCTCCTCGCCGAAGTCGCTGAACATCTGCTCGAGCGCGCCGCCTTTCGCGTTCTCGGCGGAACGCTCGAAGCCGTCGGCGCTGTCGATGGTGGTGGTGATCAGCGAGTTGAGAACGGAGATGTCGTGGCTGTCGTCCATGTTCGGAAATGTCCTTTCGTTTTGAGGACCAACCGCCTGGCCGTTCCGGCGGTTCCTACGGGATTTAGGCCGTATCGGCCGGGCACGCTCACTTGGATTCCTCCCAGCTTGCTGGGGGAGATACGATCTCAGCCTTGCTCCTCCACCACGACGCTTCGCGCCGCGGTCCCTTCCCCTAGGCAAGCTCGCTGAGGATCTCAGGGGCCCCGGCCTAGACCGCCTCGGCGGCCAACTCCGCGCGGACCGCGATCTCGCCGTCGTCGTAGCCGTCCCAATAATGCATTCGCTCCGCCGTCACCTTGATCAGCGTCAGCCCCGGAGTGTCGATACCCTTCTCGAACCAGCGGTCGAGATCCTTGGTCCAGTGCTCGGCGAAGCGGGCCTTGTCGACGATGATCTCCGCCCGGCCTTCGACGGTCAGGAAGAAGGGCCGCATTCCGAGCATGCCCGACTTGGCCTGATAGGCGAGCCCGACATTGGGATCGTGCCTTATGTCGGCGACCGTGCGGGTCTCGTCGCAGGTGAAGAAATAGGCGTCGCCGTCGAAATCGACCTGCCGGTTGTTGCTCATCGGCCGAGCGGCCAGCGCTCCGCCCTCGGTGCGCGTGGAGAGGATCGCGAAGTCGATGTCCTTCATCTTCTCGGCGAGGTCGGCGATCGTCTTGTCGGCCATGTCACGGGCTCCGGTTCCTTGGAATGTGCGATCGTAAACGGCCGCCCGCCGAAAAAGTTTTGGGGGTGGTACAAAGCAGGTAGCAACGCTTCGCAGCGCCGCGTGTTGGCGCCCTGGAACGAGAGGCAAGAATGCGGCCACGTCTCAAGCCGATCGATCGGCAGACGATCATCATCACCGGCGCCACCAGCGGGAACGGCCTGGCGGCGGCCCGGGAAGCGGTCCGGCGCGGCGCCGCGGTCGTGCTCGCCGCCCGCAACCGCGAAGCGCTGGAGGCCGTCGGGCGCGACCTGGAACGGAGGGGAGGGCGAGTCGCCCTCTGCTCAGCGGACGTCTCCGTCGAGGCCGATGTCGAGCGCATTGCCGAGACCGCCGTGGCGGCGTTCGGCGGCTTCGACAGCTGGGTCAACGACGCCGCCGCCGCGACCTACGGGGCGATGGAGCGGGTGCCGATGGAGGACCACCGGCGCATCTTCGACGTGAACTATCACGGCCTGCTGATGGGCTCGCTGGTGGCCGCGCGCCATCTTCGCTCGCGCGGCGGCGGCGCCATCGTCAACCTGGGCTCGGTGCTCTCCGACCGCGCCATGATCTATCAGGGCCCCTATTCGGCGACCAAAGCGGCCGTGCAGGCGGCGACCGACGCGCTTCGAATGGAGCTGGAACGCGACCGGGCCGGTATCTCGGTCACCCTGATCAAGCCGGGCTCGATCAACACGCCCTATCCCGAGCATGCCCGCAACTACATGGACTCGCCGCCCCGATTGCCGCCGATGTTGTACGATCCCGCCTTGGTGGCCGAGGCCATCGTCTTCGCCTGCGAGACTCCGCGCCGTCAGCTCTATGTCGGCGGCAGCGGCTACCTCATCTCGCTCGCCGGCCGGCTGGCCCCGCGAACCACCGATCTCGCCATGGAGGCCTTCGGAGTCGGCGCCCAGCAGAAGCCGGGCGATCCGGGCGATCCGGGTAAACGCGACAATCTCTACGCGGCGAAGGCGGACGGCGAGAGCCATGGCGCTCAGGACGTGTTCGTGCGCCGGACCAGCCTCTTCCTTCAGGCCCAGACCCAGCCGCTGCTGCTGCCCTTCGTCGCCGCGGCGGCGGGCGCCGAGATGGCCGGCGGCCTCGCCCGAAAATTGCTCCGGCGGCCGCTATCGCCGGGCTCGCGCACCGGCAGCCGGTCCCACAGCCGTCACCGCTGAAGCCGGCGGTGTGAGAGCGTCGTCGAGGTACCACTGCGCGGCTGCTGAACAGGCATTCTCCATAACCTCGATCAGATTCGCCCGCCGGGCGGAACCGCTCCGGGCCGGTGCGGTTGCGACGGCGAAGATCGAGGAGCGGAAAAGATGACCGAAGGCTCGCCACGTCGTTCTGTGATCGTCGCGGCCGCGACGCTCGGGGTGGGCCTCAGCGGCTTCTTCGACGGCATCCTCCTCCACCAGGTGCTTCAGTGGCACCATCTTCTGAGCCTCGTTCCCGGCGAGACTTTTCGCGACATCAAAGTCCAGATCCTCGCGGACGGCCTGTTCCACGTCCTCATGTATCTCGTCACCGCCCTCGGGCTCTTCCTGATGTGGCGGCGACGCTCGGATGGACGCCAGGCGAAGGCCGGCTGGCGCGAGGTCGCCGGCGGCGGCCTTCTCGGCTTCGGGCTGTGGAACGTGATCGACGTGGGGTTCTTCCATTGGATCCTCGGCATCCACCGGAT
>DASWLY010000164.1:0-9844 GCA_036400035.1 Allosphingosinicella sp.
GAAGACGGCGGGAGGTCTGCCTGAGTGGCCATGGCCGGGTGCCTTATACCAGAATATTGACGAAGGTTAGTCGCCTTGCCGTCATCCCGGCGGAAGCCGGGATCCCAGGACGAGAAGTCGCGGCGGGTCTCCACCAGACCCGGCTTTCGCCGGGGCGACGGGCGCGCGCTCGGCGGAGCTCCGGTTTCCGCCGGAGTGACGATCAGCGCGTCGCCCCCGGCTGCCACAAAACCTCGCCGCCTTCGCCCAAGGCGGCGAGGCGGGCCATGACGAAGAGGTGGTCGGAGAGCCGGTTCAGGTAGATGAGGGCGAGCGGGTTGAGCGGCGCCGAGTCCGAAGCGGCGACGGCCGAGCGTTCGGCCCGGCGGACGATGGCTCGGGCGAGGTGGATCGCCGCCGCGCCGCCGCCGCCGCCGGGCAGGATGAAGCTGCGCAGCGGCTCCAGGCTCTCGTTCATCGAGTCGATCTCGAGCTCGAGCCGGTCGATCTGCGGCTGGACGATCCGGAGGCTCATCTCGGACGGCTCGAAATCCTCGTCCGGAGTGGCGAGATCGGCGCCGAGGTCGAACAATTCGTTCTGGATCGCGGTGAGCATCCGACGCTGGGCCTCGTCGGCGACGCTCAGGATCGCGACCCCGATGGCGCTGTTCGCCTCGTCGACGTCGCCGATCGCGGCGAAGAGCGGGTCCGCCTTGGAGCGGCGGGACCCGTCGGTGAGGCCGGACGAGCCCGAATCGCCGGTGCGGGTGTAGATCTGGTTGAGCCGGACCAGGGCTCAGCCCTTACCGTTGCTGGCGACGAGCAGGAAGAGGACGACGAAGACGATCGCGATCGCCTGGAAGAAGACCCGCTTGCGCATCAGCTCCTGCGAGCGCGCGCCGCTGATGTCCTTGCCCGACGCCATTCCGATGATGCCCTTGGCGAGGACGAAGAGGGTCGCTCCGGCGGCGAGGACGATCAGGATGACGAGGATTGTGCTCATCGCGTCTATCTAGGGGCTGGCGGCCGGATTTCCATACGGCATTTGGCCCGTCAGCAGTTCGGCGGCCAGAGCCTTGGGATCGACGCCCGACTCCCGAAGCTCGGCGAGCGTTGGCGCGCCGTTGCGCTTGGCGAGGCGGCGGCCGTCGGCGCCGATCAGAAGCGGATGATGGTGGTAGAGGGGAGTCGGAAGGCCGAGCAGCGCCTGGAGCAGGCGGTGCACGTCGGTGGCGGCGTAGAGGTCGCGGCCGCGGACGACGTCGGTGACCCCCTGGGCGGAGTCGTCGACGGTGACGGCGAGGTGGTAGCTGACCGGAGCGTCCTTGCGGGCGAGGACGACGTCGCCATGCCCCTGCGGCTCGGCCTGGACCTCGGTGTCGCCGTCGCTCCAGTAGAGGGGGCCCGCCTGGGCCGAGGCTTTGGCGACGTCGAGGCGCCAGGCGTGCGGCTCCGCCGCGGCGCGACGCTCGCGCTCCGCCGGCGCGAGGGCGCGGCAGGTGCCGGGGTAGAGCGCGCCATCCGGGCGGCCTGCCCCGGACCCCGATCCGGGGTGCGGCGCCGAAGCGCTGGCGGCGATCTCGGCCGCGATGACAGAGCGGGTGCAGAAGCAGGGATAGACGAGCCCGGCTTGCCTGAGGCGGTCCAGCGCCTCGGCGTAGAGGGGCAGCCGCTCCGACTGGAAGATTATCTCGCCGTCCCACTCGATGCCGAGCCAGGCCAGGTCCTCGATGATCGAGTCGACATGCTCGGGACGCGAACGGCCGGGATCGATATCCTCGATCCGGAGCAGGAAGGCGCCGTCGCGGCTTCGCGCGAAATCGTGGGCGAGCAGGGCCGAGAAAGCGTGGCCCAAATGCAACCGCCCGGTCGGGCTGGGCGCGAAACGGGTGACGAGCTTCATCTGGACTCTTGACCGGGGGAGTCGCCCCATGCTGTCATGGCGCCGTCACCCTCGCATGAGAGGGGGCTTGGACCGGGGAGGGCTCCCCCGTCCTGGGTGCGACAGGCCGGGCGTCTTTCCTCGCAGGATCGAGGTGAAGCGCGGCGCATGTACCATCCCGACCTCCTCCGCCATCCGGACTCCTGCCCCGCCCTCGTGCTCAACGCCGATTACACCCCCTTGAGCTATTACCCGCTCAGCCTGTGGCCGTGGCAGACCGCGGTCAAGGCGGTGTTCCTCGAACGGGTCGACATCGTCGCCCAATATGTCCGCGAGGTCCACAGCCCGACCCGGACCCTGCAATTGCCCTCGGTGATCGCGCTTCGGCAATATGTGAAGCCGAGCGAGCATCCCGCCTTCACCCGGTTCAACCTGTTCCTTCGCGACCGCTTCGAATGCCAATATTGCGGGAGCCCGGCGGAGCTGACCTTCGATCATGTCGTTCCACGCGCGCAGGGCGGGCGGACGACCTGGGAGAATGTCGCCACCGCCTGCGCTCCGTGCAACCTGCGCAAGGGCGGGCGAACGCCGCTCCAGGCGCATATGAACCTCAACCGCCGGCCCTACCGGCCGACGAGCTGGCAGCTTCAGGAGAATGGGAGGAGCTTCCCGCCCAATTACCTGCACGAGAGCTGGCGCGACTATCTCTACTGGGACATCGAGCTGGAGGCTTAGGGCGCGCCGTCGGAGCGGGGCCCTCGTCATCCCGGCGAAAGCCGGGATCTCGTGGAGACCCGCCGAGACTTCTTGTCCCGAGGTCCCGGCTTTCGGGTTCCCATCAAAGTACTACTTTGATGGGGTCCCTCCCGGGATGACGGGAAACCGGTCACCGCCTAACCGTTACGCTCCCGATGCGCGACTTCTCACAGCTGCTCGACGGACTCGTCTACACCCGCTCGCGCAACGGCAAGCTCAAGCTCATCGGCGACTATCTGAGGCGAACGCCCGATCCGGACCGCGGCTACGCACTGGCGGCGCTGACCGGCGAACTCGACCTTCCCGGCGTCAAGCCGGCGGCGATCCGGGCGATCGTCGAGGAACGGGTCGATCCCACCCTCTTCTACATGAGCTGGGACTATGTCGGCGACATGGCCGAGACGGTGTCCTTGCTGTGGCCCAAAAGGATCGACCAGCCCGCGGAGATCGACGACGGCAGCCTGGGCATCGCTTCCGTGGTGGAGCGGCTTCAGACCCTCGGCCGCGCCGAGGCGCCGGGCGCCCTGGCCCAGATGCTCGACCATCTCGACTCCAGCGGCCGCTATGCCCTGCTCAAGCTGGCCACCGGAGAGCTCAGGATCGGAGTCTCGGCCCGGCTGGCCAAGACGGCGCTGGCGCAGGCCTTCGGCCTCGACGTCGACGCGGTCGAGGAGGTCTGGCACGGGATCGGACCGCCCTATTTGCCGCTCTTCGCCTGGGCGGAGGGGCGCGCCGCCCAGCCGACGGCGCAGAACGTGCCCGTCTTCCGGCCCTTCATGCTCGCCCATCCGCTCGAGGACCTGCGGGTGTCGCTCGAGGAATATGCGGCGGAGTGGAAATGGGACGGAATCCGGGTCCAGATCGTCCGCGCCGGCGGCGAGACCCGGCTCTACAGCCGCGCGGGCGACGACATCAGCCGAAGCTTTCCGGAGATCGCGCAGAGCTTCGCGGCCGACGGCGCGGTCGACGGCGAGTTGCTGGTCAAGGGCGAGTTCCAGGGCGCCGACGCCCATGGCGGAGCGGCGGCGAGCTTCAACGCGCTCCAGCAAAGGCTTGGCCGCAAGCTCGTTTCCGCGAAGATGCTGAAGGAATACCCGGCTTTCGTTCGGCTCTACGACATCCTCTTCGACGGCGCGGAGGATCTGCGCGCCTTGCCCTGGGAGGAGCGCCGCGCCCGGCTGGCCTCCTTCGTCCCGGGGCTGGATCCGGAGCGGTTCGATCTCTCCGCGCTGATCGAGGCCGCGACCTTCGAGGAACTGGAGGAGATACGCGCCGGCGCCCGCGATGCGGCGATCGAGGGGGTGATGCTGAAGCGCCGCGACAGCCCCTATACGGGCGGCCGCCGGGTCGGGCTCTGGTATAAATGGAAGCGCGACCCGCTCACCGCCGACTGCGTGCTGATGTACGCCCAGCGCGGCAGCGGCAAACGCTCGTCTTATTATTCCGACTTCACCTTCGGCTGCTGGACCGGCGAGGGGGAGCTGCTGCCCGTCGGTAAGGCCTATTTCGGCTTCACCGACGAGGAATTGCTCTGGCTCGACCGCTTCGTGCGCAGTCATACGGTCCAGCGTTTCGGGCCGGTCCGGGAGGTCGAGAAGAGCCTCGTCCTCGAAGTCGCCTTCGATTCGATCCATGCATCGAAGCGCCACAAATCCGGTCTGGCCATGCGCTTCCCGCGCATCTCGAGGATCCGGACCGACAAGCCCGCGGCCGAAGCCGACACGATCGAGGGGATGAAGAGGCTGGTCACCTGATCGGCGTCAGACGTGGATTTTTTCAGACCGCCGGGGAAATTCCCGGTCGTTCCAGGAACATGGAAACCGGTGCCTAGATCGGTGCCTGGCACCCATTAACTTTTCTCCGCCCTTTTTCCCGTTTTGGAACGCCAGATTTTGAGGGGCTGACAGCGGCGCCGGGCCGTCGCAGGGGGAAGGCTGCGGTGGAGCGCAAGTAACCCGCCCCACTCCTCTTGAAGGGATCAAGGCCATGGCGAGCTTCATTCTCGAACCCAAGGAAGAGACTCATCCGCACGATCCGCAGCATCGCGGCTATTGCGTCGCTTATCGTGAGAACGAGGTGAACCACTGCCCCGGCTGCGGCCGCACGCATTGGTATGTCGGCCGCTTCTCCGCCGAATGCGGCTTCTGCGCCACCGCCCTTCCTCTGGTGGCGGCGACCAGCCGAGGCGCCGGCACCCACAGCCGCGGCCACCGCACGATCACCTTGAGCGAAGCGGCCTGACCCGTCGCCCCGGCGCAAGCCGGGGCCTCAGGGGGTGAAGGATGCGGCGCCCTTCACTCGCGGGGATCCCGGCCTGCGCCGGGATGACTTTCCGGCCCTTGGGTCAGGGCCGTCCCGTCAGAACGGAAGCCAGCGGTTCTTCTGGCTGAAGCGCATGTAGCCGGCATTGACTCCGAGACGGGCGCCGACTCCGAGGCGGACCGGGATCAGCACGACGTCGCCGCGCCTCAAATAGCTCGCGGTGAAGCCTCCGACGACATAGGCTTTGCCCTCCCCGGCCGGAAAGCGGCGGAACAGCCTCTCGCTGTCGTGGAGGTTGTAGACCAGCACGAACACCTTGTCGGCATTGGCGCCGAAGTCGAAGCCGACCGATGGGCCGGTCCAATAGACCCGGCGGTCGCCCTCGACCTGGTGGTGGAGCATCCCGGATCCGTAGCGCACTCCGGCGATGAAGGCGCCGCCGGCTTCGCGGCCGGTGATGTAGCCGCTCGGGTCGCCGCGGCTGCGCAACAGGTCCTCGATCAGGTCGGCCAGCCCTTCGGCGCCCTTGCCGAAGACGCCTTCGGCGGCGCTGAAGACGTCCTTGCGCGGGACGGTGGGGGTCGCGGCCGCGCTCGCGCGCTGGCTCGCGCTTGACGGTGACGCCTCCTGAGGTGCCGGATCGGAAGCGGGGTCCGACGCGGAGTCCGAGCCGGAGTCGACCGGCTGATATTCGGCCTCGTCCGCTTCGAAGCCCGGTTCCGGATCGGTCGCGGACGGCGCCGGGCCGGCGGCCGTGTTCGGATCGACGGTGGCGACCTGCGCCGGCGCGGCGGCGGCGGCCAGCGTCAACGCGGCGGCGGCCGCCAGCCTCAGGAAAACGGGCCTCAGCATGTCCTAAACTCCCCCTTGCGCTCCTGAAGGGAAGTAGATGCTTTCGAAGCTTTCGCCGCAATGAACCGGCGACGAGACGACTCGATAGCGCGCCGGAACGGTTCACGAGGCGATATTCAAGGCTGGGGAAAGCGTGCCTACCGTAGGACTCCGGCCTCAGGGCGGCGGCATTTCCCGAAGGCGGGGACATGCGGCCTTCGGGCCTAGCGAGGCCGGTCTCGTTCCCCTGGACTCACGCGCGCTCTCCTCGTCAAGGCGTCCGGACGGAGCGCAGGAAGGTTCGACATTGCGGCGTCGACCGGCCGCTCCGCTCGCAGAATTGCCGCATCACCTTTGAATTTTTTGTAGAATATTTTTTGCGAGGCTCCACCTGCGACTCAAGGCGCTGCCTGCTCTTCCCGGAGCTTTTCGGCGCGGCCGGCCGGGAAGCGCGCGCCGCTTGTGGGCGTTCCCGCTGGGCTTTGACAGGCGCGACGCCTTGGGTGGGAGGCAAGGAAGAGCGCTGGGGAGCAGGGGCAGCTTCGGGCGCGGCGGCCCCGGCAGCCCCGGCAGCGGGCACTGCGCCCAGCCCCCGAACCGGACCGTCGCCGTTCGGACCCGGCGGCGGCGCCTGGCGATATTCCCGAGGCGGCTGCACGTCGGGCGAGCTGCCGCCGATCCAGTTCGCCGCGCCGACAGCCGTCGCGATCAGCAGGAATCCGGCCGCTCCCCCCAGAATCAGCTTCGCCGGCACTGGACCGCCGCCGCTTCCCGGAAGGGCCGAAGCGGCATTTGCCGGACGGGTCTTCGGGGAGAGACCCGGCGGTCCGGGGGGCACCGCGGCACTCTTGCGGGTCCCGCAAAGGCTCTTGAGCTCCTGGTGAAGCCGCTGCCATCCGGGATGAAACGGCTGCCCACGCCAGCCCGAGATAAGGACGACTCGAGCCTCGTCGCCGCGTGAGGGGGGTTTGATCCCGTCCGCCGAGACCTCGATCAGGGCGGGAAGCTGGCGGATCCGGGTCAAGTCGCCCGAGTGGAGGGAATGAAAGACCAGCGGCCTCGACCAGATAAGGATCTTGGCGTCGGCGGCACATCCCTCGATCGCGTCGGCAAGCTTGTCGGGCTCTTCGACTTCGACCGCCGTCACGCCATAGCCTTCGGCATCGATCGCCTTGCGGAGACGCGCGGCTGCCCCCTCCTTGTCGGCGGAGTGGATGATCACGACGTCGGCTATGTCCGTTCTCCGAAGTCGGCTGCTTCTGCCTGCCGGGGCTCACAGGCATTTCACGGCCCCTTGAGCCCGATTGTCCGCCGTGTCAGCTGTGCGCGCGGGCCCGGTTGCCGACTCTCCCCGGACGGCGCTTCACTCTATGTAGACGGCCTTCGCCTTTGGCTCGGGCTTTACCGGGGAAACCGGTTCGACCAGCCGTAGCCGGGCGGCGTCGCCGGCCTCTTCCTCGATCTCGCGATAGCTCATCCTGCCGTCGATGACTCCGCCCGTGGCGATGCGAATGCGCGAATAGGTGACGTCGCCGATGAGCCGCGCCGTCGCTTCCACCGCGAGGTCTTTCGTCTCGATCGCGCCTTCGACCGTTCCGGCGGCGCGGACCCGCTCCGCGTAGACGCTGCCGCGAATGACGCTTTTCTCCCCCAGGATGAGGGTGACGCAGCGCACGTCGCCTTCGACCTTGCCGAGAAGGTGGAGATCGTCGGTCGCTTCGATATTGCCGGTGACCCGGATGCCGGAGCCGATTATCGACATCTCATCATTGGTTTCAGGCTCGATCTTTCTAGCCTCTTCCATGCCTAGTCTCCATCGCGAACACCCCGGGAAGGCGCCGGCGCCGGACAGCCCATGCGAGCTCGCCCGCTATTTGTCCGACGGTGATTCTTGCGAACCGACCTGCGGATAATACGTATTTCACCAACGAATTCTCTAACGCGTATCATCTCGTTTGGCTCCCGGCCCAATTCGGGACGCTCCGGACAGCGCGCGGGAACCGGCCCCGCGGTCGCGCGAGCCGCAATCTTTGGGTGCGAACCGTCCCGATTTGGGCACATGGCTTCCGGCTCGAAACGGGTCGTTGGAGGATCCGTCTCGGCCGGTTATGCGTCTGCCAGACGTGCCGGCACCTGTCATTTCGCGCCACATGGCGCGCGCAAAGCTTCCGCCGGGGAGACTGGAATGGACAGCAATCCGAATTCTGCCGCCGACGAAGGCCCCTCTCTCATCGGCAGCGGCATCTTCGTTGACGGCAATATCGTGGCCAATGTCGATCTTCAGATCCGCGGCAAGGTCCTCGGGGACGTCCGCTGCGAGACGCTTGTGTTGAGCGAGCAAGGCGAAATCCGGGGCAATGTGATTGCCGACCGGGTACGGCTCGCCGGATCGGTCGAGGGCGCCATCGACACGGGAGACCTGGCCATCGAGGCGACCGCTCGAGTGCAAGGGGACCTTACCTACAGCCGGATCAAAATGGCCACGGGCGCGGTGGTCCAGGGGCGAATGAGCCACGTTGCGCGCGAGGATGTCTTCGAGGCGGAGCCGGTTGGAATGACCGATCTGCCTCCCGCACGGAAGCCGGATTCCCCCGCGGGCAAGACTCAGAAGGCCGTCTATATAGAATAACCGCCGGCGAACATGCCGCTGGCGCCGCGCAACCGCCGGCGGCAAGGCGGATTTCCCGAGGCGAAGGTGCCGGGGCGGAGCGGCCGTCGCATACCGCCGAGGCGAACAAGGCGAGGCTGGGAACGAAAGCATGATCTTCGCGGGAGGAACCTCAAGGCAGAGCGAGCCCCACAAGGGCAAGCCGTGCGTGCCCGGGACCGGGGCTCGCCGGTACGGCCGTCGGAGGCGGACGTGAACCTCCTGTGCCGGCTGGGTCGCCACCGGCCGCGCGGGATACCGCGCTGGAACGAGGGCTATTACTTCGCGACCTGCGAAAGGTGCGGCCGCGACCTGGTGAGAACGGCCTTCCAGCGCTGGCACGTGCCCGACGGCTATCGCGTCGTGTGGAGCGACCGCCCCCCCGCGAGCCGGCCGGAAGTGGCACTGGTGCCCGGGGAGAAGAGCGCTCCGGCCAGTTCCGGCCTGCCGGAGGCTCGGCCCGGGCCCGCTCATGAGCCGGACTCACCGGCGGCCATCTCCCCGCCTGAACCGCCCCAGGACCCTCTCCCCGTTCCGGCGGCGCCCTCCCCACCGGCGTTTCCAGCCGAGGCCCCCGCGCCGGCCCAGGCGGCAGGCCCAGACGATGGCCTTCCGGCCGACGCACCGGTCCCGCCCGCCCCATCGCGGAACGGCAGGCTGCCGATCCAGGACGTCCTCGCCCAGCTCAAGGCCGAAGACGCGGCGCACCAGGCCCGGGTCACCGTGCCCGCGCCGACAGAGGCCGAGACCCGGCGCCGCCGCTCGACCTGGGATTTCATGGACGATGGACCCTTGGGAGGGGACGCGGCCTCGGGGCTCGCGCCTATCCCTCGCACTCCGGCGCGCCCCTCCGCGCACGGGCTTGCGCCGGCCGCGGATGCGGGGGAAGGGGAGGCCGTCTCCTCGACGGGCCCCGGCGCCCGCGGCAGCGAAATGGGGCGCAGGATCCGGTTGGCGGTGCGCGATTTCTGGTCCGGCCCGGGCGAGCCGAAACCGGTTCTCGTGACGGCGCTGGCCCTGGCGATCGCGGTCGGCGCCGCGCTCGTCCTGACACTCGCGCTGCCTTCCGCCCCATCGTCATCGGGCGACCCGCCCGCCTCCTCCCGGCCCGGCGGCGACCGCGGCGCCGGCATGGAAGGCGTGGCCGATCCGTTCGCCGCCGATGCCGGCCTTGCGGAACCGCAGGCCGAGACAGCGGGTCGGCGGCAACCGGGAAATCCCGCGCCCGAGTCTCCGGCCCAGTCTCCGGCCAAGTCTCCGCCCGAATCTCCGGACGACCGGCGCTACGTCGTGGCCAGCCTGCTTAGCTGCCGGAACGCGCCCGCCCTGCAGGCACGCCGAGTCCGCAACCTCGCCCGGGGCCAGGAAGTGCGGGTTCTGGGCTATGAGGGGGAGTGGGCAAGCCTCACCTATCGGGGTGGACAATGCTGGGCCCAAACGCAATTCATCTCGCCGGTGCCACCGCTATAGTTTTGGCGGAGACGGAG
>DASWLY010000165.1:0-5899 GCA_036400035.1 Allosphingosinicella sp.
CGATGTAATCCGTGATGGCTTTCGCCGCCTCCATCCCCTACAAAATGGGCTCAGTCCCACCGTCGGAGTCTCCCGTGGCCGAGCGCATCGCCATCGTCGCCGATCATGCCGCCTTCGAGATGAAGATGCTCCTGGTCGAGCATCTGCGCTCGGGCGGTCATGACGTGCTCGACCTCGGAACGGCCTCCACGGACAGCGTCGATTATCCCGATTACGGCTACCGGATGGCCGAGGCCATCGCCTCGGGCGAGGTCGAGCGCGGAGTCGCCCTGTGCGGCTCCGGGATCGGCATCTCGATCTCCGTGAACCGCCATCCCGCCTGCCGCTGCGCCCTCGTCTCCGAAGGCCTCTCGGCCCGCCTGGCCCGCGAGCATAACGACGCCAACGTCGTCGCCATTGGGGCCCGGCTGATCGGGATCGAGGCGGCGCGCGACATCGTGGACCAGTTCCTCGCCACCCCGTTCGGCGGCGGGCGCCACCAGCGCCGGGTCGACAAGCTTTCCAACCCCGTCTTCGCCAGGGAAAATGCATGAGCAGCGCTTCCGCCTTCGATTTCTCCGACGTCCAGCATTCGGGCTTCTTCACCGGCCGGCTCGGGCAAGCCGACGGCGCCGTCGCCGGGGCGATCGCCGCCGAGCTCGACCGGCAGCAGAACCAGATCGAGCTGATCGCGTCGGAGAATATCGTCTCCCGGGCGGTGCTCGAGGCTCAGGGCTCGGTGCTGACCAACAAATATGCGGAGGGCTATCCCGGCCGGCGCTATTACCAGGGCTGCGCTCCGTCGGACGTTGTCGAGACGCTCGCCATCGAACGGGCCAAGCAATTGTTCGGGTGCGGCTTCGCAAACGTCCAGCCGCATTCGGGCGCCCAGGCCAACGGCGCGGTGATGCTGGCGCTGGCCAAGCCGGGCGATACGATCCTGGGCATGTCGCTCGACGCCGGCGGCCACCTCACCCACGGCGCCAAGCCGGCGCTTTCGGGCAAGTGGTTCAACGCCGTCCAGTACGGCGTCCGCCGCGACGACGACCGCATCGACTTCGACCAGGTCGAGGCGCTGGCGAAGGAGCATAGGCCGAGGCTGATCATCGCCGGCGGCTCGGCCTATCCGCGCCATATCGACTTCGCCCGCTTCCGCGCGATCGCCGATGAAGTGGAGGCCATCTTCATGGTCGACATGGCCCATTTCGCCGGCCTGGTGGCGGCGGGCGAGCACCCCTCCCCGTTCGGCCACGCCCATGTCGTCACCACCACCACCCATAAGACGCTTCGCGGGCCGCGCGGCGGGATGGTCCTGACGGATGACGAGGCCATCGCCAAGAAGATCAACTCGGCCGTCTTCCCGGGCCTCCAGGGCGGGCCGCTGATGCACGTCATCGCCGCCAAGGCGGTGGCGTTCGGGGAGGCCCTGCAGCCGGAGTTCAAGAGCTACGCGCGGGCGGTCATCGCCAACGCCAAGGCGCTGGCGGGCCGCCTCAAGGAGCGGGGCGCCGACCTCGTCTCGGGCGGCACCGACACCCATCTCGCCCTCGTCGACCTGAGGCCGCTCGGGATCACCGGCAAGGACGCCGACGAGGCGCTCGAGCGCTCGTCGATCACCTGCAACAAGAACGGAATTCCGTTCGACCCCCTGCCCCCGGTCAAGACCAGCGGGATCCGGGTCGGCTCGCCGGCCGGGACCACCCGCGGCTTCGGCACCGCCGAGTTCCGGGACATCGCCGACATGGTGGCGGATGTTCTCGAGGGGCTTCGCGACAATGGCGAAGAGGGCAACGCGCCCGTCGAGGCGGAGGTGAAGGGCCGGGTCCGCCGGCTCTGCGCCCGCTTTCCGATCTACCAGGAGGGCTCGGCGGCATGAACGACGAAGAGAAGAAGCTCGGCAAGAGCATGGCGAAGTGGGCGGCGCTGGGCGCCGTCGTGGCGATCCCGGTGCCGTTCGTCGGCCCGATCATCGGCGCCGCGGCCGGCGCGGGCTACGCCTGGTTCAAGGACAAGAAGAAGGCCTGAATGCGCTGCCCCTTCTGCTCCCATGAGAACAGCCAGGTAAAGGACAGCCGCCCCACTGAGGACGGCGCCTCGATCCGCCGGCGCCGCCAGTGCGAGGAGTGCTCGGCCCGCTTCACGACCTTCGAGCGGGTGCAGCTCCGCGATCTCACGGTGGTCAAGGCCGGCAACCGCCGCGAGCCGTTCGACCGGACGAAGCTTGAACGCTCGATCGCCATCGCCTGCCGAAAGCGGCCGGTGCCACAGGAGCGGATCGACCGCCTCGTCTCCTCCCTCCAGCGCCAGATCGAGACCAGCGGCGACAGCGAGATCCCCTCGGCCCGGATCGGAGAGCTGGTGATGGACGGTTTGAAGGCGCTCGATCCGGTCGCCTACATACGCTTCGCCAGCGTCTACAAGGATTTCCGCGAGGCGAGGGACTTCGAGGAGTTCGCGGGCTCGGTCGGCGAAGCCGGGGGAGAGTGAGCCCCCACCCCGCAATCGTCCTCGTCCGGCCGCAACTGGGCGAGAATATCGGCAAGGCCGCGCGGGCGATGCTCAATTTCGGGCTCACCGACCTGAGGCTGGTGGCGCCTCGGGACGGCTGGCCCAATCCGACGGCGGGACCGGCCGCCTCCGGGGCCGATATCGTGCTTGAGCGGGCGCGCGTGTTCGACAGCGTCGCCGAGGCGGTCGGCGACTGCGCCCATGTCTATGCGACCACGGTGCGTAAGCGCGGCCTCGTCGTGCCGGTGGTGACGCCTGAAGAGGTGGCTCGGGAGATAAGGGGGCGAGCGGAGCCCGCAGCCATATTGTTCGGCGCCGAGCGTTCCGGGCTGGAGACCGACGAGGTGGCGATCGCGGGCAAGATCGTCACCGTGCCGGTCAATCCGGACTTCACCTCGCTGAACCTCGCCCAGGCGGTGATCCTGATCGCCTACGAATGGTCGAAGCACGAAGCGCTCGCGGTGCCGACGCTGGGCGACCCGGCCGAGCCTCGGGCGAGCCACGACCAGCTCGAAGGGCTGATCGGCCAGCTCGACGACGCTCTGGTGGCGGCCGACTATTTCCATCCGCCCGACCGCGCGCCCGCCACCCGCAATACGATACGAACCCTCCTCACCAAGGCGGGCTGGTCCAACCGCGAGGTGCAGGCGATGCGGGGCATTATCCGGGCGCTGGTGACGCCGAGGCGGCGGGGCTAAGCCAGCTTTGCCATTCACTCCGTCATTGCGAGCGAAGCGAAGCAATCCAGTGCTGCGGTCGGCGCGGGCGCCGCGCTGGATTGCCGCGTCGCTTCGCTCCTCGCAATGACGGCTAGCCCCTGGTCGAGTCGAAGCGACGGAGCTCATAGGCGATAGAGGCTTCGACAAGCCGCTCGTAAAGCTCGGCCGCGGCCTCCTCCGGCACGTCATGCTCCCGCGCCAGCCGCGCCACGTTGGCGAGCACCTGCGCCTTGCGGCCCTCGTCGCGCACCGCCTCGCGGTCCGGCTTGATGCGCGCCGCGGCGTCCATGTAGCGGAAGCGTTCGCCGATCAGGCGGACGATCTCCTCGTCGAGCCGGTCGACGCCGTGGCGGACTTCGGCCATGCTCGCGCAGGCCTGCGGAGGGGTTCGTTCGGAGCTCATCCGGCCCCTTTAGCGGCCGCCAAACGCCTGTCGAGGTTGACTTTGGAGCCTCCAGAGGCCATCTGCCCCCCTTCGCAATTGGCCCCGCACCCCGGTGAAGCGGTGGCCGCGTCGTACAGCAGGTACGGCGGTGCGGTTCCGGGAACGTCGAAACAAGCAGATTGGACCTGAGATGAGCAAGCGCAGCAGCGCCAAGTACAAACTCGACCGGCGGATGGGCGAGAACGTCTTCGGACGCCCCAAGAGCCCCGTCAACAAGCGCGAATACGGCCCGGGCCAGCACGGCCAGCGCCGCAAGGGCAAGATGTCCGACTTCGGGATCCAGCTCCGCGCCAAGCAGAAGCTGAAGGGCTATTACGGCGACGTCACCGAGAAGCAGTTCAAGCGCACCTATACCGAGGCCGCCCGGATGAAGGGCGACACCGGCCAGAACCTGATCGGACTGCTCGAGCGCAGGCTCGACATGGTCGTCTACCGCGCCAAGTTCGCGCCCACCATCTGGGCGGCTCGCCAGCTGGTCAGCCACGGCCACATCCGGGTCAACGGGGTGAAGTGCAACATCGCCTCGCGCCGCGTGAATGTCGCGGACGAGATCACGCTCGGCTCGAAGGCGCAGGAGATGGCGCTGGTGATGGAGGCGCAGGGCCTCGCCGAGCGCGAGATCCCCGAATATGTCGCCCCCGACGGCACCGCCAAGGCGACCTTCACCCGCGTTCCGACGCTGGACGAAGTCCCCTATCCGGTCCGAATGGAGCCGAACCTGGTCGTCGAGTTCTACTCGCGGTAGTCCCACTTCACTTCGTCATTGCGAGCGAAGCGAAGCAATCCAGAGCCGGCCTCGGTGGCCCACTGGATTGCTTCGTCGCTTCGCTCCTCGCAATGACGGAGTAGTAAGGTCTTCGAAAAGGGCGGCCCCGCGGGGCCGCCCTTTTTTCATGGGATTTTGAGCGCCGTCCGCAGGAAGGCATCGCTTCGGCGCAGCATCTGGGCGCGCGCGTCGCCGTCGCTGAGCTGGTGGTCGAGGCCTTCGAACACGACCAGCTCGCTCCGCCCGCCGGCGCCCTTGAGCTTGTCGTGCATCAGCCGGGCATGGCGGACGTCGACATTGCGATCCTTGTCGCCGTGGAAAAGGAGCACCGGCGCCTTGATCTTGCCGGCATTCTGAGCGGGCGACCCCTCGCGAAGGTGCGGGCCCGAACCGATGAAATTGCGTTCGACCCGGTGGTTAGACCACAATTTCGAATCCTCGACCAGCTGGCCCAGATCCGCCACCGGAGCGATCGCGACGACCGCCTTGTACAGGCCCGGATCGAGCACTCCGGACTGAAGCGCCGCATAGCCCCCATAGGACCAGCCGACGATCGCCAGCTTGGCCGGATCGGCGATACCTTGCGATATCAGCCACCGGCCGGCATCGTTCACGTCGCCGATGGCGGTGCGCCAGGATTGAAAGCCGTTCTTCTGATACCATTGATCCCCATAGCCCGCCGAGCCGCGATAATTGGGCTGAAGAACGGCAAAGCCCCGGCTGGCATAATATTGCACGAGCCAGTCGAAGCCCCATTCGTCCCTGGCGCTCGGGCCGCCGTGCGGCATGACGATCGCCGGCAGGTTCTTGCCGCTACTCCCCGGCGGCAGCGTGAGATAGGCGGGCACCTTCGTCCCGTCCGAAGCGGTGTAGGTGACCGGCTTCATCGGCGCGAGCGTCACGCCGTCGAGCTGCGGCCGGTCGAGCATCATCGGCCGGAGCTGCTTGGCCGTCTTGTCGAACAGATAATAGCGGCCGGGGTCGGTGTCGCTGCCCGCCCACAGGATGAGCTTGCTCTCGTCGAGGCTGGAATCGACGAAACGGATCAGCGGAGTGGCCGGAAGCGCCTTGGCGAGCGCCTTGCCGAGGGCGGCCAGATCCTTGTCGAAGAAGACCGCCTCCCGCTTCTCGGTCGCGAAAGTTACTCCGACGACTCGTTGCGCCCGGCCGATCCGGACGGTGGAATCCACGTCGACCCGCGGATGTGAGTAGATCAAGGTTTCACGCGACGAGCCGTCGAGCGCCACGCCGTAGAGAGCATCCCGGCCGTCGACCCGCTTGAAGCCGTAGGCGACGTCGAGATCCGGATCGACGGCGACGGGGCGGAAACCGGTCTCGTCGATCGCGTTGTAGATGCTCAGCTGCTTCCAATCGTCCGACGCCTTGGTCCGGTAATAATAAGTGAGGCGGCCGCTGGCATAGCCGCTGTCGGCCACGTCCGGGACCAGCATGATCCTGACCTTGCCGCGCCCGTCGCTGAGA
>DASWLY010000166.1:0-9954 GCA_036400035.1 Allosphingosinicella sp.
GGCGGCCGCCGCGCGCCAGGACCAGGGACATGCCGGCGTCGGGCAGGCCCGCGCCTTCGATCAGGGCTCCTGTCTCGGAGAGGTTGCGGATGCGCACCGGGAGGCTTCGCCCGCCGACCTCGGCGGTGGCGGCGAGCAGCAAATTGGTGCGCGGCGCGACCCGGTCCTCCGGGCTTCCTTCCGGCTCTATGTCGCCCATCTCGCCCACGTCGGTGCGGCCTCCGCTTCGCCGCGCCCCATCGCGGTTCGGCAAGACCTTAACCTGCAATGGTTAAATTCGAATTAGGCAAAGCGTCGTCATCCCGGCGAAAGCCGGGATCTCGTGGAGGCCCGCCGAGACTTTTCGACCTGGGATCCCGGCTTTCGCCGGGATGACGGGGTGGGGCTCCTCAACGAGATCCCGGCTTCCGCCGGGATGACGAAACTCTCCCGTCAGCCCAGGCTCTTGCTCGCCTGCTCGAAGACGTCCTTGCTCAGGCCGGGGGCGGCGACGATCCGTTCCAGCTGCGCCTTCATCAAGCCTTGCCGCCGGGCGTCGAAGCGGCGCCAGCGGCCGAGCGGCGGCACCAGCCGTGCCGCCGTCTGCGGATTGAGGCGGTCGACCGCGAGGATCATGTCGGCGAGGAAGCGGTAGCCGCGGCCCGAAGCGTCGTGGAAGGCGCTCTGGTTGGCCGCGAAGGCTCCGACCAGGGAGCGCATCCGGTTCGGGTTGGACAATGTGAAGTCGGGATGCCGGGCCAGCGCCTCGACCGCTTCGAGCGTGTCGTCGCGGCTGGCGAGGGCCTGGACCGTGAACCATTTGTCGAGCACCAGCGGATCGGAGCGGTAGCGATGGTAGAAATCCGCGAGCGCACCTTCCCGCTCCGGCGCCTCCGACCCGGCCAGCGCGGCGAGCGCGCCCTGGCGGTCCGTCATGTTGTCGGCTTCGTCATGTTGCCGCCGGGCCAGCGCCGGCGCATCTTGCGCCCCCGCCGCCATCAGATAGTTGAGCGCCACCGTCTTCAGCCGCCGCGCCCCCTTGGCGGCCGGCGAATATTCGTAGCGGTTGGCCGCGGTCGAGGCGTAGGCGGCGCGCCATTGCGGCTCCAGCGCCCGCCCGATCCCGGCGCGAAGCGAGTCCCGGGCGATGCGGATCGCTTCCGGGTCGACGACGGCCATCTGGTCGCCGATGAACGATTCGCTCGGCGGCAGGACCGCTTCCGCCGTGAAGGCCGGGTCGAGCGCCTCGTCGGCGAGCGTCCGCCGCACCGCGTCGACCACCGCCTCGTGATCCGCCCGGCCCGAGCCGATCGCGGTGAGCAGGGTGTCGAGCATCAGCTGCTGCATCGCCTCGTAGCGGGCGAAGGGATCGTCGTCATTCGCCGACAGGAAGGCGAGGTCGGCCGCCGGCCGCTCCGTCTCGACGACCACCGGGGCCGAGAAGCCGCGGTTTATCGACAGCACGACCTTGTCGGAGCCGGCGCTGAACTCGGCTTCGGCCGCCGGCGTGTCGAGCAGGATGAGCTTTTCGGCGACCTTCTCGCCGCTGTCCCGGCCGAACAGGGCGATTCGCAGCGGGATCGGCATCGGCTTCTTGGCCGGCTGGCCCGGAGTCGGCGGCACCTCCTGCTCGAGCCGAAGCCGGGCGATGCCGTTCTCCTGGCTCAGCGCCGCCCGCACCCGCGGGGTCCCCGCCTGCTCGTACCACAAGCGGAATTGCGACAGGTCTTCGCCGCTCGCCTCCTCCATCGCCCGAACGAAGTCCTCGCAGGTGACCGCCTGCCCGTCGTGCCGGTCGAAATAGAGGTCGCACCCGGCCCGGAACCGATCCGGCCCGAGCAGGGTGTGAAGCATCCGGATCAGCTCGGCGCCCTTGTTGTACACCGTGGCGGTGTAGAAATTGGCGATCTCCATGTAGCTGTCGGGCCGGACCGGATGGGCGAGCGGGCCCCCGTCCTCGGGGAATTGCGCCGCGCGCAACAGCCGCACGTCCTCGATCCGCTTGACCGCGGCGCTGCCCATGTCGGCCGAGAACATCTGGTCGCGAAAGACGGTGAAGCCTTCCTTCAGCGAAAGCTGGAACCAGTCCCGGCAGGTGACCCGGTTGCCCGACCAATTGTGGAAATATTCGTGCGCGACGACCCCGGCGACGGCATCGAAATCGGAGTCCGTCGCGGTCTCCGGATCGGCGAGGACGAAGCGCGAGTTGAAGATGTTGAGGCCT
Organism: Allosphingosinicella sp.; assembly: GCA_036400035.1. GTDB lineage: Bacteria > Pseudomonadota > Alphaproteobacteria > Sphingomonadales > Sphingomonadaceae > Allosphingosinicella. The sequence goes on from DASWLY010000166.1 coordinate 2,204, forward strand.
TTATTCTCCATCGCGCCGAAGTTGAAATCGGCGACGGCGACGATGTTGAACACGGCCAGGTCGTACTCTCGTCCATAGACCTCCTCGTCCCATTTCATCGAGGCCTTGAGCGACTCCATGGCATGCTCGGTCTTGGGCAGGTCGGGCTCGCGGACCCAGATTCCGAGATCGACCCTGCGCCCCGAACGGGTGACGAAGCTGTCGCGATTGGCGGCAAGGTCGCCGGCGACCAGGGCGAAGAGATAGCAGGGCTTGGGGAAGGGATCGTCCCACTCCGCCCAATGCCGGCTGCCTTCCAGCTCCCCGGCGCCGACCGGATCGCCGTTCGACAGAAGCACCGGATAGGCCGACTTGTCGGCAATCAGCCGCACCCGGTAGCGGGAGAGGACGTCCGGACGGTCCGGGAAGGGCGTGATCCGCCGGAAGCCTTCCGCTTCGCACTGGGTGCACAATATGCCGCCCGATTCGTACAGCCCCATCAGCTGGGTGTTGGAACGCGGCGCGATCTCGACGAGCGTCTCGACCAATGCGGCCCCGCCGGCCGGCGCGATGGTGAGCACGTCGCCTTCCAGGCTGTAGCGGGCCGCCTCGCCGTCGACGGTGACCTCGAGCGGATCGAGCCCCTCGGCGTTCAGTGCCAGCGGCCGGTCGTGAGCGCCGTTGCGCGTGACGCTCAGCCGCGAGCGCACCCGGGTCCGCTCCGCGCCGAGCTCGAACTCCAGCTCGATCGACGGCACCAACCAATCCGGCGGCCGGTAATCCTCGCGGCGGATGGCGGAGGGCGGAGCGGCGGGGGCGTTCTGGACATCGAGCATGGCGCGGACTTAGGCGCGGGGAAGGGACGGTGCAACGCAGGGTTGCCGGCATCACGCATCCCGCGTGTATGCGAGCAACGCGTGGACATAGGGGCATGAAGTCATGACCGATTTGGAAATTAGAATGCTAAAGCTTTGATGGAGTTAGTTTGCGCTCGATTTGGTAATGGCCCAGTCCTGTTATGGCGCGCAAGAGTCTGACAGGAGACGTGAGCGGGACGAGTGGAGGTTGATCAGAGTTGATGATCGTGCTACATGCTGGCGCTGGAAAGTGTTGGTTGAAATAATTTCGATTAGCGTAAATCGCTTCGGGCCGGTTGCTCCGGCCCTTACCGATTCAAACGGCCGAGGGGCAGTCGGGGCGTGAGGCGAGGCACAATATGCTAGAGATACTCAGGCTGCTGAGCATTCCTGTCGCCATTTTATTAACCTTTGTTGTAGTGCGCCTCTGGCTGCACGGACCGCGCGTCATCCCTGAGCTGGCACGTTCTGGATTTAGCTTGCGGTCTTACCTTAGCGGCAAGGGAATGCGGGATCACGAGGGTTCAAGCATCGCAACAACCAAGGCCCCCGTTGTGACCCGGCGCGAGGATGGGCTTGAAATCGTCGAAACAATCAACTTATCGAGTGGCAATCTTTAGCTATTAAGAGTTGCCAACTTCCGCTTATGTCGTGCCGTGGCTGAATTCGGGAAAGAGGACACGGCGGGCTTTGCCAGTTGGGTGCCGACGACAAGCGGCCATCTCTCGTTTAGCGCCGTCGGCCGCCATCTGCCGCCACCCGCGACTTGCTTCAATAACCTACAGCGCGTGTCCAATGACGCACCCCTGGGGGTCGCGATCATGCAAACACGTACTAACCGGGATGCAAGATGGCCTTTCCGCCCGCGGGGCCAGCACAGGTTCCACTTGTTCCTCATTGCTACCCCCGAACCGTCTCTCACTCCTTATTTCAACGGGAAGGGCGAGTTGCACCATCGTTGCGATAGCCGCGGTGCGTTGCGGGGCACCGTTCATTGGTTCGGTGGCGGCAACACCTACCGGCAGCGACAGGCCGACTGCCGGACCGTGCGCGACGTCAGCGCTCGCCTGGAGAGACTCAATGACCATCCCAGCGCCGGGGATCCGAACTGGATCCGGTCCTGGAGCGCAGAGTTCGAGGCGCTGTCAGATGCTAGGCTGGAGTTCGTTCTCTACAGGACGGGAGAGCTCCGGATAAGCGGATCCCTCGATTATTACCACGGCTCGCTCGAAGAGAAGATCAGGGGCCGAAGGATCGCAGCGCGCCATGCCTATTACTTCATCAAAGATTGCGCGCATCACCATCATCACCACCATCCGACCGACGATCAACTCCTCCCGCTGGTGCGACTGTCCGATGCCGGCCTTTCCGAGGACGCGCATTGGCGCCGGGAGGTGCTATGGGCGCTGACCCGCGTTATCGGCCAGTTCCGACGCGCCAGCGGTAATGTCCGGCGGCGGCAGGCGCTCGGGGTCATCGCCTATGCCGAGGCATTTCAGATGACCCTTGCCCGCGTTCGGCGGCGTTCCACCGCTGAAACGCACATTTTCGACGACTCACTCGCCTCTTTTCGCTTCGAGCAGCAGCAGGCTTCGATCGAGGTGGCTAAAGAGGTGGACAATTGGCAGCGCCAAAGTCGCTTCAGCTTGTTGGCCTTGAGCCTTGCCAGCCTTATCTCACTACTGTCGTTATGGGGAGTAGCGGCAAGGTTCGCAGCCGAACTAAAGTGGGGGCAGCCCTACCTGTTCTGGTTCGACCTTCCGAAGACTTTCTACATCCGATACGAGACGTTCCTCCTCGTCGTCCTTAGTGTGATCTTACTCGTTTATGACCGAACGTTGCGGGTCAAATCCTATTCGGAAGTGCCCTACCGTGCGGCACTCGGTTTGGCCGCCTCGATGTACAGGCACAGGTTGGCGGCGCTCGGCAAGGTCTTTTGGGGAACGATCATGATCGCCCTATGGGGGTTCATATTTGGGCTCTTGCCCTGGTAAGCCGCGCTAGGCTCTATTTTATCCCGGCCATGGGGGCGCCGCCCGTCAGCTCGAATCTTGCTTCCGCAATACCTCCCCGAGAGCCGGGGAGGCGCTTTCCTTCAACCAAGCCGGCACGTGCGTAGCTCCATTGGCTTTAGCGCAAGGTTCCGATCTGCCTCCGCGGCGGGGGACGCCTCCTCGGGTCAGCCAGCGGCAGCCCTCGACCTCAGCGCGATGACCAGGCCGGCCAGGGCGACCAGCCCGCCGGCGACGGCGAGCGTCGACCAGCGATAGCCTTCGAAGAGGGTCGAGAACACCATCGCAAGGATCGGCACGAGGACGCTCGAATAAGCGGCTTTCCCGGGGCCGACCTGGCGCATCACCGCGAAATAGAGCGGGAAGGCCAGCGCCGAGGCGAACAGCCCGAGATAGACGAGGCCGAGCCAGTAGGCCGGCCTCGCCTCGATGACCGGCGCTCCGGCGACGGCCCAGGCGAACAGGGCATTGGCAATGATCCCGTATACCATTCCCCAGGCGAGCAGGCTGGCGAGCGGCCACGCCGCGAGGCCCCGGCTCGACTGCAGGATGTTGGCGGCCGAGGCGGACAGCACGCCGAGCACGGTGAGGCCAATGCCGAGCAGCACCTGCTCGGTGGAGGTGGCGCTGGCGCGCATCTCCTGAACGAACAGCAAGGCGACTCCGACGCAGGCGAGGGCGGAGCCGGCAACGAAGCCCCAGGTCGCCTTCTGCTTCAGGAACAGCCAGGCCAGCGCGCTGTTCGGGACCATCAGCAAAGCGAACACCGTCGCCACAAGCCCGCTGGTGACGTGATGCTCGGCGGCATAGACGAAGTTGAAGTTCAGGCAGAATTGCGGGACCCCGAACAGGGCGGCGAGGACATGGCCCCGGCGGCCGATCCGTAGGGCGGCCCCGCTCATCCAGGCCCAGGCGAACATGGCCGCGGCGGCGATGACGAACCGGTAGGTCACCGACCAGGAAGGCGGGACCGTTCCGAGCTGGTCCTTGATGACGATCCAGGTCGAGCTCCAGATCAGGGTGATGAGGAGGAAGGGGACGAGGATCCGCGGCTGGAGCATGCTCGGCGCGCCGGGGGAGGAGGGGGCGGCGGAGGCTGAGGCTGAGGCTGAGGCTGAGGCTGAGGCTGAGGCTGAGGAGGAGGCGGACAGGGTGGAGGGAGTGCCGAACTCCTCGCCCACTCCCGTCACCCCGGCGGAAGCCGGGGTCTCGTCGGGTGAAGGGCTGGGCGCCCGGTCTCCAAGAGATCCCGGCTTTGGCCGGGATGACGGTGTGTCGCTCACAGCGCCCGGATCGCCGCCGCCAGCGCGTCGACATGGGCCGGGTCCGAATCCCAGGCCGTCACCAGCCGCGCCTCGCCCGGCCCCCAATCGTAGAAGTCGAAGCCCTGGTCGCGCAGCTTGCGTGCCTCGTCCGGCCTCACCTTCAGGAAAATCTCATTGGCTTCGACCGGCAGGACGAGCCGGTCCGGCCCAGCCGCCCCGGCCAGGCGCCGGGCGGCGTCGTTCGCCGCCCGGGCGTTGCGGAGCCAGACGTCGTCCTCGATCATGGCGAGGAGTTGCGCCGCCAGATAGCGGCCCTTGGACAGCAGGTGCCCCGCGCGCTTGCGGCGGTAGAGCGTCGACTGGCGGTGCCGGTCGCCGAAGAAGATCAACGCTTCCGCCGAGATCCCCCCGTTCTTGACGAAGCCGAAGCTGAGCGCGTCGACCCCGGCCCGCCAGGTCAGGTCGGCCGGCGAGGCGCCGGTGCTGACGACGGCGTTGGCGAAGCGGGCGCCGTCGACATGGAAGCCGAGGCCCCGGGCCCGCGCCAGCTCGCCCAGAGCGGCGGTCTCGGCGGCGGAGTAGACGAGCCCGTATTCGGTGGCGTTGGTGATGGAGAGGGCGGCGGGCTGGGTCTGGTGGACGTCGTTTCGCACGGTCTCCAGCAGGGCCGTCACCGCCGCCGGGGTCAGCTTCGCGCCCTCGCCCTCGCCGAGCAGCAATTTTGCCCCGTGGGTGTAGAATTCCGGGGCTCCGCATTCGTCGTTCTGGATGTGCGCGTCGCGATGGCAGACGATGCTTCCATAAGGCGGGCAGAGCGCGGCCAGGGCCAGGGCGTTCGCCGCCGTCCCGGTCGCCACCCAGAGCGCCGTCACCGGGGTCTCGAACAGCTCCGAGAAGGCGTCGTCGAGCCGCCGGCTCAAGGAATCGCCGTCATAGGCCGTGTCCAGGCTGTTGGCGGCGGCGATGGCGGCGAGCGCCTCGGGGCAGGCGGCGGCCGCATTGTCGGAGAAGAAGCGCATGGCGGCGCCTTAGTGGCAGGGCCGGCGAGGTCAACTTCTGTCGCCGGCCGCCGCCGCCGAGGATGCAAAAACAGCCCGGCGTTTACTACAATTTAGGTGCCTTGGGCCTATCCCTCTCTGCCAGGAGCCAATGAGGAAATGAGCGCATGGGCGTAGAGCAATTTGTTGACGGTCCCGTGGCGGGCAAGCGCCAGGCCAAGCGCGCGCGCGTCCTGCTGGCCGCGAAGCTGCGGACGGCGAACGGCGAGATCGACGCCCGGCTGCGCGATCTCTCGCGCAAGGGCGCCCTGGTCGAATGCCGGGACGTTCCGCCGGTCGGCACCGAGCTCGTCTTCAATCGCGGTTCGACCAGCATCCCCGCCCGGGTCGCCTGGACCGGCGCGGACCGGGTCGGCCTCGAGTTCGCGTACATGATCGACGAGCATGAGGTGCTGGTTCAGCTGAAGCGCACCTCGAGCGACCAGAACCAGCCGCGCTTCCGCCGGCCGCGCCTGTTCGGCGAGCAGATGAGCCATCATGAGAAGCAGATCGCCCGCCTTTGGGGCGCCTCGGTCGGCATCGCCATTCCGGGGGAGTGAGTCTTTCAGATGAGCTTCACCGCCGAGCTTTCGACTTCTCCGGACGATGACGGCCGCCGCGCCGCGCGGGCCGAGGTCGTGCTCGGCGCCGGCCTCAGACAGCGCGGCGCCCACGCCGTCACCGTTCAGGTCCTCGACCTCTCCGTCACCGGCTTCCGCGCCGCCACCCATCTCGAGCTGATGAACGGCACCGACCTGTGGCTGAAGCTTCCGGGCCTCGAATCGCTCCATTCGCGAGTGGTCTGGATGAACGGCCATATGCTCGGCTGCGAGTTCGTCCGGCCGCTCCACCCTGCCGTGCTCGACATGATCGTCCGCAACGCGCCACGTTAAGCGTGGGCTCGAGGTCCTTTACACGTCACTCCGGAACATTGTTGAAGAGCCGGAGGTAGAAAAAATCTAGACGCACGAGAGTAAAATTTCGACTTATATTATATGTAATATCGAACGGGCTTGAGGAAATTTGCCAAATTTATTAGTTGTTTATTAGGTACCGGGCGCTATACATTCGGTTCATAGCTTCAGTTGCGATATTTGATTTCGCTGGGCTACTTGTTCTGCAATGGCGTCGCGGCGTTTTCCGCGCACTCATGCGTTTGCATCCGGGATGAAAGCAGCTCCCTGGCGCTCCGCCAGGAGACACTTTCATGGCTATTCGCACCGTCGGCCCGAACGGCGCCTATGCTTCCATCGCCGCCGCCATGGCCGATTCCGGCCCGGGCGACACGATCCAGCTCGAGGCCGGATATTCGAACGAGACGGCGACCATCCTCTACAGCGGGATGATCATCACCGGCGAGGCGAGCTCGACCGGAATCGTTCTCGATCTCGCCCAAGGGGTTGCCACGGTGACTCTCGCGGGAGCCGCGCCCATCAACGTGAACGATGCGTCGGACGGCAACGGCATCGTCGGCAATGACGGCGACAACCTGATCACCGTCATCGCCGGCGCCGACTCCGCGAGCGGCGGCGCCGGCGACGACCGGCTGTTCGTCGACTATCGACTGGCGACGGGCGCGATCACCGGCACGACGGCGAACGTCGCCGAAGCGGGCGGCGGCGGCAGGCTGGTGACGATCAACGGCGGCTTCGAGCACTTCACGATCTGGACCGGCGCAGGGGCGGACACCATCACCACCGGAGACGGTGACGACGATATCCGCACCGGCGAGGGCTCGGGGACGGTGACCGCCGGAGATGGATTCAACACCATCGTCGGGGGAAGCGGGGCCGACACGGTCACGGCCGGCGACGGCGGCAATTACGTCGACGGCGGCGACGGCGCCAACACGATCACCACCGGCGGCGGGGAGGACGAGATCCTGACCGGCACCGGCGCCGACACGATCGTTTCCGGCGCCGGCGCCGACCGGATCACCATTACCGGCGGTGCGGACAGCGCCGACGCCGGCGCCGGCGCCGATTTGCTGATCATCGATTATTCCGCCGCGGTCACCGACGTGACCGGCGGAGTCACGAGCGGGAGCTTGGCGGCGGGCTATAGCGGCCACATCGCCGATCTGGCCGGGGCCACTCTCGATTTCGTTGGCGTGGAGCGGATGAACGTCACGACCGGATCGGGGAACGATACGGTCACGACCGGCGGCGGGGACGACACGCTCTTCGGCGGCGCCGGCAACGACCGTTTCTATCTACAGCTCGGCGGCGACGATTTCGCCTCCGGAGGAACCGGCAACGACATCTTCTTTTTCGGCGGGGCGATGACTTCGGCGGATTCGGTCCAAGGCGGGGTCGAAGCCGACACGATCGTACTGCAGGGCGATTATAGCGGCGGCCTGGTCCTCGGCGACAATGTCCTGGAGATCGAGAACGTTTCGCTGCTCGCGGGCACCAACACCCTCTACGGGAATCCGGGGACCAGCCTGTACGATTACGACCTCACCACCCACGACGCCAATTTCGCGGCCGGGATTACGGCGCGGATCAACGGCGGCGCCCTGCTCGCGGGCGAGGATTTCACGTTCGACGGCTCGGCCGAAACGGACGCGAAGTTCGTCATCTACGGAGGCCGGGGCACGGA
>DASWLY010000167.1:0-5376 GCA_036400035.1 Allosphingosinicella sp.
GGCGCCCCCCATCGCCACGCGATCACCGCCCGTCCTTGCGAATCCCATTCCCTGGCCACGACGGCGAGCAGGAAGTCGCCGGCACGGTCGAGCGGCCCCGGCCCGGCCGGCGCGACCGGAACGGGCGGCGAGGCAGGGGAACGGCCGGGCCGCGGCCGCCGGGGCGGGACGAGCGAGGACGGGATAGGGGTCCCTGACTCGTTGTCGATGACGACGAGGCGACCGTCCTCCTCGATCACACGGTAGCGGCCCTTGGGCGCGTCCATCCTTTTCTCCCGACGATCCGATTAGTTCCTAATAGGATCGGCCGAAAGCCCCACGCCCCTCCTGAGACGACGACAATCGATCCGGATCGCCATGTTGCACTGCAACAAAAGCCGTGGCACGGACGTTCCTGACACATGCCTCCCCGTTGGGAGCCACCCTCGGGGAGTAAGCTTATGCCCGTGATTCGACCCCGAATGCGCCTTCGCTCGAGCCGCAAGGGGAGCAGCGCCTTCGCGGCTCCCTCGGCCACCCGCGACAGGCTTTCCGACCTCGACTGGACCGGGGACAATCCCGGCAACCTGCGCGCCCGCTGCTACGTGCCCGGCGGCGCCGGGAAGGGGGCGCCGCTGGTCGTCGTTCTCCACGGCTGCACCCAGGATGCGGCGGTCTACGACCACGGCTCCGGCTGGTCGACCCTCGCCGACCGGCACGGCTTCGTCCTGCTCTTCCCCGAGCAGCAGCGCGCCAACAACCCGATGCTGTGCTTCAACTGGTTCTCCGGGGCCGATTCCCAGCGCGGCCAGGGCGAGGCGGCATCGATCCGCTCGATGATCGCGGCGATGGAGAAGGCGCACGGAATCGATCCCGAGCGGGTCTTCGTCACCGGCCTCAGCGCCGGCGGCGGCATGGCCTCGGCCATGCTCGCCACCTATCCGGAGACCTTCGCCGCCGGAGCCATAATCGCCGGAGTCGCTTATGGCTGCGCGTCCGACGTGACCGAGGCGTTCGACTGCATGGGCGGCCGCTCCAGGAGCGACGCGGCGCAGCTCGGGGCGCGGGTGCGCGGCGCCTCCCGGCACAAGGGGCCCTGGCCCCGAGTCCAGGTCTGGCAGGGCAGCGCCGACCGCACCGTCGTCGCCAGCAACGCCGACGCGATCGTTCTTCAATGGACTCACCTCCACGGCCTTGGATCCGAGCCCGACCGGACCGACCGGGTGGAGGGCTATCCCCGCCAGGCGTGGCTTGATTCGAAGGGCCGGCCGCTGGTCGAGCAATATACGATCACCGGAATGGCTCACGGCATTCCCCTGGCCGGCGGCGAGGACGGGCTGGGCGAAGCGGGTCCGCACATGCTGGACGTCGGGCTGTCCTCGACGGCGCGGATCGCCGCCTTCTTCGGGATCGCCCCGGAGTCGGCAGGGGAGGCCGCTCGGCCGATCGAGACCGCTCCGGCGCCCGCGCCGCGGCGGCCCAAGCCGGCGGCTTCGGCAAAGGCGCGGCCGCAGCCGCAGCCGCAGGCCAGCGGCGTCCAGAAGGTGATCGAGGACGCCCTTCGCAAGGCCGGCCTGATGCAATGAGCCGCTTGCCCGCGGCCGGACTTTCAGACCAGGCGATCGGCGAGCAGGCGCTGGAGCGGGCGCAGGTCGGTACCCGGATTGGCGCGCAGGTGGAGCGGCTGCGGCTCGTCGCCCAGCCAGATGCGCACCGTGCTTCGGCTGTCGGCAGCCTCGCCTTCCTGGATCGAGAAATGGCGAACGGCGCGGTAGGAATAAGAGCTGGTCTCGGTCCGCGCCTCGAGCAGATGCTCGCGCTGAGCCAGCAGGATCCGGCGGTCCGTGAACAGGATGACGCCCGTCGGCGCGACGAAGGCGGCGTGGACAATCTCCTCCGCGATCAGGTGGGCGGTGAGGGCGGTCGCTTCGGCGGCCGGCGACTGGTCGACGTCTAGGATGCGCATCGAAACTAGATGGGGCGGCGACTAGGCGGAGGCAATCCCGGGGATTTACAACCAGCGGCGAGCGGCCTTGCGCCGGCGCGGCGCCAAGGTGACCCTCACTCACCGTGCCCGAAGCATCGAGGCACAGCCGCGGGCGCCGGAGGCTCGCCTGCCGGATCGCTCGGCGCCGGCCGGCCCGCTCTGGGAGCGGGCCGCTCCGGGTCGGGCCGGGATCTGGACAGCCCGCAGCCAGGCCCGATCCGGCGCGTTCGGCCCGGATGCGTTTTTTCCTCGATTTCGAAGCCTCCTCCCTGGGGAAGAAGGGATATCCAATCGAAGTGGGCTGGGTTTCGCAGGACGGCGAGTCCGAAGCCTATCTGATCAAGCCTCCTCCGGATTGGACGGACTGGGACCAGGAGGCCGAGGCTATTCACGGCATCAGCCGGACCACGCTGGCGAACGAGGGTATTCCGGTCCATCGGGTGGCCGGGCGAATGATCGAGAGGCTCTCCGGCCATAGGCTCTACGCCAGCGCGCCCTCCTGGGACGGAAAGTGGCTGAGCGTGCTGCTCCGGGCGGCCGGGCTTCCGCGACACGCTCTCCGTCTCAGGGACACGGAGGAGGCGAGGCAGGAGATTGCGACGGAGTTGCTCCGGGGCGCGGTTCAGCCGGACGAGCTTGAAGCCGTTGTCACTGGCCTCCTTGGTCAGGCGGTCCAGTGGGCGAGCCTGCTGCCGGTACGTCATCGCGCCCTCGCCGATGCGGAGCAGGAGCGGCAGCTATGGCTCGAAGTTCGTCGCCTTGCGCAGGAAGAACGAAGACGAAGGGGAGCCGGCCACCTTTAACTTCACGGCTGTGGCGGGCCGGCGCCGGGCAAGACATCCTTTTCCGAGGCCCGTGCCGCCAGATCCGCTTCGCGCATCATTCGAGTCATCACCTCGTCGCCGATCTCGTCCCCCTCCCGCATCCGGAGGAGCTTCTGACGCGCGGCGTCCACGTCCAATGCATCTCCGTCGGGGGAAGAGGCTGCGGCTTCCTGGATTGCGGAACGGGCAGCGGCCTCCTCTTCTTCATCGTCGGAGGAGTCCGCGAGTCCCGCCCATCTGACGACCCGCCGCAGACTGAGACCCTGGATCGCCAGGGAGCCTATGACGACCAACGTCGCGACGGCAAGGATCAGATCCCGCTCTCGGAACGGTTCGCCGCCGGGCAGGGTCGCGGGTATCGAAAGCGCGAGGAGCAGAGCGATGACCGAGCGTGTCGATGACCAGGTCATCACCACCGCTGCCGCCAAAGGGGAGGTCTTCGGCTCATCCCGTTCGACAAGCGCGGCGCTGACAGGCAGCATCCGGGCTGCCGCGTAGGAGAAGCAGAGCTGCACGGCCAGGGCCAGCATGAGGATGCCCGCTGCCGTTCCAGCCACCTGCCACAGGGGCCAGGTTCCGAGCGCGCCGAGGGCACCTGGAACCGCTCGCCCTGCCAGCAGGAAGAGGCCGCTCGATATCATCAGGCTGGCTTGTTCCCAGAAGGCGGTGGCGTTGATTCGGGCTTCGGTCGAGGAGATCGTCGCGCCGGTCTCCCGGTCGACTCGAACGGCGGAGACGACCAGTGCGCTGGTGATGATCGCGCCGGCCGCCGAGACCCCGGCGACGGCCGCGAGGAGCGCCGCTGCGTAAGGTGTCGCGACCGAGACGGCGATCTCCATCGGCGCGGGATCGATCCGCCGGCGCAACCGCACGGCGACGTGCCCGACGAGGAGGCCCGCCAATATCCCGCCGGGAATGCCCATCACGTAGTTGCCGAGGATATGCTCCCCGATGGTCCGGTTGGAGACCAGATGATCCTCGACCAGCCCCAGCGTCGCGAGGATGAGGATGCGACCGGCAAGCTCGCGGGCCTTGAGCGTGTCCCCGATCGCTCGAGGCACCCGCAGCCGGCCTTTCGCTTCGTGAAACAGCCGCGTGTCGAAGAAGGCCGCGACGCTCCCGATCAGGATCGCGGCCGGCCAGCCGAGGCCCGGCAGGAAGAAGCCGCGGGTTGCGACCGCGATGGCGGCGATCGCGGTGGCCGCCAGCACCGATCCAAGGACGACACCCGGCCAGAAGGTGAACCGCAGGAGATGCCAGGTCACCCGCACCGTCGACGCATAGAGGAGCGGCGGCAGGAACAAAGTCATCACGAGCTCGGGATCGACCGCAGGCGGCGGCAGGCCGGGGACTGTAGTCGACGCGACCCCGGCGCCGAACAGGAGCATGGATTCCGGGATCCGGAACCTCCGGGCGAGCGCGAGCAGCGGCCCGACGGCGGCAATGAGGATGGCGGCCAGGTGATATTGGGTCAGTTCGAGGGCACCAGCATCGTGTGATCGGGACCAACCGCCGCCGGTCGACGGCGTTCCAGCCGGATCTCACCGACGGGCCGAATAGCTTGCCGCCGCTCGCCGGAGCCGTCGGCGCCCGCGCGCCATGTTCGTAGCGTGTGCCTCTCCACGAGACCCTGGATGATCAGGCTCGAGGGCAACAGCTGCGGAGGTCGTGCGTTCGAATATCGAGTCGTTTTCAAGCGATGCACGGGGACCCGGTGCCTGCAAGGATATGAATGTGGACATGATCGAAGTTTGGAACGAGGCGTTGGGCGCCGGCCTCGAGGCGAAGGATCTGACGATTCTCCAGATGGCTGCCCGCGCGGCGGTGATCTACCTTGCCACCCTGGCGGTCGTGCGGCTTGCGAAGACCAGGTTTCTCGGCCGAGCCTCCGCGTTCGACGTCGTGGTGGGGATTATCATCGGCTCGATCGCCAGCCGCGCGATCACGGGCAACGCGCCCATGGCCCCGTCCATGGCGGCCTGCCTGGTCATCGTGCTGCTTCACTGGCTGCTCTCCGCGGCGGCGGTGCGATCCCACAGGTTCGGCGAATTGATCAAGGGCAGCAGCAAAATGCTCGTGCAGGATGGGCGTGTGGACGAGAGCGCCATGCGCTCGGCGCACATGACGCAGCGCGATCTGGAGGAAGCCCTCAGGCAACAAGGACTGGCGGATCATCGAGAGGTGGCGGAGGCCCGGCTTGAGCGGGATGGCTCGCTCAGCGTCATCAAACGGTGAGGCCTGCGAGCGAGCGGCGCACGGCACTTGGGGAACTCGCGAAGCGGCATCGAGCATTTCTTCGCTTGAGCGTGGTCGCACATTATCGAGTCGCTCCGTCATTGCGAGCGCAGCGAAGCAATCCAGTGCGATCTCCGAGACCCCACTGGATTGCTTCGTCGCTTCGCTCCTCGCAATGACGGATCAGAGAAAGGCGATCACGCTCCAGAAAGGGAAACTTCCTACAACAAGCGGCCGTTCAGGTGGCGTGGAGCCTCCGCCCGACCAACCGGAACGGTCGAGTCGATCAGTCCTGCCGGGAAGACGCCGGCCCGCCTGAGCTTCCCGCGCTGCGCTCCCGCCGGCGTTCCG
>DASWLY010000168.1:0-11224 GCA_036400035.1 Allosphingosinicella sp.
ATGGCGAAATGGTGCCTCGCCCACCACAAGGAGAGCTTCCTCTACACCCGCTTCGAGGAGATCTGCGAGATCATGAAGGCGTACGACATCGCCTTCTCCCTCGGCGACGGCCTCCGCCCCGGCAGCATCGCCGACGCCAACGACGAAGCCCAGTTCGCCGAGCTCGCCACCCTGGGCGAGCTCACCCAGATCGCCTGGCGCCACGACGTCCAGGTGATGATCGAGGGCCCCGGCCACGTGCCGATGCACAAGATCAAGGCGAACATGGACAAGCAGCTCGAAGCCTGCGGCGAGGCGCCCTTCTACACGCTCGGGCCGCTCACCACCGACATCGCCCCTGGCTACGACCACATCACGAGCGCGATCGGCGCCGCCATGATCGGCTGGTTCGGCACCGCGATGCTCTGCTACGTCACCCCGAAGGAGCATCTGGGATTGCCGGATCGCGACGACGTGAAAGTGGGCGTGGTAACCTACAAGCTCGCCGCCCACGCCGCCGACCTCGCCAAGGGCCACCCGGCGGCGAAGATGCGCGACGACGCCCTCTCGAGGGCGAGGTTCGAATTCCGCTGGCGCGACCAGTTCCACCTCTCCCTCGACCCGGACACGGCCGAACAATATCACGACCAAACCCTCCCCGCGGAAGGCGCCAAGACCGCCCACTTCTGCTCGATGTGCGGCCCCAAATTCTGCTCAATGAAGATCACCCAGGAAGTGCGCGACTTCGCGGCGAAGCAGAATGCGAGTGCCGACACCTTCCTGGCGGCCGAGGAGGCTGACGTAGGCATGGCCGAGATGAGCGAAAAATTCCGCGCGAACGGTGGCGAAATCTACCTCTCAGCGGCGGACTAACGAGAGGTGCAAGGGCTCCACTTACGACTTTGAGAATCAGCAGAGAGGTGCAACAATCGGAAACAGTAGCTCACTCCCAATGCGGGCGATTTCGGGCGCATACGTCGACCCATGGAGACAGGTATGAGCGGCCGAGAGGGATTTCGCAGGTGGGTTGATCGCCACGATGATCCTACTTGGGACCTCTTGCCTCTGACACACGTGAGTAAAGCTTATACCGCAGAGGACATCATTACAGATGGCGAAGTTTCGCCGTCGCAAGCTGGGGCATTTGCTGAAGAATTCGTCTACCTCTTTTATGGGCGACCAGCGTACCGAGCCACAACAGATAAGGTCGTGAAGTCAGAGTCGGCCTGTCCATATTGTTTCCTATTCTCAAGCTCTCTCCTTAGAGAGGCGAAGGCAGTTTACCCGTTCGACACTGGCGCTTTTTCTTCTCGTCTGTTCAAGCACGTAATGATTGAGGAAATGGCAGTAGAGGACTTCTCGTTGGACCGTGACATTAGCCGACTCAATCGCATCATATCGGCAAGCTTCAGGAGTCCCGAAAGCTACTACGACGGCGACACGTCGCAAGTACCCGATCCGGGAGATGGCGCTGAAGCTTGGGAGATGGCCGGCAGAGCATACTTGCATCTTTTGAAATCCCCCGGACGAAACGAACCCGACGATCGGGTAGGCTCTATCGAGGCGCTATTTGAGAAGCCGGTCTCATTGGCGACGCATTTGAAAGCGCTGGTGGTCCCGCATACGCACTGGCTTGAGGGCCGAGAAGCGCCGTGGCTGTGTGACCTGCGCCAATCCGGCGTTCACATCTTGACCTACAACTTTGTCCCTGGGCGGCCCCCTGAATACTACCAGACCATGGTCGACGCGGCTGTTCGTAGGTTCTACATTGAGGCAGGCCTGCTGTCGGAGCAATAGTATGTCTTATCCTCTTCCGATAGGATACTGCACCTTTAGCCGTCAAGCCAGGTACGGGTTCGTTCTCCCTATACTTTCAGGAAAAAGGAAAGGAGAACTATTTTTCCAAGCGGCTGATACGACGCTTGCGCAAAGACCTCAGCTATTTGCAGTAGAAGCAGATATCGAGTTTATTCGCGCCCAGCCACTGATCAACGAATTCGTGCCGGAGGAGCTAAACATCGGATTCCTATTCCCTGACGGAGGATACGCTTTAGGGCCTAAGCTCGCATTGCAGACACGAATTAGGAAATTCTGTGCGTCACATGCCAGTGATGCCGCTCTGAACCTTCAGCTTGCAGAACTTTGGGGCGCATCATCTGAACGAGTCACTGCGCGGATGAAGATGATAAGGACGCTGAGGGTTAGATGTGGGAACCAGGCGGGTGATTGGTTCTCCGAAAGAGCGTTGCCTCAATCAGTGATGTGGGATCTAATTTCTCATCACAGCAGGGTATCTACGGACAAGGAGGTTTTGTACGATCTTCGTGCCAAAGCAGTAAGTGAGGTCGATGTGAATAGCGAGGGGCTGCTTCCAAGTGGGACTTGGCAGCAGCTTTATCAACTTCTTGGAATAAATCGCGATGATATCGCTGCGCAGTTCTGGCAGGAATGCCCCTTTATATCAAGGCGAGAAGGCGAAAACCAGGTTTCTCGCGAAGGTACCTTAGCCGACTTCAAGAGGCCCTCTCAATTGTCTTTAGATGTGCGTGCTTTGGGAAGGCAGGAGCAACGGATTGGCCGGATTTTGGCTGGGGCCGTCGAGGATCGCATCAATACCTTGGAATTCTTGAGAACGTATGTCGATAGGGGGACATTCGGTAACGATGCAATACGTGTCATCAAGGAGGAGCTCACCAATGCTCGCGCATTCGACTTGAATAGCGAGTGGGTGGTTGCCAAAATCGTATTGAAACTGTTCACGATCTGTTATCCGATGCAGCGGGGGGTGCTTTTATTCGACTTGGCATCTCTGCTCGGACAATTCCCGGTGGTAGCTGATGCAATTAGAAATAAGACCTATGCCTCCCGGTCGATCTACGTTCGGCAAGCACAAGGTGCTATCCTGTCAGTTCTTGATTCCAGCGCGAAGTAGCTGCTGTAGTCGCGAATGTCGTCTAGATCGGCCTGCAGTTCAGGGGACCCGAGCCGCAAATTCCCGCACCCCGACACATCACGCCCGTGGTCGCGCTCCTCCCAGGGTTCATCCGGGGTGCCTTGGCGCTCCTCGCGGACGTTCAAAGATGCCGCTCCACATCCATCGCCTTGTGCAGCACTCGGGCGACGGTGAGCGTGGCTCCCTGACGTTCCGGGGACACCTGACGTTCCGGGGACTAGACGTTCCGGGGACACGATACTTAATTCCCGTCGAAGGTCCCCGCCCTGACGTTCCGGGACACGATACTTAATTCCCGTCGAAGGTCCCCGCCCAAGACCCAGTCACCCCTCCCGCAAATTTGCCCCATCTTCTTCCCCCGCGCCAATTCGTCGACCAGCTTATCGAGATAGCGGATCTCCCGCATCACCGGCTCCTCGACAGCCTCACCCGCACCCCGCACACCACGCCCGTGATCGCCCCCTCGCCGGGTTCATCCGCGGCGCCGTCGCGAAGAAGGTCTCGAAGTCCGTCCCCGCTTCCAGTTCGGCCGCCAGCGCCTCCGCCCCGTAGCCGGTCAGCCAGGAGAGGATCTCGTCGACCTCCGCTTTCGTCCGCCCCTTCCTCTCCGCCTTGGCGACGTAGTGGGGGTACACGCTGGCGAAGCTCGTCGTGTAGATTCGGTGCTTGGTCATCGGGTTCGCGCCCTTCTCCATTTGCCGCTATGGGCTCAGCCTCAAAGGTGCCGCCGCTCGTCCATCGCCTTGTGCAGAATGCGGATGATGAGGATCGTCTCATCGCCGACCTCATAGAAGATCCGGTGCTGCTGGCACCCCAGCGACCTCGCGAGCGGGCGAATCCTCGGATCTACCGCGCCTATTTCCGAGAACTCGACGATCCGCCGGAACGCGCTTTCCACCTCATCGAGATAGGCGAAGGCGCGCTCCACGCCGAACTCCGCCAGGCTATAATCGCGAATGTCGTCGAGATCGGCCTGGGCCCTGCGGCTCAGCTCAAGCCGAATCCTTGCTCCGGTCCCCGAGGCCCGCCCGCAGCTCCGCCAGATACTCGAAGGGATCGCGCTCGCTTACCCCCGAAGCCCGCCCCTCGTCGATCGCCGCCTGGAGGCGCCTGAGCTTCTCCTCCTGCTCCTGGTCGCGGCGGACGAGGTCGCGGATATAGTCGCTGGTGCTGCTGTAGCGCCCTTCGGCGACGCGCTGCTCCGCCCAGCCCTTGAGCTTGTCCGGAATCGAAACGTTCATCTGTGCCATAGGAAGCTTTATAGGATTTCGCGCTAAAACTGGCAATGGCACCCTCCCTCGCCGCGCCATTCTTGACTTCTAGTTCCCGTTATGTTCTAATGCGGCATGCCGGACCTGCCGACGCCGCCGCCCGAATTCACCCCCGTGCCGCTGCGCGCCCGCCGCGACGGTTGGACGCCCGAGCGGCAGTTCGCCTATGTGCTCGCGCTCGCCGAATTCGGCCATGGCGGGCGGGCGGCGCAGGCGGTCGGAATGACCGAGCAGAGCGCCTGCCGCCTGCGCCGCCGCCCGGGGCGGCGGCCTTCAACCGGCTTTGCGAGGCTGCCTGGGACTTCGCTAAGCGGCGTCACGCCCGCGAGCGCCTGGCGCGGCTGCGCGCCCGCGGGGGCGGAAGTTTTTCCGCTTCCAGGGAAGCCGAAACTTGAGAAAGATATGAACCTTCCAGTCGCTCGGATCGGGGCCGCCTTCCATGTCTCGCGGCCGAGATGCTACGCGTGCCAGGATGACGATCTCCTCATCCGCGGATGCCGCGCGGCATCCCGGTGCGCCCGCTCCCGAGCTCGTGCCCGGCCGCAGCTGCGGAAGCTGCACGCTGTGCTGCAAGACGGTGGCCGTCGCCGAGCTGGCCAAGCCCGCCGGTTCATATTGCGCGCATTGCCGTCGCTCGAAGGGGTGCACGATCTACGAGTCGCGTCCCGCCGGTTGCCGCGATTTCCATTGCGAGTGGATGGGGTCCGAGAAGCTCGGGCCGGAGTGGAGGCCGGACTGGGCCAAATTCGCGCTGATGGTGACTCCCACGGGCCACCTCGCGGCGTGCGTCGATCCCGGCTTCCCCTCGGCCTGGCGGCGGCCGCGCTACTATCAGGCGCTGAGGCGCTGGGCACGGGAGCGCGCCGAGAGCCCCTCGTCGTCCTGGCCCGGCGTGGACGTGTGGATCGGGAAGCGCTGCATCCTCATCCTGCCGGACGGCGAGAAGGACCTCGGGATCGTCGCTGCGGACGAGGAAGTGAGGATCGACTGCACGATGACGGCCGCGGGCCCCGTCTACGCCGCGACGAAGTTCAAGGCGAGCGACACCGGCCCGCCACGGTCCGGCCGAGGGTGACCGCCGCTATGACACCGCCCACATCCTACCACCGCAGCCGCGCCGACCTGAAGCCCGGGGACCTGATCAGCCCGGCCAAGGCTCCGAGCACGGCCAGCGAAAACCGGAGCTCAATGGACCGCGAATATCATTTCCGTCCCGTCGCCCAGGCCGACCTGCCCCTCCTTCGTGAATGGCGCGCTCGGCCGCACTGGGTCGAATGGTGGGGGTCGGCGGAAGAGGATGATGGCTTCTTCGAGGAAGCGATGGCCGATCCGAACATCCACGCCTGGATCGTCGAGCTGGACGGCCGCGCCTTCGCCTACGCCCAGGATTACGATCCCCACGCCTGGCCCGGCCACCCCTTCGCGCATCTTCCGCCGGGCGCTCGGGGGATCGACCAGTCGATCGGCGATCCGGACCTGATCGGCCGCGGCCACGGCAGCGCCTTCGTCCGCAATCATGTCGAGCGCCTGTTCGCGGCCGGCGCCCCGGCCGTCGGCACCGATCCCCATCCGGACAATGTCAGGGCGATCCGGGCTTACGAAAAAGCCGGCTTCGCGATCCGGGGCGGCCCGCTCGAGTCGCCCTGGGGCCGCTGCGTGCCGATGGAGCGGTGGCGGGATCCGGGCCCGTGGGATGGTCCGAGCGAATGACCCGGTCCCTCGCCCATGTCGCTCTGGTCGTGCGCGACTATGACGAGGCGATCGCCTGGTTCAGGGACAAGCTCGGCTTCACCCTGGTCGCCGACCGGTATCAGCCCGAGCAGGACAAACGCTGGGTGCTCGTCGCTCCGCCCGGAGCGGGCGAACACGCCGCCTCCCTCCTCCTCGCCCGCGCCGCGTCGCCGGAGCAGGAGGCCTTCATCGGCAACCAGGCCGGCGGCCGGGTCTTCCTGTTCCTTCGGACGGACGATTTCGACCGCGACCATGAGGCGATGGTCGGCCGCGGAGTCCGCTTCGTCCGCGAGCCGGCCGTCCACGCCTACGGCAAGGTGGCCGTCTTCGAGGATCTCTACGGCAATTTATGGGATCTCGTTCAGCTTGCGCACGAACCGGACTAGGAAACGGGGCAGTTTCCCGGCCCGCTGCAGGCGGACGGGCACCGTCCTTCGCTGCAGGTACGTTGCGGCTTGCGGCCGCGGCGCGTACCCGGGTGTCATGACACGGATTGGAATTTGGACCGCATGCCTGCTGCTCGGATCAGCTTCGACGGCCGCGCTCGCCGCCGACCCGCCTGTTCGGGCTCGATCCGACAATAACCTCGCCGCCCATTTCTCGGACAAGGACTACCCGCTCGACGCGGTGCGCAACGGCGAGCAGGGCGCGGTCGCGTTCCGGCTCGACGTTGGCCCCGACGGCCGCCCGGCCGGCTGTTCGGTCACGTCCTCCAGCGGATCGTCGTCGCTCGACTCCACCACCTGCCGCCTGCTGATGGAGCGGACGCGCTTTCAGCCCGCGCGGGATTCCAGGGGCAAGGCCGTGGCGGACGCGGTGGCTGGACGGATCGTCTGGCGGCTTCCCGCCGACAACGACGCGCTTGACCGCCCCGAAGCCGCAATGACGCTTTGGGGCGTCTGCCTCCTGGGGGAGGGGGCGAAGCTCGCCCTGAGCGATCTTCCGGCAGACGAAGTCGTCCGCCGGTCCTATCCTCCCTGCGCCGGTCTCGAGACCGTGGCGGAGCGCGAAGTCGGCGACTCTCTCGTCACCCGGCGAAGCGAAGTCGTCCAGGCGTTCAAGGAGACGGTCCTCAAGGCGCGCGCGGTCCTGAAAGCTCCGCGCCCGGCCCCGAGCCCCTCGAGGCCCTGACCTCAATTCCGCGCGACGAAGCGAGCCGCCCGGTCGCCGACCTCGGCCAGACCCGCGCCCGGCGTGCCGTTCACACCCCAGTCGATCCCTTCGACTGTCGGAGGTCCGCCGCGAGGACTGGACCTCGCCTTGACGCGGGACGGCGACGGTGGGACCATCGGCCTTGGGAGGACGACCGACATGCGCATGCTTGGACTGATCGCCGGGACGTCGGCCTTGCTGGCCGGCTGCGGGAACCGGGACGAAAGCTCGGCACCCGTAATCGGCAACGACGCGGCGGTCCCGGCGGCCGCGGCCCCGGCCGCCGCCGCCGCGCCCAAGGCGGACGATCAGGCACCGGCTCGGCGCTGGGAGCTGCAGTCGAGCGGCGAAGGCACCGCTCTGGCCCTGCTGTCCGGATCGGCGCCGGCGGCGATCCGCCTCTTTTGCCCGGCGGGCGGAAACCGGCTGCTGGTCAACGTCCCCGGCTTCCGCCCCATCGGCAGCGAAGAGCGGCTGTCGTTCGGCGGCGGCGGCGACTCCGTCGCCCTCGTCGCGGACACGGCCGGCGACAAGCAGCGCGGCGGAGTCAGCGGTTTCGGCGCGGCTCCCGACAACCTCGCGACCTTGGTCGCCGGGCCGATCTCGGCGAGCTACGGCGCCCAGAGCAGCGGGCCGCATCCGGCCCCGCCGCCGGCCCTGTCCAGCGCCTTCGTCGCCGCCTGCCGCGAAGGCGCGGCTCCGGCTCCCCAGCCCCTGAAGCCGGGGGCGGCCGCGGCCGGACCGTGCCTGCTCCAGGACGGCAAGCCGATCCGAGTCGCTCCCGTCCGCGCCATAGGAACCGAGCCGTTCTGGGGAGCGCGGGTCGAGGGCCGCTGCGTCACTTACTCCCACCCGGAGGATCAGAAAGGCACTCGGATCTGGACCCGCTTCGCTCCGGCGCCGGGCGGAGGCAGCTGGTCCGGGACGCTCGGCGGCAAACGCTTCCAGCTCAGGATCCGACCTCAGCCGGGCTGCTCGGACGGAATGTCCGACCGGCGCTATCCGCTGGCGGCCGATCTGGTCGTTGGCGGCGAGCGGCGCAGCGGCTGCGCCGAGCCGCTCTAGGCGGGGCTAGCGCCGGCCGCGGCGGACGCCGGTGAAGCGGCGCTCTATACCGAGCGCCGTCAACGCGCCGGCCATCTTGTTCCGGTTGATCCGGCCGGTGACCGTGAAGGGGATCGCCAGCCGGCGTCCCTGCAGCGTGAAGTTCGACCCGGCGATCGAGCCGGTGGCGGTGGCTCCGCCCCGGTCGTAAACCTGGGCGACCAACTCGGTGCCGCGCTGCTCGACCACCATCGAGCCCCTCCGGATCTCGCCTCGCCGGTTCTTCCAGGTCAGGTCCCACGTTCCGCCGATACGCTGCGGCGCGGGAGCGGCCTGGGCCGGGGCGGTGGGCAGGAGCGGCGCTCCGGAAATTCCGGAAAGGGCGCCGAGAGCGATCAGGGCCACCCCCGCAGCACGAACATTGGAACGCATGATTACCTCCTCGATGAGACCGCCGGGCAGGGGAAGGCGCGGCGCCGCGACTGACCGGGCCCGAGCCGTGACATGCTCCGCCAGGCCCGGCTCTGGCATGTCTCAGCCCAACCGACCGCGGCGTCAAAGGTTCAGGCCCGGAAGCCGGCTATTCCACCCGGCGGACGCTGACGATTCGCACCGGCTTCTCGATCATCTGGCCGCGCATCGGGCCCCTGCCGGCGTTGGCGACGGTGGGCGCGGCGAGGATGTCGCGGACCACGTCCATCCCCTCCGTCACCCGGCCGAAGGCGGCGAATCCGGGGCTCCCCGGCTTGGCGTCCATCGAAGGCATCGGCCCTCCGACGATGATGAAGAAGTCGCCCATCGCCCCGACCGGCGCCGCGCGCGCCATCGAGACGGTGCCGTCGGAATGCTTGAGGCCGGTCACGGTGCTGGGCTCGTGCGCGATCGGCGGCAGCGAGCGCCGGGCGCTGTGGCGGATCCCGCCCTGGACGAAGCCGCGGCCGTCGGCGCCCCTGGTCCGGGCGGCCCGGTAGAAGAAGGTGCCGTCGAACCTTTTCTGCTCGGCGTAGCGCACGAAGTTGGCGGTCGTGACCGGCGCCCGCTTGTTGTCGAGCGCGAGCAGGATCGGCCCGGCTTCGGTGTCGAGACGGACGCGCACGACGTCCGGCAGGGGCGCCAGGGGCGCCTCGGCGACGGACGCCCGGTCGGCCGCGGCAGGCGCAGGGGCCGGCGGCGCCTCATCGCATCCGCCGATCGCCAGGGCCATGACGGCAAGCATCCCGAGCGGTCGAATCATCACCGCGATCTTGGACGGGGCCGGGCCAAGACTCAATTCGCCGATCCGCAAAAAGAGAGGCGCCCCGGCCGCCGGCCGAGGCGCCTCCTTGAGGCATCAGGTTCGCGAGGGCGCTTTTACCTGTTCATCGCGTAGATGCGGACCACCGTCTGCGTGCGGGCGTCGATCTGGTAGATCTGGCGACCGTCCGAGCGGTAGTAGACGCCGTTGCCGTCGCGGAACTGATCGCGATAGGCATAAGGCACGCCGCCGAGATTGGCGGAAGCCCGCTGGCCGACGCGAAGGCCATTATTGCCGGTGACCCGATCGAGGATCGTGCCGACGATGCCGCGGTCGTTGGTCTGCCGATAGCCCTCGTCATTGTCCCAGCGGCCGTCGCGATCGTAGTCGCGGTCGTCATATCCGTCGCGGTTCGTGTCGTAGCGCGAGTCGACGTCCCAGCGTCCGTCGCGATTGGAGTCGCGGTCGTCCCAGCCGTCATTGTTGCGGTCGTAGCGGCTGTCGACGTCGCGGCCGTAGCGGTCGTCGCGGCCGTAGCGGTCGGCGTCGCGGCCGTAGCGGTCGTCGTCGCGGTCGTAGCGTTCGTCGTCGCGGCCGTAACGGCTGTCGCCGCTACGCTCGGCCATGCGAATGCCCTGGCGCAGGCTGGCGATCCTTTGCTGCAGGTCGGCGCGCTCGCGGCCGCTGATGCCGTCCCGCGCATAGAGCGACTCGAGCCGGGTAAGCTGGCGCAGCTGCTCGCGCAGCGGCATGGCTTCGGCTCGGGTGATGGCGCCGCTGCGGACTCCGGCCTGGAGCCGCATCTGCAGCTGCTCAGTCCGCATCTCGACATTGTTGCCGTTGCCATAGTTGCCGTTGCCATAGCCGCCTTGGCCGCCATAGCCGCCGGACTGGGCCGCGGCGGGCATCGCCGTCGCCAGGGCCGAGGTCGCGGCGAGTGCGATGATGAGCTTCTTCATGACGTATCTCCTGTTGAGCGCTCCCCAGCGCTTCGATCCCACACAGCGCCCTTTGCCGTGAGGACAGCCTGAACGGCATCAACAGGTGAGGTTCATCGGGCGGAGCAGCCCCCCTCCCGCCCGAGCGGGAGAGGGGACGACATCGCCGCCGATTGCGCGCGCCAGGCCTAGAAGGTGCCCGGCGCCTCGCGCTGCACGACGCTCGGCCGCTCCGGAGTCAGCAGCTCGCGCGGCTCGCGCACCGACTGAGCGGTGACTCCGCCGCCGCCGGCGATCGGAGTGCAGACCTTGCCGGCGAGGAAGTCGAGAGCGGCGCGGGTCGAGGCTTCCTGCGGATCGCCGAGCTGGCGCGTGAAATCGTCGCCCGCCCGGCAGCTCGCCTGCACCTTGCTGGCCAGGCCGTCATAATAATCGCCCTGGCGCGCGGCGTTCTCGGTCTTGAAGGCGACCACTCGGAGCCGGTCGTCGCACGACGCCTGGTCGAGCGCGATCTGGCCGACGGGCTTGCCGAAGGTGTTGGTGCCGACCAGCGCCTCGCGGTTGCCCAGATAGGGGATGAAGGCGTTGATGATCAGCTCGCTGGCCGAGGCGGAGGCGGTGGTGCCGATGAAGGCCACCCGGGTCGGAGCGATCGACTGCGGCTGCGGCCGGAAGAAGCGGGTCGAGTTGTTCGACGATTTCTCCGGCCGGAAGGTGGTGAAGCTGAACACGTCGGTCGGCAAGCGATCGGCGCCCATCAGGTCCCCGATCAGCTCCGCGACGGAGACGAGGCCGCCGCCATTGTAGCGGACGTCGACCACGATGTCGGTGACGCCCTGCGCCTTGAAGCTCGCGAACGCCTCGCGCAGCGCGGGATTGGCGGTGTGGATGAAGGTGCGCAGATTGACGTAGCCGTACTTGC
>DASWLY010000169.1:0-4892 GCA_036400035.1 Allosphingosinicella sp.
ACGGGATACCTCGGCGGCGCAGCATCCAGTGCACCGCCAGCCCCTTCTGGAAGCAGACCGTCCGCCAGGGCACCCGGCGCGCCCAGCCGATCACCGCCGAGCGTGCTCGGCGCACGGCTTCGGGGTCCGTCCGGGGAGCCCTTCGGACCGGCGCGGACGCGGCCGCCGCGACCCGGCGGAAAGGAAGCAGGGCGATGGCGAGCGAGGCCAGCGTCAGCGCCGCCAGCGCCTCGGCGAGCATCGGCGCGTCGGACAGGCCGGGCCGGGTGCGGCGCGGTCGGGTGGCGGGAGCGGCCATGCCATGGGCGTTACAGGATCGGCCGCGAACGTGGCAAGAATTGTTCAGCCGCGACCTCTTCGCCTGGAGTCCCTGCCCGTTCGCGGGGAGCCCTGACTCAGCGCCTTTTGCCTCCCCCCGACCGGGGTCGCCCGTGAGAGGCGATCGAGCGCGTTGCGGGAATCGAGCACGGACCCTAGAGATGCGCCTTCCCAGTGAAAGCCCCTTCGAGCGTGCACCTGCCTCGCGAATTCCAGCTCGTCGCCGCCTGCTGCCGCTGGCCGCCCTCGCCGGCTCGGGACGAGGCGGTGCTCGCCGCGGCCGCCGGGGCCGAATGGGACCTGGTCGGCCGGATCGCCCGGCGCCACCGGGTGGAAGGCCTGGTCTGGAACGCGCTCAGGGAAGCCGGGGCCGCCGTTCCCGAGGAAGCGGGCGAGCGGCTCCAGGCCGCCGCCGGCAGGATCACCCGGCAGAACCTGGCCCTGACCGCGGAATCGCTTCGCCTGACCGAGCTCCTCGACCGGGCCGAAGTGCGCCACCTCTTCGTCAAGGGGATCAGCCTGGGCGTTCTCGCCTACGGTTCGATCAGCCCGAAAATGGGATGGGACATCGATCTGCTCGTCCCGCCCTCCTCGATCGGGGCGGCGGCCGACCTGCTCGATTCGGCCGGCTATCGCCTTCTCCTCCCGCGCGGGCCGCGCGGCCGGGAGCGGCTCGAATTGTGGCACCTTCACTGGAAGGAATCGGTTTGGGAGAAGCCGGGCGGCCCGACCGTCGAGCTCCACTCCAGGCTCAACGACAATATTCTGCTCCTGCCGGATACCGGCCTCGATTCGCCGAGCCAGCGGGTCGAGGTGACGAAGGGACGGTTCCTCGCCACGCTTCGGACCGATGAGCTGTTCGCCTATCTTTGCGTCCACGGCGCCTCGAGCGCCTGGTTCCGGCTGAAGTGGATCGCCGATGTCGGCGCTCTGATCGGCGGCTGCCCGCCCGACGAGATCGAGCGGCTGTACCGCCGCGCCGGGCAGCTGGGCGCGGGGCGGGCGCCCGCTCTGGCCCTCTTGCTCTGCGAACGGCTCTTCGCCACCCCCCTGCCGCCCGAGCTCGCGGCCGAGCTGCGCTCGGACCGGGTCAACCGCTGGCTCCTCGCGATCGCGCTGCGCAAGCTCGCCGGCCGCACCATGACGGCCGAGCTCGAGGACAAGCTGCTGGGCACCGGCACCCTCCACCTGATGCAATTCGCTTTGCATCCGGGCTTCAAGTTCAAATATGCCGAGCTTCGCCGCCGGCTCGTCAGCCCCCTCGACCGGGTGGCGGTCCCACTGCCCCCCGCCCTCGCCTTCCTCTATCCGCTGGTCGCGATATCGAGGCGCCTGGGGCTTCGCGGACGCTGAGGGCGCTCGAAGACGTTGCTCACGCGGAACGAGGGACTTCGTCCGGCGTTTAGCCATGATGGACAGAAGCACGAATAATTGCGGGTCGCCTGTTCAGGGCAGCGTGGCGGCACTGATGCGGCGGGAGGTCACCCCCGCCGAAGCGCACCTGATCCTCGCTTACCCCAGGGCCTCCATCCGCGCGTTTCGGCCCGGCCCGAAGTGACCGGCTCCTGCGCCGGCTCCCGGCCCGCCTAAGCTGACCGCAATGTCCTGCCCTTCCGGATCGGCTTCCGGCTGACGGCGAGGACGAAGCCTCGGCAAACGCGAACCCGCAGGCGCTGCCAAGGTGGCGGAGCGGGGGGGAGTCTGCCCGAGCTTTCTCAGGCACTTAGTCCTGATTTACGGATCGCGCCACGCGGCACGTCTCCTCTGGAGCCGGTCGGCACGTTCCGGCACGATACTTCCACCTTCGAGAGTGTCGCGACAGCCAAGCGTGGTGGGCGAGAGTATGTCCCCCAATTAGCCCGCACTATTGGAGAGGGAACCTCTCCAAGGGCAATCCGACGGCCGACTTAGGGGCCTCTCGGATCGTGCCACGATCAACCGTCCCGATGCCCTTCCACGGTCAACCTGCTCGCCGACGAGCGGATCGGCACGATCAACGGCCGCCGACACGGCCCAGCTCGAACAGCCGCCTTCCCCCTCTGAGACTGATTGCCCCGCACTATTGGAGGGTGGTTATACTGTAGGAGGAGGTGGTCGGGCAGCAGCCGGCCTAATGATCCTGACGGTCTCCTTCGGATGCCTTGGGCTGGCCCTCGACTACACCCTCCCCCTCACCCCCTTCGGTGACCTCCCCGCCTCCAGAACGGAGGTGGAGGTTGAGGTCCCAGCGACAGCTCCCAGCATTGACCACCCGCGAGGGAGCTGGGGGCTGTCGGTTCCCCCTCATCACCAGCGGCTCTCCCACGGCTCCCTCAGGGGCTCCTGGGGGCCTTCTTGGAGTGGATCGACCATGACCAATCCCACCACCATCCCTGAAGGGCACCGGCGTTGCCAGAAGTGCCAAGGGGTTCTGCCTCTGGAGAGCTTCGGCCGTGATCGGACCCGGCCGTGTGGCCGCCAGTACCGTTGCCGGAGCTGCGACAATCACCGCCGCTCGGTTCACCGGCAGGCCACCTATTGGACGCCCGAGAGGCTCGCCGCTTTGCAGGACCGCCTCGCCGGAGCCCTGGCCCTCACGCAATGGGCCGGGGCTGCCGCTGATAGCGGGTCTCTCTTAGGCCCATGACCAAGCCCACCGATATTCCTCAAGGTCACCGCTGGTGCCAAAAGTGCGCCCAGGCCCTACCCCTGTCCTCGTTCTCCCGAGACAGCGGCCGGGCCAGTGGCGTCCAATCCAAGTGCCGCGTCTGCGATAGCAGCCGGCGAGTCGGTCAGCAGACCATCGCCTATTGGACCCCCGCCCGCCTCGCCGCCATGTTGGCGCGTGTCGAGGCCGCCCAACAGCACGCCGTAGAAGCGCAGGCTCGGGCGGGTCTACCGGCCGGCGCGGTTCGCGCTGCCCAGGTTCGCGCCTCTCGCATGAAGGCGAGCGCCGACGCCACCCTCTCCTACCTGAACGGAAGCCATTGATGCCCGATCTCTCCAGAGCCGACCCGCGCCAGACGCAGCAGGGCCGCGTGACCAACAACCGCTCGGGCATCCTCCCCGCTCGCCGTAACACCGAGGCCCCGGCCCTGGAGCGGATTGCCGATATGCGGTCAGCTCGCCGCGGCGACGTCGGCGGCGCCGAGCAGCTCATGGCGATGTTCGGGTCCGTCAACCGCGCCGCCAACTCCTTCGCCGAGTACAGCGCCGCCAAGGACGAGCGCGCCGATCAGACCAACTCCGCCGAGGCGGCCGTGGATGCCGTCACCGGCGAGTTCGACCCCGAGCTGGCGGAGCGCTCGCGCGCCTATCGCAGCACCTTCGCCAAGGGCAAGACGGAGCGGGAGGTCCTCTCCCACATCACGACCCTGGAAGACGAGGTCAACGCGCTCCTCGACGACCTCGAGAAGCAGGCCGACCAGGATGACGTGGACGAGCTGATCCTTGGCTCCCTGAAGTCGTACCTGAAGCCCAACGGGCGCGACCGCGACTTCGGCGACCCCGAGGCAAAGGTCCTGGCAATCGAGCGTCTCCGCGCCGCCCAGGCCCAACTGCGGCAAGGCGCGCACAAGAGGATCATCGAACAGGTGACCGAGCAGAGCCTGACCGATGCGACCGAGGGCTACCGCCTGAAGCTGCGCATGGTCGAGCCCGGCGATCTCCCTGGGGCCTTCGAGGACGCTTTCGGCAACCTCCTCCCCTCCGTCGACCGGAAGCAGGCCAAGACGGCTCTGGTCCAGCTGACGATGGACTACGCCAGCTCCATCTCCAAGGACGATCCCGTCCGGTCCCTCCAGGTCCTCGACGCGCTCCTCGGGTCCACCCGAGCCGGCGGGATCGTCACCCCCATCGACCTTCCGCCTTCGTCCAGCGCGCCGCAGATGGCCCCTGCGGCTGCCCCCGGTGCCCCTACGGGTCCCGCGGCTTCCTCGGCTCCTGTGCGGATCACCGCCACCGGCGCGGCCGGATCGGTCGCTGACGGCCTCCACAGCGCCGGCCTCCCGGCTGTCGTAGTGGCGGGCTTCCTGGGCAACATCGAGCATGAGAGCCGCTTCCGGACCAACGGGCCCTCGGGCGACAGCGGGACCGCTCACGGTCTCGTCCAGTGGCGCAAGGAACGGGTCGCCAACTTCCGGCGGATCATCGGCAAGGACGTCAAGCAGGCGTCGGTGGCCGAACAGGTCCGCTTCATCAAGTGGGAGATGGACAACCCCCGCGCCGCCGGCATGACCGTCAAGCAGCGGGACCGCATCCTCCAGGCTTCGACACCCGAAGAGGCCGCCCGCTTCATCGACCAATTCTACGAGCGCTCCGATGGCAAGAGCCGGGGCGAGCGCGAGGCTGCCGCCCGGCGCTACTTCGGCGGACGCGAGAACGCGATCCCGGCCGTCGCCGCTAACTACAGCCCCGAGCCCGTCTCGGCTGTCGATCAAGCCGTCGCTGGGCAGGAAGTGGCCGTCGCGATGCCGCGGTCGATGAGCCTGGGCGTCGAGGATCGCATCCGGGTCGGCGAGTTCCGCCGGAACCTGAAGATGACCATTGAAAAGCAGGAGAACGACGCAATGAACGAGCGCCAAGCTCGCAAAGGG
>DASWLY010000170.1:0-7950 GCA_036400035.1 Allosphingosinicella sp.
CTGCTCCTCGAGACCCTGGCTTTCGTCTCGATCGCTTATTTCATCGGCCTCGGCCTCGGCTGGCTCGTCTGGGGCCGGCGGCGGCGCGAGGGCTACGCCTGATTCGAAGAAGGACCTGACCCGACCATGTGGACCGTCGCCCAAGACAATCTCATCCTCCTCGTCATTGCCTTGCTGATCGGCCTCGCGGTCGCGCTGTGGGCCTTCCGCCGGTCCGGGACCGGAGCGACCGTGACGTCGGACCGCCGCGCCGACGGTCCGGAAGGCAATGGCGTCCAGGACGAGTTCGCCGCCGCCGCCCAGGATGTCGCGGGCGAGATCCTCGGCGTCGACGCACATCCGAGCATCCCCGGCCCCAGCGGCCCTCCGGACAACCTCCGCCTGCTCAAGGGCGTCGGGCCCAAGCTCGCGGCGCAATTGAACGAATTCGGGATCACCCGCTTCGACCAGCTCGCCGGACTTACCGAGAACGAGGTGGCGATGCTCGACAAGCGGATGGGCGCCTTCGAAGGCCGTATCGCCCGCGACCGCCTGGCTGAGCAGGCCCGCTATCTGGAGCGCGGGGACACCGAGGGCTTCGAGGCGAAGTTCGGGAAACTGGGCGGCTAGAGCGAGACCGTCGCGCCGGTCGCGCTTCTTGCGTCATTGCGAGGAGCGGAGCGACGCGGCAATCCAGCGGGCCTCGGGAGGCCGCTCTGGATTGCTTCGCTTCGCTCGCAATGACGGAGTGTATCCATCACGGACGATCATGCTGTAGAGGGAGACCGTCGCGCCGGTCGCGCTTCTTGCGTCATTGCGAGGAGCGAAGCGACGAAGCAATCCAGATTCCGGCCCCGAGCCGCTGGATCGCTTCGCTTGCTCGCGCTGACGGTTATCCCCCCCGCCGCTTCCTCACGATCTCGCTGGCCAGCAGCTTGTCGATCTTGAAGCCGTCCATGTCGACGATCTCGAACTGCCAGCCGCCGAAGGCGAAGCGCTCGCCCACCTCGGGTATGTGCTTGAGGACGGAGAGGGCGAAGCCGGCCGTCGTCGCATAGTCGCGATCCTCAGGCAGGCCGATTCCGAGCCGGTCGGACAAGGCGTCGGCGGAGAGCGATCCCGATACCCACCAGCTGCCGTCCTCGCGCTCCACCAGGGGCGCCTCCGGCCCCCCTTCGAAGCCGCCGGCGAGCACTCCGGAAATCGCGTTGAGCAGGTCGGCGGAGGTCACGATGCCGTCGAAATGGCCGTATTCGTCATGGACGAAGGCCATCCGGGTCTCGCTTCCGCGGAGCACGGCGAGCGCGTCCATCGCGTCCATCTGGTCTGGGACGACCGGCGCTTCCCGGCTGAGCGCGCGCAGGTCCAGCGGCCGCCCCTCGATCAGAGCGGCGACGAGGTCGCGGGCCTGGACGATCCCGATCAGCTTGTCGACCGAGCCGTCGGCGACGGGGATCCGGCTGTGGGGAATCTCGCACAGGGCCCGGCGGATATCCTCGGGATCCGCCGAGGCATCGATCCAGTCGACGTCGGTGCGCGGAGTCATCACCTCCCGGGCCGGCCGGTCGGCGAGGCGGACCACGCCCGAGATGATCGCCCGCTCATACTCCTCCAGGACGCCGGCGTGATGAGCTTCCGCCACCACCAGGTGAAGCTCCTCCGCCGTCACCTTGTCGGCATTGTCGCGTCGCATCCTGAGCAGCCGGAAGATGAGCGCGCTGGTCCCGTCGAGCAGCCAGACGAGCGGGGCCGTCGCCTTCGAGGTCCACAGCATCGGCGGAGCGATCAGGGCGGCGATCGGCTCTGGAGAGCGCAGGGCGAACTGCTTTGGAACGAGCTCCCCGACGACCAGCGAGGCGTAGGTGGTTACGAAGATGACGATGACGAAGCCCAAGGTGGCGGTCGTTTCCGGAGCAAGGCCGAGCGGAGCCAGCCGGGCTGCAACCGGCCCGCCGAGGCTGGCGCCGGAATAGGCGCCGGCGAGGATCCCGATCAGGGTGATCCCGATCTGCACCGTGGAAAGGAAGCGGCCGGGATCGGAGGCGAGGTCGAGGGCGGTCTGGGCACCCCACCGCCGCGCCTTGGCCATCGCGTTCAGCCGCGGCTTGCGGGACGAGACGATCGCCATCTCCGCCATCGCGAACACGCCGTTTAGCGCGATCAGCAGCAGGATGACGACGACGTCGAACCACGGGAATGGCGGCAAGGGGGGGACAGGCGGCATGGCGCCCTCGCCTCTTAGCCGGGAAGCTTTCGCCGCGACAAGCGGTTCGTCGGCGGGCTTAACATGGAACTAGCTATGCGGCTGACGGTTGGTCGGCCTGTTCGATTAGCCCTTTTTCAGGGAAAGGAATGTGTATGCGTATTCGAAATCGCCTTTTGGGCGCGGTCGCGGCCGCCGCCCTTCTATCCACCACCGCCTGCACCACGAATCCGGAAACGGGTGAGCGCCGGGTCTCGACCAAAGGCGCCGTCGGCGGCGTGCTCGGCGCCGTCGTCGGCTATTTCGGCGGCGACCTGATCGGCGGCCGGAACGACCGCACCGCCAAGATCCTCGGAGCCGGCATCGGCGCCGTCGCCGGAGCGGCGGTCGGGACCTACATGGACCGCCAGGAACGGGAGCTCAGAGACAAGACCGCCGGCACCGGAGTCGAGATCGACCGCCAGGGCGACGAGCTGCTTTTGACCATGCCGGCCGGGATCACCTTCCCGATCAACCGCTACGACATCCAGCCGCAATTCCGCACCACGCTCGACCAGGTGGCCACGACCCTGTCGGCCTATCCCTCGACGATGATCGACGTCTACGGCCACACCGACCCGTCCGGCGGCGACGCGATCAACATCCCGCTGTCGCAGAACCGTGCGACTTCGGTGGCGAACTACCTTGCCGCCCGCGGAGTCCAGCGCGAGCGGATCGCGACCCAGGGCTTCGGCTCGTCGCAGCCGCTGGCCGGAAACGACAATCGCACGGAAGCGGAGCGGGCGGCCAACCGGCGGGTCGAGATCCGGATCGTGCCGGTCCAGCAGCAGGGGTAGCACCCGTCATCCCGGCGAAAGCCGGGATCTCAGGTCGACAAGTCACGGCGGGTCTCCCCGAGACCCCGGCTTTCGCCGGGTGACGGGGGGACCTACCGCCGCTCCCGGAAGAACGCCTTCAGCATCTCCCCCGCCTCGCCCTCGCCCATGCCCGAATAAACCTCCGGCGCATGGTGGCAGGTCGGCTGGGCGAACAGTCTCGGGCCGTGGAGCACCGCTCCGCCCTTCGGGTCCTGCGCCGCGAAATAGAGCCTCGCCACCCGCGCCAGCGCCATCGCTCCGGCGCACATCGCGCAGGGCTCCAGAGTCACCCACAGGTCGCAGCCGTCGAGCCGCGGCGTCCCAAGCGTCGCGGCGGCGGCGCGCATCGCCACCATCTCGGCATGGGCGGTCGGATCGCAGTCGGCGCGCATCCGGTTGCGGCCGGCCGCGATCACCGCGCCGTCGCGGGTCACCACCGCCCCCACCGGAACCTCCCCGTCGGCGCCGGCCGCCTGCGCCTCTTCCAGGGCGCGGCGCATCGGTTCGGAAAAGGCCGCTATCATCATGCCGTCATTGCGAGGAGCGAAGCGACGAAGCAATCCACCCTGCGGAGGCGCAGCGCTGGATTGCTTCGTTTCACTGGCAATGACGGCGCCGCGCCCTATTGCTGGTTCGCCTGTTCGCCGCCGCCGACGCTGACGCTCGGCACCTCGACCTGCCGGGTCTCCATCCCGACGGTCGGGGTCTGGACGTTGGCGGTGGTGGTACCGACGGTGACCGGGTTCACCTTCACCTGAAACTTGGGGGCCTGGGCGTTCTGCGTCTGGCTGAGGTCGATGAGGTTCAGCCACACGGCGCCGATGACCAGAAGGATGAGCAAGGCGACAAGAATCAGGATTGCGCGTAACATGGATCAGCTTCCTTCGTTCATCCGACAACCGACGGGTACGCGATTCGGTTGCAGGTCCGCAACGAGCGTTTCGCTCCGGACCGGCAGCTTCAGGTTGACGAAACCGCCTTCGGCCGCTATCCGCCCCGGCTTTCCGGGACCGTGTTACGGCCCCGCTTCATATCAGGACGAGACAATATGTCGCGCATTTGCGAGCTGACCGGCAAGGGCCGGCAGGTGGGCCACAACGTTTCCCACGCCAACAACAAGACCAAGCGCACTTTCCTGCCCAATCTGCAGAACGTGACTCTGATCAGCGAATCGCTCGGCCGCGGGATCAAGCTCCGGGTGTCGATGAACGGCCTGAGGTCGGTCGAGCATGTCGGCGGCCTCGACAATTGGCTCCTGAAGTCGAAGGACGATTCGCTGAGCCTGAAGGCCCGCCGCCTGAAGCGCGAAGTCGCCAAGAAGCAAAGCGAGACGGTCGCCGCCTGATCCGTCATCCCGGCGAAAGCGCGGGAAACTCCGTCGTCCCGGCGAAAGCGCGGGATAACTCCGTCGTCCCGGCGAAAGCCGGGACCTCGGCGAGATACGGGCACTGGAGTCTTTTCGGCGCCGAGACCCCGGCTTTCGCCGGGGTGACGTCGATGCGCCGCCTACTCCGAAATCCGCCCAGTTCATTCCAAGGCGAACTTCATCAGCAAGGTCCGCTGCAGCGGATTGTAATTGTCGTCCGAGACGAGCCACAGGATCGTCCGGCCGCCCTCCCGAGTCACGCTCAGCCCCTCGAAATTGTCGCGAGTCACCGCGCCTTCGAACGCGGCCGCTTCCTCCC
This sequence comes from Allosphingosinicella sp., assembly GCA_036400035.1. Lineage (GTDB taxonomy): Bacteria > Pseudomonadota > Alphaproteobacteria > Sphingomonadales > Sphingomonadaceae > Allosphingosinicella. The sequence goes on from DASWLY010000170.1 coordinate 4,725, forward strand.
CGGTGATCAGCGCTCCGGCGACGAGCCGGGGCAGGACCGCGAAGGTCAGCTTGGCCGTGAACCCCGAGAACAGGCTGATCCGGCGGTTGAGCAGGAGGAGCCTCCCGTCCGGGAGGAGCGCCGCGTCCGTGATCCGGTAGCCTTCGGGCGGGCGGTAGCGCAGGCGCAAGGCGGGCGTGCCCGGAACCGCCGGGTCGCCGTCGAAGAGCAGGGCCTCGCTGTCGCCGCCCTCCCCTTCGGCGAAGATCAGGAAGCGGCCGTCCGCCAGCCGGACCATGGCCTCGGCGCCGTGATTGGCATTCCAGCGCGCCATGGCCCGCGGCGCCGACGCCGATCGGGCCTCGAAGCCGGGCCGGTCGTAGCGCCACACCGCATTGGCATATTCGAAGCCGATCCAGGCCCGAAGCCCCTCGACGACGACGGATTCGATGTCGCGATTGACCTTGTCCCCCGGTGGCCCCGGCCCCTTCTGAGTCATCGCGATCTGCGCCCGCACCCGAGCCGGCGCTCGCGACGGGGGCAGGGGCAGCCAGATGCGCCAGCCGGCGTCGCTGAACGCGAGCGCCTCGCCGGCCTCGACGTGAAGGGCGGATATCCCGCCGACGCGCGGGTCGTTGCTCGTCACCGCCCACGCACCGACGAAGGCGAGCCTTCCCAGCCGCTTCATCCTCGGATCCGCCTCGGCGAGGGGCAGCGGCGTGTAGGTGACCAAAGTAACAGGGGGCGGGGGCTCGCGGCGCTGCAGCGAAGCCGGTGCGAAGGTCGCCAGGAGCGGGAACGCGAGGAGGAGGAACAGGATGCGCACGCGGCTAATGCGCCCCGCCTCGACGGCGCACCCGCGCGAGGCGGGCGGCGGCGGCGACGGCGGCGGCCGCCGCCGCTGAAAGCCCGGTTGCCTGCATCTTTTCAGCTCCTGTCGCGCCATCCATGGCGGCAAAGGGTCGCCCTACCGCAAAAGCGCAACACCCGAGCGGTGCAATCGTTCTGCTTTCCGATGCGGGTGGGCGTTGTGGAGTATGTGTAATGAACAAGATCCTTCTTTCCATTGCCGCCATCGGCACGCTCGCCGCGGCGGCGCCGGCCGCCTCGCAGGCCTGGACCAACTCGAACGCCGGCGGCGGCGTCGGCATTGCCAACCGCATAGCTCAGCTCGACGCGCGGCTTCAGGCCGGTATCCAGGCCGGCGAGATCAACCGCGCCGAGGCGCGTTCGCTTCGCATGCAGCTTCGCGACCTGAGGCAGCTCGAGCGGCAGTACAGCTATAACGGGCTCACGCAGTCGGAGCGGCAGGACCTGCAGCAGCGCCTGCGCACTCTTCGCCAGGACATCCGCCTCGCCGACAACGGCCGCTTCGACCGCGACAACCGCTACAGCTGGCAGGATGACTACAACAACGGCGGCTATGCCGGCCAGGGCGGCCCCTACGAGCAGCCCTACGACTCCGCTAATTGCGACACGAGCAATCGCGGCGGCATCGGCGGCCTGATCGACGGCGTCCTCGGCCGTAGCGACAACAATTGCTCGCTCCGTGTCGGCGCCCGAGCGACGAGCAACCTCTATTCGGTGCCGTCGCAATATCGCTACCAATATCGCGACGGCAACGGCGTCTATTACCGCTCGGACGGCCGCAACATCTACCAGATCGACGCCCGCACGCAGACCGTGCTCAGGGTGTATGCAATGGACCGGTAAGCGGTTCCCGATCGCCAAGGAGAGGCGCTCCAGCTTCGGCTGGGGCGCCTTTTCTTTTGGGATTCGTCCGGGAGCTCCTGCTTGCCGCGAGGTGGGAGCGGGCAGCCGCGGCGGGTCGGGCGGCAGCCAAAAAATAAAGGCTGACGGCGCAGGCTAAGTCCGCTAAATAGTTCAAGAATCTGTAGAGCTTAGGGGATTGGGGATGAAGCGCTTTCGGTTTGGAACGGCACTGGCTCTGATTGCGGTGCTATCGTCTTGTGGCGGCGGCGGAGGCGGCGGCGGCAACCCCGCACCTCCCGTCGCGGGCCCAACGCCCACGCCTCCACCCCCGCCGGCGAGCTCGGCCTGCTCGCTGCGCTCCCGCCAGGATTGGGCCGCCGCGCAGCTGCGCGAATGGTACCTGTTCCCGGAGACCCTCCCCAGCAACCTCAACCCGGCGAATTACAGCACCGTCGAGGCCTATATCGACGCTCTGACGGCAACCGCCCGGTCGCAGCGCCGGGACCGGTTCTTCACCTATCTGACCTCGATCCAGGAGGAGAATGCCTTCTTCAATTCCGGATCGAGCGCCGGCTTCGGAGTCCGCTTCTCCTATGACACGAGTCAGAATCGCGTGTTCGTCGCCGAAGCGTATGAAGGCGCGCCCGCCCTTGCGGCGGGGATCGACCGCGGCACCGAGCTCCTGGCGATCGGCACCTCGGCCGGCAATCTGAGGCTGGTCAGCGAGATCATGGCCGCGGGCGGCCCGCAGGCGGTCAGCGATGCGCTCGGGCCGACGACGGCGGGTACGACCCGGGTGCTGCGAATCAGCAATGCCTCGGGCACGCGCGAGGTCAGCGTGACCAAGGCGGATTACGAGCTGACGCCCGTCTCCAACCGCTACGGCGCCAAGATCATCGAAGAGGGCGGCCGCAAGTACGGCTACGTCAATCTGCGCACCTTCATCGGCACGGCCGACCAGGCGCTCCGCAATGCCTTTGCTCAGTTCAAGCAGCAGGGGGTCACGCAGGTCATCGTTGATCTTCGCTACAATGGCGGCGGCCTGGTTTCGACGGCCAATCTGCTGGGCGATCTGCTCGGCGGCGCGCGGTCGACCACCGACGTCTTCTCGCGGACCGAATTCCGCGCCTCCAAGTCGTCAAACAATTCGACGCGGCTGTTCAGGCCGCTGCCGGAATCGATCGCACCGATGAAGATCGCCTTCATCGGCCGGAGCGGAACCGCCTCGGCCAGCGAATTGGTGATCAACTCGTTCGTGCCTTACTTCGGCACCAATATGGCGTTGATCGGGACCAACACCTTCGGAAAGCCGGTCGGCCAGATAGCGGTTGACCGCGCCCAGTGCGACGACCGAATCCGGGTCACCGCCTTCCGCACCGTCAACGCCGCCGGCCAGGGCGATTATTACCGCGGGCTGGCGACAACGGTGCCGGTCACATGCCAGGCCGGCGACGAGTTGGCGCGGCAGCTCGGCGATCCGCAGGAGGCGTCGGTGCGCCAGGCGCTCGACTATCTCGCGGGCCGCAGCTGCACG
>DASWLY010000171.1:0-1870 GCA_036400035.1 Allosphingosinicella sp.
ACGCCCGACCAGCAGCGGATGATGCAGGACGCCTTCAACCGCTGGTGGTGGCCGTCGCTGATGATGTTCGGCCCGCCCGACGCCGACAGCCCCAACACCGCCCAGTCGATGCGCTGGCGGATCAAGCGCGACACCAATGACGAGCTTCGCCAGAAGTTCGTCGACATCACCGTTCCCCAGGCCGACGCGATCGGCCTCACGGTCCCCGATCCCGACCTGAAGTGGAACGAGGAGACCGGGCATTACGATTTCGGCGAGGTCGACTGGGAGGAATTCTACGCCGTCGTCCGGGGCGAAGGCCCGGTCGCGAAGGAGCGGATGACGGCAAGACGCCAGGCCTGGGAGGAAGGCGCCTGGGTCCGCGAAGCCGCGGCTGCCTATGCGGAGAAGCACAGCCGCAAGCAGGAGGCGGCATGAGCCCCACCCGTCATCCCGGCGAAAGCCGGGACCCCAGGACGAGAAGTCTCGGCGGGTCTCCCCGAGGTCCCGGCTTCCGCCGGGATGACGTGGCATGAGCAAGGACTGGCCGCTCTGGGAAGTCTTCGTCCGCTCGAAGGGCGGGATGGCCCACCGCCACGTCGGCTCGGTCCACGCGCCCGACCCGGAGATCGCGCTCCGCCACGCTCGCGACACCTACACCCGCCGGATGGAGGGGATCAGCCTTTGGGTCGTCCCGTCGGCGTCCATCGTCGCGTCGGACCCGGGCCAGGACGAAACCATGTTCGATCCCGCCGCCGACAAGGTCTACCGCCACCCGACCTTCTACGACATCCCCGAAGGCATCACCCACATCTGATGCCGGCGCTGCCCCCCATCCGCCCCGAGGACGAACTCTGCGCCGCCAAGGATCCGCCGAGCGGCGCGTTCGACCCCCAAGGGGAAGCCGAAGGCGGCGCCCTTTTCGAATATTGCCTCCGCCTCGGCGACGACAGCCTGATCCTCGGCCAGCGCCTCGGCGAATGGTGCGGCCACGCGCCTTCGGTGGAGGTCGACCTCAGCCTCGCCAACATGGCGCTCGACCTGATCGGCCAGGCGACCCACTTCCTCAATCATGCCGGCGAGGTCGAGGGCAAGGGCCGCGACGGCGACGCCCTCGCCTTCCGCCGCGACGTTCTCGACTTCCGCAATTGCTGGCTGGTCGAGCAGCCCAACGGCGACTTCGCCCGGACCATGGCCCGGCAGTTCCTCTTCTCCACCTGGCAGAAGCTTCACTTCCGCGCCCTCCTGGGGTCGAAGGAAGGCCTGATCGCGGGGGTCGCCGAAAAGGCGCTGAAGGAGGTCACCTACCACCAGGAGCTGGCAAGTGAATGGGTGATCCGCCTCGGCGACGGCACCGACGAGAGCCGCCGCCGGATGGAGGACGGCCTCGCCTGGAACTGGCGCTTCGTTCCGGAACTGTTCGAGATGGACGATCTCGCCGCCTTCATGGCGCAGCGAGGGATCGGCGCCGACGTTTCCGCCTTCCGGTCCGAATATGACGACCTGATCGCGGCCATCCTCGCCGAAGCCACCCTCCAAGCGCCCGCCGACCAGCGCCCGATCCTCGGCGGCCGCCGGGGCCACCACAGCGAGCATCTCGGCCACCTGCTCGCGGCCATGCAATATCTCCCGCGCACCTATCCGGACGCCGTGTGGTGATGGTGCTCGAACTCGAAGAGCATGAGGAAATCCGTTCGCTGGACACGAACGGGGTGTGGGAGGTGCTGCGCCAAGTCCCCGATCCCGAAATCCCCGCAGTCTCCCTCGTCGAGCTCGGCATCGTGCGCGAGGCGACGGCGGAGAAGGTGGTCCTCACCCCCACCTACACCGGCTGCCCGGCCACATATGCAATCGAGATGATGGTTCGCGCCGCCCTCGATGCCGCCGGGTT
>DASWLY010000172.1:0-6450 GCA_036400035.1 Allosphingosinicella sp.
TGAGAAGCAGTTAAAGAGTGGCCGCGCGGCTGCCCGTCTCAGAGTATCTCGCGCACCGTTTCCTGCGGCCGGCAGAGGCGCACGCCCTTGTCGGTTTCGACCAGCGGGCGCTCGATCAGGATCGGGTTGGCCGTCATTGCGTCGAGAACCGCCTCGTCGCCGGCGCCCGCGAGGCCGGCCGCGCCCTCCTCCTTGAGCCTCAGCCCCTCCGCCGGGGAGAGGCCGGCGCGGGCGTAGACCCGCTTCAGCTCCTCGCGGGAGGGCGGCGTCCTCAGATATTCGACCACGGTCACTTCGGCGCCGCTCTCCCGCAATATCGCCAGCGTCTTGCGCGAGGTGCCGCAAGCGGGGTTGTGCCAGATCGTCGCCTTCATCTTCGTCTCCGTTGCATTTTCATTCATTCCGTCATTGCGAGCGAAGCGAAGCAATCCAGAGCGGCCTTTCGAGGCCCGCTGGATTGCCGCGTCGCTGCCGCGAAGCGGCAGTTTATCCTGAGCGCCGCCGCGGGCGGCGGCGAAGGGCTCCTCGCGATGACGGATCGTTAAAGGCGATCATGCCCTAGCCGTGCCGCCCCGAACCCTCGGTCAACGCCCGCAGCGACCCTGCCAGGAGGATCGCCAGGAGCGCGCCGATGAGGACGATGAACATGGCGGCCTCCCATGCCCGCAGGCCGCCGGCTTGAAGCACCGTCGCCAAGGCAGGGCACAGGCTGTCGATCGTTCGGTAGACGGCGGCGGCCGCGCGATCGGGAAGCGCCTTGCCCAGAGCGGTCAGCAGGGCCGCCGCCGCCGCCGTCAGCGCGGCCCCGAGCAAGGCCACCTGAACGAGGGCGGCGAACGTCCTCAGCCATGCCTCCGGCGCGGACACGGCTGCACCCGCCGCCGCCTCCGAAAGGCGTGCCTCGGGGCCGGCCAGGAGCGATTCGGCGATGGCGGCCGGCATGCTCCTCGCCGACCTCGCCCGCGGGCGGAAGTAGCGGATGTGCGAGAGGCCGAAGATCGGGCTCGCCCGGCACGGATAGTTTTTCGGCTCCAGGGCGATCCGGCCGGGTTTGGCCCCGGCGCTGTTCTGCGGCGCCGCGAACGCATCGAGCTTCGCCGACACCGGATCGGTCGGATCGTGGATGTTCACCCACTCGCATTCCGGCGGGAAGACGGCCGCCTGACGGTTGAGCGGCACCACGCGCGGCCAGAGCGCGGCGAACTTGTCCAGGGGCGAACCGTAGGTCACCAGGCCGGCGAACCTCTCGAACAACCGGCCCCGGTCGATGCCGTCGCGACGGTCCAGCCAGGCCGGCCGGCGGGGCATCATCTTGTTGGTCGACGGCTCCTCGCCGGGGGGCGCGAAGGGCGTCTTCGTCTTGAATTCGAGCGGCAGGTCGGCCCATTCGGCCTCGGACAGGTAGTTGGGCAGAGCGAGCTCGGTCTCCTGCAGCGCGTTGTAGGCGGGAATGGTGCCGAGGCTGTGGGCGAAGACATACCAGCGGTCGAGGTCGGTCCGGGCCGCCATGGCGGTCATCGCGCCGATCACCCGGCGGCGGATCGTCGCGCGCATCGGCTGGTCGGGGTCGAGCAGGGTACCCTTGCCGTGGCCGCCTGGACGCTCATAGATTTTCACGTCGCCCAGAAACATGAAGATGAGGCTCGGCTCGGGCATCCGCTTCGACAGCAAGGTCACCACCTGCTTGGCGACGGACCAGGTGAAGAAGGTCAGGATGGCGAGCAAGGCCGCTCCGATCAGCAGCAGCCGGGACGGCAGCTCGCGCCAGGCGCCGGGCGGGTCCGTCGGATCCTTCTGGTAACCGAAGCGGGGCATCGCCATCAGCTTCTCGGTGTTCCTGGTGCGGTCCCCCTTGCGGATGGCGCGCGCCGCCCATTGGCCCAGCCCCCAGAACCAGAACTTCACCTGCTCCCAGGGGCCGCCGCTGATGCCGAGATCCGACCACCAGGCCTCCTGGAGGTGGAGGCGGGTCCGAACCTCGGCGCCGCCGCGAACGCGGACGGCGTCGATGATTATCCGTCCCAGCTTTTCGCTCTCGTCGACGACGCTGACCCGGACCACGCCGGGCGCGGCGACGACGAAGGAGGCCATCTCCCTTGCCGAACCCCTGAGATGCTCCCGCTGCTTCTGCTCTCCCATCCCGTGGACGAGGAGGATTCCGATTTCTTCCCTCTGCTCAGCCATGCCCCACCCCCTGCGCGCAGACTGCGCCGGCAGAGGGGGTTCGGCAATCCGGAAATTGAAGCGTTGCGCCGGGAGTCGGTCCGCTTCCCGGCGCTCGGGATCATGACTCCCGCGCCAGCCACTCCTCGAGCCATTTGATCGTGTATTTCCCGGCCAGGAAGTCCGGCTCGTTGACCAGCTTCTGGTGGAGCGGGATGGTGGTTTTCATGCCTTCGATGACGAACTCCTCGAGGGCGCGCCTCAGCCGCATGATGCACCGTTCGCGGGTGGATCCGTAGACGATCAGCTTGGCGATCATCGAATCGTAATAAGGCGGCACCTTGTAGCCGACATAGAGGCCGCTATCGACGCGGACGTGCATCCCGCCCGGCGCGTGGAAGCCTTTGACGGTGCCGGGGGAGGGGGCGAAGGTTTCCGGATCCTCCGCGTTGATCCGGCATTCGATGGCGTGGCCGCGGAACTGGACCTGCTCCTGGGTGCACGACAAAGGCTCGCCCGCGGCGATCCGGATCTGCTCGCGGACGAGGTCGATGCCGGTGATATATTCGGTGACGGGGTGCTCGACCTGGAGCCGAGTGTTCATCTCGATGAAGAAGAACTCGCCATGCTCGTAGAGGAACTCGATCGTGCCGGCGCCGCGATAGCCCATGTCGGCCATGGCCCGGGCGACGATTCCGCCCATCCGGTCGCGCTCCTCCGGAGTGATGACCGGAGAACCCGCTTCCTCAAGCACCTTCTGGTGGCGGCGCTGCAGCGAGCAGTCGCGCTCGCCGAGGTGGATGGCGTGGCCCTTGCCGTCGCCGAAGACCTGGAACTCGATGTGGCGCGGATCGCCCAGATATTTCTCGATATAGACGGTGTCGTCGCCGAACGCGTTCTTCGCCTCGGAGCGGGCCTGGCTGAGCTGGCTGTCCAGCTCCTCCTCGTGGCGAACGATCTTCATGCCGCGCCCGCCGCCTCCCGACGCCGCCTTGACGAGCAGCGGGTAGCCCGTCTCGGCGGCCACCCGGCGCGCTTCCTCCGGCCCCTCGACCGGGCCGTCCGAGCCGGGCACCAGGGGCAGTCCGAGCTTGGCGGCGGTTCGCTTGGCCTCGACCTTGTCTCCCATGACCCGGATATGCTCGGGCTTGGGCCCGATCCAGATGATGTTGTGGAGCTCGACGATCTCGGCGAAGCGGGCGTTCTCGGACAGGAAGCCGTAGCCGGGATGGATGGCGTCGGCGTGGCTGATCTCGGCGGCCGAGATGATCGCGGGGATGTTGAGGTAGGAATCGGCCGCCGCCGGCGGGCCGATGCAGATCGCCTCGTCGGCGAGGCGGACGTGCATGGCGTCGGTGTCGGCGGTCGAATGCACGGCGACCGTCTTGATGCCCATTTCATGGCAGGCGCGGTGGATTCGGAGCGCGATCTCGCCCCGGTTGGCGATGAGGACCTTCTTGATCATAGGCCCGTCATCCCGGAAGGGACCCCATCAAAGTAGTACTTTGATGGGAACCCGGAAGCCGGGACCTCAGGCCGGAAACGCGCTGGACATGCAGCGGTGCGGATTCTCGCTGGGATCCCGGCTTTCGCCGGGATGACGGGATTGCCCATGACCATCACTATTCGACGATCACCAGAGGCTGGTCATATTCCACCGGCTGCGCGTCGACGACCAGCACCTGGGTGACGGTGCCGGAGCGGGGGGCGACGATCTGGTTCATCACCTTCATCGCCTCGATTATCAGCAGCGTGTCGCCTTCCTTCACAGCCTGGCCGGGCGCCACGAACGGCTTGGACCCCGGCTCCCCGGCGAGGAAGACGGTGCCGACCATCGGCGACTTGACGGCGCCGGGGTGGTTGGCCGGCGAGACTGCCGCCGCGGGCGCCGCGGGGGCGGGGGCAGGGGCAGGGGCGGGCGCGGCGGCGGCCGGAGCGGGCGCGGGTGCCGCCACCGCCGCCGGGATGTTGCGCTTTACCACGATCTTGCGGTCGCCGTCCTCGACTTCGATTTCGGTCAGGTCGTTCTGGTTGAGGAGCTCGGCCAGCTGGCGCACGAGATCGGCCTCGATCCGCATGCCGCTCTCGGCGCGTTCTTCATCGCTCATCTGAAAGTCTCTTTCCTGAGTTCCGGAACCACGGCTCCGAAGCGCGGCTTCCTGTCAGAGACGGGCCGCCGCGTCCAGAGCCAGCAAATAGGAGAGCGCTCCGAAACCCGCGATCGTCCCTCTGGCGGCGGGCGCGATAAGGCTCCTTCGGCGGAAGCTCTCTCGCGCCTGCGGGTTGGAGAGATGGACCTCGATCACCGGAATCGAGATCGCCTTCACGGCGTCGAGCAGGGCCACCGAGCTGTGGGTGAAGCCGGCGGCGTTGAGGATCACCGCCTTGGCGCCTTCGGCCTGCGCCTCGTGCAGCCAGTCGATCAGATGGCCCTCGTGGTTGGACTGGCGGATCTCGACCTCGATTCCGAGCTCGCGCGCCCGGTCCTCGATCTGCCCGGCAATCTCGTCGAGCGTGTCGGAGCCGTAGATTTCGGGCTCGCGCGTGCCGAGCAGGTTGAGATTGGGCCCGTTAAGCACATAGATGATGGGTGGTCTGGCCATGGCGAGGCGCTATAGGGCGGCGCTTGGAGGAGCGCAAAGGTGGACGAGACGGCCTCGATCACGGTCAACGGCCAGCACCGGCGGGTGCCCCGGGGGATAAGCGTCGCCGACCTGGCCCTTGAGCTGGGCCTGGAGCCGACCCGGGTGGCGGTGGAACGCAACCTCGAGATCGTGCCCCGCTCGACCCTCGCCGAGGTGCGGGTCGAGGACGGCGACGATTACGAGATCGTCACCTTCGTCGGCGGCGGCTGACTTGCTTGCTCCTCCCCCAGCTTGTCTGGGGGAGTGGTGGAGGGGCAAAGCTGAGGCCGGACTACTCCTCCACCGCGCTTCGCGCGGTCCCCCTCCCCGAGCGAGTTCGGGGAGGAATTTAGAAAACCCGGTTCTTCCGGTCCCTCGTAACGGCTTCCGCCGCGTGCGATCGCGACTATATCGCGAGTTCATCCATGGCAGCGAGCGGAACCAAAGCGTGAATGCAGAACGCCGAATTGCGAATCCCGCCACGGCGGCCGACGACAGCTGGACCGTCGCCGGACGCACCTTCACGTCGCGGCTGATCGTCGGCACCGGCAAGTATAAGGATTTCGCGCAGAACGCCGCGGCGGTGCAGGCGTCGGGCGCCGAGATCGTCACGGTCGCGGTCCGGCGGGTCAACATCTCCGATCCGAAGCAGCCGATGCTGATGGACTTCATCGATCCGAAGAAGGTCACCTATCTGCCCAACACCGCCGGCTGCTTCACCGCCGACGAAGCGGTGCGCACGCTTCGCCTGGCGCGCGAGGCAGGGGGCTGGAACCTGGTGAAGCTGGAGGTGCTGGGCGAGGCGAAGACCCTTTATCCGGACATGCGCGAGACTCTCAAGGCGACCGAGACGCTGGTCGGGGAAGGCTTCGAGCCGATGGTCTATTGCGTCGACGATCCGATCGCCGCGAAGCAGCTCGAGGAAGCCGGCGCCGTCGCGATCATGCCGCTGGGCGCTCCCATCGGCTCCGGCCTGGGCATACAGAACCGGGTGACGATCCGCCTCATCGTCGAAGGCGCCAGGGTGCCCGTGCTGGTCGATGCCGGAGTCGGTACGGCTTCGGACGCGGCCGTGGCGATGGAGCTGGGGTGCGACGGAGTCCTGATGAACACCGCCATCGCGGAAGCCAAGGATCCGGTGACGATGGCGCGGGCGATGCGGCTCGCGGTCGAGTCCGGCCGCCTCGCTTATCGCGCCGGAAGGATGGGGCAGCGCCGGTATGCGGATCCGTCCAGCCCGCTCGCCGGCCTGATCTGATCGTTACGGGGGAACCTAACCCAGGTTATTACGTTTCCTTCCCCGGTTCGAGCCCCCAAACGGTCACGCGGGGTTCCCATTGGACGCCTCAGCCCCACGTCGCTGGGGCGTCCTTTTATGAGGGGCCGGATGAAGGGGTAAAATATGAGATTCACGTTGAAAGCCGCGCTCGCCGCGGGATTGCTCTCGCTCGCCGCCTGCGGCGGCCAGGGCGACGACACCCTCGGCGACAATGTCGCTGAAAATGCCGATTCGGTGGCGGACAATCTCGAGGACATCGCCGACAACACCACCAACGAGATCGTCGAGGACAGGCTCGAGGATAACGCCTCCGCCATTCGCGAAGCGGGCGAAGACAAGGAGGAGGCGATCGACGACGCCGACGTCAACGCCGCCACGGTCAAC